>DASZMG010000030.1:0-34346 GCA_035551975.1 Candidatus Acidiferrales bacterium | reverse complement strand
AGACCTTCGTGGCAACCGAAGCGATCGTTGCGGACAGTTACCTGCGGCGATTGATCGGGTTGCTGGGCAAGACGCAACGATGGGCGCGCTTCGGCACCGGCCTGTGGATTGTTCCTTCACGCGGCGTCCACACCATCGGAATGCTTTTCCCCATCGATCTGATTTTTCTCAACAAGCAGAAAGAAGTCGTGCATGTCGAAGAGCATGTGCGGCCGTTCCGCATTTCGAAGGTTTCCCTGAAAGCTAGCAGCGTGCTGGAGCTTCCGGTTCACACCATCTACCGCTCGGGAACGAAAGTCGGCGATCGCTTCGAGATTTCCGCGCTGAACGGACGTCGCACGGAAACGGAACTGAAACGCGCCTCCGCTTCCGCTTCGACTTCCGCCTCTGTAGCCGACTAGCTCGCGTTTTCTTCCAGCGCGTTCAAACAACCTCTTCATTAATTATTGCCGGAACACCACGGAAAGCCCGCGTCGCCAATTTTCGTTGAGGCCAATCCTGGTAACGCGGATCTCGGACGACAAATACCGCAGCAGAATGTCTGATGTGGAATGGAACTGCAGGCTGGGAGCCACCAGCCAGACCAGCGGCGGTTTCGGATCCAGTTCGAGTCCCGCAAAATAGCCATACTGCTGAAAGCTACCTTCGCGTTGGTGTCGCCGGACGCGCAGCCAGTAATCCACGGCTTGCATGGGCAGCTGAATATCTTCGGAAGCTTTCAGCTCAATGATCACGAGTTGGCCGCGACGGGTCACGCCGAGAAGGTCAATGACGCCGCGGTCGCCGGATGTGAGCGCCGGCATTTGCGAGTAAAGAAAGCGCCCATCAAGTTGCGCATCGAGCCTGGCGGGATCTTCGAGGACGAGCGTTTCCAGCCAGCGTTCCGGCGCTTTCCGGTAGAGCGGATGCTTGGTTTCGCTGGCAAGAAAACTGCGGCGCAGACTCAGTTGCGCGATGAGACGCGTGAATGCAGGCTCGCTGAGCTTGTCGAGCCGGCGCCGGGAATCGTCCAGGCCAAAGGACAATCCTTCCAGAGACCATCGAGCGAATTCGAGCCCGCGAAAAGCGAATACAGCTTGCTCTCCTCCCGGCAGAACGCGCTGGCGGATGGCTCCGCAGAGCTCGGGACCAGCGTTGTTCAAGACGGGAAGTCGCTGCGCTGTTTCGCGCGCCGCGGCCAGCAAGGATTCTATCTGCGAACAGGGCGCAAGCCAACTTTCCAGGTTCCCTACGTCGGCCGGGTCCATTTTCTGAACACAGCGCTCGCGCTCGGAAAACTCGTAAATTTCGGTGTGTGCGGAAGCGGAAAGCGCCAGCGAGCGTTCGCGCAGGATGCGGCCGGCGCCTTCCGGCACGAAAATGCGCAATCCGCGGACGGCACGGCGCTCGCCGCGCTTTCTCACCGCGTCGAGCCAAAGAATACCGAACGCGAGGCTTGCTTCGACGTTTAAGGAATTTTCTTCGGGAGGCACAGCGAGCAGGGCCCAGTCGCCCGAACCGTCCTGCATCAGGCCGCGCGCGTAACGGGCGGAAAGCGACCTGTTCAGGTCGGGAGCGGTAGAAAGGGCGCCTACTTTCGCGTCCGGAAAGCAGTCGGCGAGGATGCGTTCGAAGCGCGCGCGAAACTGTTCGCGCGATACGCGAGCCGCAGGACGCGGGCTTTCCGAATGTAGGAACTCGAGGCGGCCGGGTTTGGGCCTGCCGAAACGCTGCACTTCAAGAATGAGACTATCGGACGACTGCTCTTTGACTCGCACCACGCGGCGGGTGAGATTCCGGCGTTCGGACCACAAATGAATCAGCGAGTTCGTCCCCTGGCCGAGGAACTCCCACTGGAATGGGGAAAATTCGGCGAGCCATTCGCCGTCTTCATGAACTTCAACGCCTCCTGACGCAACCATGGCGTCAAGCGCCTGATGAAACGCGTGCCACTCGTTCATAGACAAAACTTCCGTTTAGATACAAAGCGCCAAAGCAGGCATTGCGTCAGCGGCTTATTGCAGTACCAGGCCGCTAACGCGTATCGAAGGATACTGCCGATTCCAGTCGGAGGGAATACGTTCGAGAATCACCTGGAAGTCGCGCATCTGGCCGGCGGGAAGCGGCGCAACAGGCGGCTGAAGCACCACTTCGGAATCGCGCAAAACGCTCTGGTTGAACTGATCGTGGAAGTCGATGACCACCTGCAGGGCCACAATGGCTTTGTCTCCGCTGTTGACGATGGTTCCGGCAACAAAGGTGAATTCCTGATTGAGAAAATTCGTGGAGTGGGCCATCTGGATGCCGGTGAACTGAATACGCGGCGCGTAGGCCTGCTCTTGCGCGCCGAAAGGCAGATTTTTTGCGGCGGCGATGCCTTTCGGCTGTGTGCTCTTGACCACAAAGAAAAGAATGACGCCGAGGATTGCCACGACGACGACGCCGGCCAGAAATGCGATGGGAAACCGGCTCTTTTCCTCGTAATTAACGCTATCGCCCGGAAGCATTCTGTCTCCTACCGCCCAAAGGAAAGGCGCAAGATGAGCGGCTCGGGAAGGCCCGCCTTGGTCATGCGCTTCTGCACTTCTTCAATATCATACGGGACGCGCCACAGCTCCACCGCGCCATTTTCGAGATCAGCGATCGCAAATGCGGCGCGAGGATCTCCATCGCGCGGCTGGCCAATCGATCCCGGATTTACCAGGTACGTGGCCCCCTTTTCAATGGGCAAAACAGCAAACGGATCTCCGCCGGCAGGCTTCGCGTGCAGAACAACCACCTGTTCGTCGCGAAGCGTGAAGCCACCCTGGATGTGTGTATGGCCGAAAAATGAAACCTGAGAAGGAGACTCGATCAAACCTTCGAGCGCCTGCGTGGGGCCAAAAACATATTCGTCTTCATCGTGCAGCGCGCCGTGCAGAATCGAGAATCCATTGACGCTTAAAGGACCCTTCGGCAAATTCTGGAGAAATTCCAGATTGGCGGGCTGCAATTGGTCTCGCGTCCAAATGGTGGCGCTGCGCGCCAGGGGGTTGAAGTCTTCCGCGTCGGCCAGACCACTCACCACTTTGTCGTGATTACCGCGAATCGTAACCGCGCCGAGCGCTCGGACGCGCTCGATGACTTCGTTGGGTTGCGGTCCGTAACCGACCAGGTCGCCTAAACACGCGGCTGCGTCCCAGCGGCCCTTGGCCGCTTCAAGGGCGGTATCCAAGGCAGTGAGGTTCGCATGGATATCGCTCAGAATCAGATAACGCATTCGCGCTGACCCACTCCCAGCGAATATAGTGCCACACCTATCGCGCTGAAACGAGGCGATCACAGCTTGCTTTTGTCCGCCACCATGGTTTGACACCGGAAAAGCCGGGCGGCGCTTTTTTGTTTGATTTTGCGCGTTCGCGGCGTTTGTAGGGGCTTGCGATGTATTAAAAACCCCGAAATTGCCATTTGAGCCGGACACAGCTAATGAGCCGCTTTTTGTGCAATTTCGTGAAGGAGACGGTCGTCTTACGCGCGTTTCAATGCAATTTCGCGCAGCGAAATTAAAGCGAAAGCGGAACTATGTGGACCGCTGGATCAGGGCTCCTGTTGCTGGTCGCCCACGGAAAAATAGGTGCAGTCGGGATGATGAAACGCGAGCGCGCTGACGCTGGCTTCCGGGTCCATCATCATGCCTTCGGTGAGATGGACACCAATTTCTTCCGGGTGCAGCAGCTTCCAGATGCCGGCCTGGTCTTCGAGGTTGGGACACGCAGGATATCCGAAGCTGTAGCGCTTGCCGCGATAGCGTGAAGTAAAGCGCTGGGCCATGGTGGTAGTGGGAGGATCGGGGAAGCCCCAGTCTTCGCGGATTCGACGGTGCAGCCACTCGGCGGCGGCTTCGGCGGTTTCAAGCGCGAGAGCCTGCAGGCCATGCGAGAAGAGATATTTTCCGGCGGCTTTGGTCTCTTCGGATTTTTCGCGGATGTTTGCGCCGGCGGTGACGACGAACAAGGCGAGATGATCGCGAGCGCCTTCACGGGCGGGCAAAATGTAATCGCTCAGGCACAGTTTTTCGCCGACGCGCTGACGCTGGAAATGAAACACGTGCAGAGGCGTGCCACCATCGGGCGCGAACAACGCGATGGAATTTCCCTGGCGCTCCGCTTCGAAAAATTGCCAGACCGCGCCGATCTTCATGAAATTCTTGGCTTCGCGCTTGATCTCTTCCATCTCATTGAAGAGTTCCAGTGCGCGCGCATCGCGCTCGCCAAGCGCCTTCTCGAAATTGCCGCGGAAACCGAGGTGGCGGCCAAAGAGCATGTAGGGATTGATGTAGCTCCAGACATCATTCAAATCCGGAACGGCGCGGGCTTTGCGGTCGAGGTAGGCAACGGCCGGAATGGGGATATCGGTGCGAACTTTGGGAGAGCGCTCTTCGCCGACCGCTTCCACTGGTTTCGGATTGGCTTCTTCGACCGCGACGGTATCGGCGAATGTATTCTGCTGCAGCACACCTTCGCGGCGCGCCGGATCGCTCAATTCATTCATCAGGCGCAGGCCGGTCATGGCGTCCTTCGCGTAGCAGACGGCCGTTTTGTACTGCGGAGCGATTTTGAGACGCGTGAATTTTTCAGAGAGCGCCGCGCCACCTACCAGCAGCGGCACGTGAATGCCCGCATCGCGCAGATCGCCCGCCGTGGTGACCATCTGCTGGGCGCTTTTCACGAGCAAACCGGAGAGGCCGATGGCGTCGGGCTTATGTTGCTGGTGGGCGCGGATCAGATCTTCAGGGGGAACCTTGATGCCGAGATTGATGACGTCATAGCCGTTGTTCTTGAGAATAATTTCGACGAGATTTTTCCCGATGTCGTGAACGTCGCCTTTGACGGTGGCCAAAATCACTTTGGCGCGCTTTTCGGTGTCGGCTTTTTCCATGAACTGCTCGAGATGGCTTACCGCAGCCTTCATGGCTTCGGCGGATTGCAGCACTTCGGCGACGATCAATTCGTTGTTGTTAAAGAGGCGGCCGACTTCGGCCATTCCGGCCATGAGCGGACCGTTGATGATTTCAAGGGGAGCAACGCCTTCGTCGCGCTTGCGATTGAGATCGTCGATCAAGCCGTCTTTTGAGCCTTCGAGAATGTAATTCGAGAGACGCTGATCGAGAGGCAGGTCGGCGGCGACCGCTTTTTTGCGCCCACCGGCGCCGCGAAAGTGCTCGGAGATGGCGGCGATGTGAAATTGGTTGGTGGCTGCTTTCTGTTCGCGGCTTTGCTCGCGCCAGTCGGCAGGCGCGCCGCGAAGCAGCGCCAGTTGCGGGTGATCTTCGCGAACATTTTCGGGAACGCTGTTAAACAGCAAGCTTTCCGCGAGCTTGCGTTCGTGCTCGGGAATGGTGCCGAAGCGCTCGATGCGCTCGGCGTTCACGATGGCGAGATCGAGTCCGGCCTTGGTGCAGTAGTAGAGAAAAACGGAATTGACGACCTCACGCGCGCCCGGCGGCAGTCCGAATGAGACGTTGGAAATTCCCAGCACGGTGCGCACGTGCGGAATTTTGTGCTTGATGAGCCGGATGCCTTCGATGGTTTCGACCGCGCCGCCGATATAGTTTTCATCGCCGGTGGCGCAAGGGAAAACGAGAGGATCGAAGATAATGTTTTCGGCGTGGATACCGTACTTTTTTGTGAGTAATTCGTAGGAGCGCTCGGCGATTTCGAGCTTGCGCTGGCGAGTGAAGGCCTGCGCCTGGACGGGATCTTCGTCGATGCAGCCAACGATGAGCGCCGCACCATAGGTGCGCGCGAGTGGGCAGACGCGCTCGAATTTTTCCTCGCCGTCTTCCAGGTTGATGGAGTTGATGATGCTTTTGCCCTGGCAATAGGTGAGCGAAAGCTCGATGGAGCGCGCATCGGTGGTGTCGATCATGATGGGCACTTTGATCTTGCGAATGAGCTGCTCGTAAAAGGGCGGAATGTCCTTTATTTCGTCGCGATCGGTGCTTTGCAGGCAGACATCCACGATGTGGGCGCCGCTTTTCACCTGGCGACGGGCGATTTCGGTGGCTTCTTCCCATTGTTCGGCGGCGACGAGGCGCTTGAACTCGCGCGAGCCAATGACGTTGGTGCGCTCGCCAACGATGAGCGGGCGGGTGCTTTCCTCCGCCTCGATGATTTCGATTCCGGAATAGACGGCGCGATGACTCGAACCGGCAGCGTGCCGCGGCTTCTTGCCTTCGGCCATCTGCGCGATGGCGCGGACGTGCTGCTCGGTGGTGCCGCAGCAACCGCCGACCAAGTTCAGCCAGCCGCGCCCGACGAAACGGTCGAGTTGCTCGGCGAGAGAATTCGGAGTTTCCTGATACTTCCCTTCCTCGTTGGGAAGGCCGGCGTTGGGATAGCAGGAGACGAAACGATTCGTGACCGACTGCAGCGTGCGGATGTGGTCGGTCATGAATTCGGGTCCGGTGGCGCAATTCAGGCCGAGCGAAAGAACATCGAGATGATCGAGCGAAGCCCAAAGCGCTTCGATGTTCTGGCCCGCGAGCATGGTACCCATGGGCTCGATGGTGACGGAGATCATCACCGGAATGGGCTGGCCGAGTTCTTTGCTGAGATCGTTGATGGCGAGCGCGCCGGCTTTGATGTTGCGGGTGTCCTGGCAAGTTTCGAGCAGCAGGAGATCGGCGCCGCCTTCGATGAGGCCCTTGGCCTGATCGTAGAAATTTTTGCGCAACTGATCGAAGGTGATGCCACCGGTAACGCTGATGGCTTTTGTGGTGGGGCCCATGGAGCCCGCAACGAAACGCGGCTTTGCGGCGGTGGAAAGCTCGTCCGCGGCTTTTCTGGCGAGCTCGGCGGCGCAGCGGCTGATCTCGTGCGCTTTGTCGCCCAAACCATATTCGGCAAGAACGATGGGCGTGCTGCCGAAAGAATTGGTTTCGATGATGTCGGAACCGGCCTGGAGATATTTGCGATGAATGTCGAGAACGACGTCGGGACGGGTGATGACCAAATTCTCGTTGCAGCCTTCGAGATGCGGCCCGCCGAAATCCTCGGCGGTGAGATCGGCCTGCTGTAGCATGGTGCCCATGGCACCGTCCAGAATGAGGATGCGCTCGCGGAGTAGTTCGCGAAGGGCCAGGCCCTGTTGGATCAAATCTCTCATGTCTTTACGATTATCCCGCGGCAGATGCCGGAACGGCGCGTAACGCTGGGGCTTTGCAACGGGGAGGTAAACGGATTAACGACTAGAACACGCAAAGTGGTTCTAATGATCGAGAAAGCGATACACCTGCCCTTTGTATACTTTCCCGCCTTCAGGGGCTAAAGGCATTGTCCTGAGCGCGAGTAAATGCCGGAACTGAAGCTCCGACCCTCTGCAAACCGTTTGTTCTGGCCGTTTGCCTACGCCGCAAAAAGCCCCGCCAGGAGCGAAGAGAGATTCCTCCTCGCTGCGTTCGCCGCTTTGAGAACCGCGACTCCGCTCGTTCGGAATGACAGCACCTATGAGAGGGCGCTTAAGCCGCGCCCTTTTAAGCGGCGTCTGATACGAATTCCACCTTGAACGACGATGGAACCAGTCCCGCGGCCGCTCCACGCCCCAGCAACTCGCGGACGGCTTTGCGGCCGGGTTCGCCATAATCAAGCGTCCATTTATTCACGTACATGCCGATAAATTTGTCGGCGAGCTGCGGGTCCATGTCGCGTGCGAATTGCAGCGCGTAATCGAGCGCCGGCTCACGATGATCGAGCGCGTAGCTGACGCTTTCGCGAATAATGCGTGCCACCTGCGGCCCCATTTCGACGGCCAGGCTGCGCTTGATGGCATTGGCGCCGAGGGGCAAGGGCAGGCCGGTTGTGTCCTGCCACCAAATGCCGAGATCGACGACTTTGTGCAAACCCATGCCGGAGAAAAGCAACTGGCCTTCGTGAATCAACAAGCCCGCTTCGACTTCCTTGGCCTGCACGGCGTCGAGAATCTTATCGAACGGCATGGTGACGATTTCGATGTTTGGTTCGTAGAGCTTCAGCGCCAGATACGAGCTGGTTTTCGTGCCGGGAATGGCGATTTTGCGTCCGGCGAGATCGTTCTTCTTGATTGGATGCGAGGAAACAACGATTGGTCCGTAACCTTCGCCGAAGCTGGCGCCGCAATCGAGCAAAACGTATTTGTCGGTTACGTAGGTGTAGCCGTAAAAGCTGATGGCGGTGATGTCGTAGGTCTCTTTGTGCGCGGCCAGGTTGAGCGACTCGATGTCCGAGAGGATGTGGTTGAACTTTACACCCGGCAGCCGGACTTTGCCGGTAGCGAGAGCGTAGAACATGAAGGCGTCGTCGCTATCGGGCGAATGCGCCAGAGAGAGCGTTTCGGTCTTGGGACTGGAGGCGGCTGTCGACATTTTTCCGTCCTGCTGGTTTGCGGAAGTTTTACTCGAAGATGGCGCGGCCGAGGGACAACTCGACATTCTGTGATCTGCGCGTTGCAGTGTCCTGCGGCGAACGGTGTCTTCTGAGTTTTTGCCTTCCGGAGTGAATGCGCTTTTGCGAAACAAGGATAGCATAGGGCGGCGGCAGCGGTACAGGCAGGCAAGGCAAGCGGCTACCGAGCCGCGGCTTGTTCTATTCTTAGCGCAAGGGGCGGATACAATCGCTGGTGCCTTCATGTGAGATCGGGAGCGTGTGAAAATTCCATGCGAGCGGTGATACAGCGGGTGAGCCGGGCGAAAGTGGTGGTGGACGGTAAGGTAACCGGAGAGATTGGCGCCGGGTTGCTGGTGCTGGTGGGAGTCGGGCGCGGAGATACGGAGGCGACAGCGGCGTCCATGGTGGAGCGCATTCTGAACCTGCGGATTTTTAACGACGCGCAGGGGAAGATGAACCTTTCGCTTCTCGATACGGGCGGAGCGCTGCTGGCGGTTTCTCAATTCACGCTGTATGGCGACGCGCGCGGGCAGAGGCGGCCAAGCTTTTTGCAGGCGGCTCCGCCGGAGCAGGGCAAGAAGCTCTATGCCGAATTCGTGAGCGTGGCGCGGGCGCGAGGAGTGCGCGTGGAAACCGGAGTATTTCAAGCACACATGGAAGTGGAATTGACGAACGACGGGCCGGTGACGATTCTGCTCGATTCGGACAAGGCGTTTTGAGGCTGGCGAGTCTGTGGGAGAAAACTTGGACCCTCAGCGGCTGAAGCCGCACTCGATGGTAATGCTTACGGCACGGCTGAAGCCCGTGCCCTGACGAAAGGCGAAGAGGGATTCTTCGCGCAAATTCCGGCGCTCAGAGAGTGTGACGTTATTCTGAGAAACGCGAATTTTGTCGCGAAACTCGATTCTTTTCAGTATCGAGTTTCGCGCAAAATCAAAAAAGTCACAGCCTCTCAGAATGACGGCGCCGAACGAGATAGCGGCAGCATCACCTGTTACGTTTAAGGCGGAATTGGCACACGAAGAGAGATCCCTCGCTCGCTAAGGGGCGACTCGCACCGGGATAGCAGGTCCAGTAGTAGAGGTGGCGAGTCGGCGGTAAGCACGCGCTGATGGGTAAAGATGGCGGGCGAAACGCCGCCGATACGTTGGGAGCCTGGAGCGCGACTGAACCAACAGCGAATTGCGGCACAGACTCTGAAGCCGTGCCTTGACGAAAATCGGAGCTGCCACACACTCCCGCTGAATCGCGATGCGTCGCGAAAATCGCGATTGCCGCACGGATTCTGAAAGCGCATTCGAGCAGACGTTTGGGGAGGACATTGTAGCGAG
This sequence comes from Candidatus Acidiferrales bacterium, assembly GCA_035551975.1. Taxonomy (GTDB): domain Bacteria; phylum Acidobacteriota; class Terriglobia; order Acidiferrales; family UBA7541; genus Palsa-295. Next base: position 24,634 of record DASZMG010000030.1, on the reverse strand, counting down.
AGGGCATTATGCCGACGGAAATTGAACGGATACTCGATCAGATGGATCGCGCATTTTCGGGCGACGCGTGGCATGGGCCGTCGCTGATGGCGCTGCTCGAAGGCGTTTCCGCGGAAGACGCGGCGAAACGACCGATCGCGCAGGCGCACACGATCTGGGAACTGGTGAATCACATCGGAGCGTGGAACGAGATCGTGGAACGGCGGCTGCGAAACGAAATCGTGAAAGTGACGCCGGAAATGGACTGGCCAGCCGTTCCGCTGGCCAGCGACGTGACCTGGAAGCGGGCGCTGGAAAAGCTGAAGAAATCCCGGGCGCAATTGCGGCGGACAGTGGAACAACTTCAGGATGCGCAACTGGACGAAAAGCCGGCTACGCTGCCCGATTCGCGCTACGTGCTTTTGCACGGAGTGGTGCAGCACGATCTGTATCACGCAGGACAGATCGCAGTGCTGAAGAAAGCGTTCTGATGTTGCATCCAGATATTCCGGCAATTATCGCGGCAAATGCGGTGTTTCTGAGCTGGTGGGGCTTCGCAGCGATATTGGTGATTGGAAGAAAGGGTGCGGCTGAGACAGAAACAAAGAGGGACCTGCGCTCGCATCTGGGATTCGCGCTGCAATGCTGCGGGTACCTTTTATGCTTCGCCTTTCATCGGCCGTATGGTTCAGCGCTGATGAAAAACTCGCGAGCAGGCGATTGGATCCTGTGCGTTTTTGTCGTGGCGCTGGCGGCGGGTTCGGACTGGTTCTGCCTGGCTGCGGCACGGCAATTAGGCAAACAGTGGGCGCTGGTGGCGCGCGTTGTGGAAGGGCATGAGTTGGTGCAACAGGGACCGTATGCCGTGGTGCGCAATCCGATTTATACGGCAATGTTGGTGAACCTGATCGCGACGGCGCTGGCGTTCAGCAATTGGTGGGGAGACATTGTGGCGTTGGCTGTATTTTTAATTGGCACGGAGATTCGCATCCGCAGGGAAGAGAAGCTGCTGCGCGAGAATTTTGGCGCGAGTTTTGCAGAGTACGCGCGGCGCGTGCCGGCGCTTTTTCCCCGCATTCGGTAGCTGGATGGTTGCTACATTCGCGGTGAGATCAGCACACGAAGAGAGATCCCTCGACTCGCTGAACAATTTGCCTGCGCCCTTACCGGGCGCGGCTCGCTTCGGGACCGTAAAACAAAGGCGAACAGAGATTGCTCGTCGCGAAGAATCAATTTCTCTGCGCCCTCGCCGGGCGCGCTTCTAGCCCTGATTCGAAAACCGCTGGAAACCTATTCGCAGATATATATCGTTATACGATATAATACCAGGTGAGCAACTAACCGGCAGATGCGCATCGATTATATGGCGTTGGCGGACTTTCGTTACGAGATACGGCGTTTCCTGAATTTCAGCGAAAAGGCCGCGCGGCGGTCAGGCCTGGAGCCACAGCAGCACCAGGCGCTACTCGCAATTAAAGGCCTGCGCGAACCGTCGCGGGCCACGGTAGGAGTGCTTGCCGATCGGCTGCAAATCCAGCACCACAGCGCAGTAGAGCTAAGCCATCGCCTGGAAGCAAAAGGGCTGATCTCGCGCTTCCGTGCGGGCAAGGACCGCAGGCAGGTCCATTTGCGGCTGACGCTACGCGGCGAAAAGCTTCTGCGAGATCTTACGGCGACTCACGGCGAAGAATTGCGAACGGCAGGGCCGAGGCTGATCGCGGCGCTGACACGCGCGGTTCGCGGGCACGCCGCGAAAGGGAAGCGAAAAAAATTGGCGACACCGACGGCGGCGAATCGCGCATCGAGGCGGAGGAAGTAGCAGGGGCAGATTGGCATTCGCGGCGCGTAAGGAGAATAACTTGACATCAGCGGTTCCCATCGCACGCGCCTTGCCGAGGGAACGGCCGGCGGGCTTTCGACTTGGGTTGATTTCATTTTTGGCCGCGCTGGTCGGCACCCTGGCAGGAATTGTCGCGTACGTTCTCTACGACTTGATCGGGCTATTCACGAACCTGGCCTACTACCACGAGTGGTCATTCCATTTTCGCAGCCCGGAACATTCGCCGCTGGGATTGTGGATCATCGTGATACCGGTGATCGGCGGAATCATTGTGGGCTTCATGGCGAAATATGGAACGCCAAAGATCAAAGGCCACGGCATACCGGAAGCGATGGAGGCTGTGCTAACAGCGCGGAGCCGGATTGAGGCGAAAGTAGCAATTTTGAAGCCGCTATCGGCGGCGATTGCGATTGGAACCGGAGGACCGTTCGGAGCGGAAGGGCCGATCATCCAGACCGGCGGGGCGATGGGCTCGCTCGTCGGGCAAATTATTTCGACCACGGCGGCGGAGAGAAAGGTGCTGCTGGCGTGCGGCGCGGACGCGGGTATGGCGGCGACATTCAACACGCCGATTGCCGCGGTGATTCTGGCGATCGAGCTGCTGCTGTTTGAATTTCGCTCCCGTTCTTTTATTCCGCTGGTGATTGCGAGCACGCTGGCGACCAGCGTGAGGTCGCTGCTGCTGGGGCAGAAGTCGATGTTCACGATGCAGGGCGCGAACTTCGACGTGCTGCACGGGCTGCCGTTCTATTTACTGCTGGGCGTGATCTGCGGGATTGTGGCGGTGGGATTCACGAAGCTGCTGTATTGGGTGGAGGATCAGTTTGAGCGGCTACCCGTTTCCGATCTGTGGCATCCGGCGATCGGGGCGCTGGGTTTGGGAATTATTGGTTACTTCGTACCACGCGTGCTGGGAGTTGGCTACGACACGATTTCCGACATTTTGAACAATAATCTCGCGTTCAAGTTGCTGATCCTTGTGGCGGTTTTTAAGGCGCTGGCGCTGGTGATTTCGTTGGGATCGGGCACGTCGGGTGGCTTGCTGGCGCCGATGTTTATGTCGAGCGCGGCGATCGGCGGCGTTTTCGCGATGGCGATGAACCGGATATTCCCAGCGGCGCATCTTTCGCCCGGAGCATACGCGCTGGTGGCCATGGCGGCAGTGTTTGGAGCGGCGTCAAGGGCGACGTTCACGTTCATCGTGTTCGCGTTCGAGATTACGCACGATTACAACGCGATACTTCCGCTGATGCTGGTCTGCGTGATCGCGGACATGATCGGGCTGCGCTACCTGAGGAGTTCAATCATGGCGGAGAAGTTGGCCCGGCGCGGGCTGCGCGTGCCGGAAGATTACGAGGCGGCTGCGCTGAAAGCGGTGCGCGTGGGCGAGGTGATGCGGACCGATGTGCAGCCGGTGCCGGCGGAGATGACCGTAGGCGAGCTGGCGGAGAGGATCGGCGCTGGCGGAGGCGGCAAACGCGGCGAGGCGAACGGAAGCAACAACGGGAACGAGCGGAGCTACAACTTAACGGAAGGACTGCCCATCGAAGGACCGACCGGCGAACTGCTTGGGATTGTCACGCAGGGCGACCTAGTGCGGGCGATCGAGAGCGATCCGGAAGGCAAGATGACCGTGCTGGAGGCGGGGTCGAGCAAACCGATTGTCGCGTATCCCGATGAACAGGCGCATGATGCGCTGGTGCGCATGCTGGAGAACAACATCGGGCGGCTGCCGGTGGTGAAGCGGGACAAACCGGGGAAATTGGTGGGATATTTCAATCGAGCGAGCCTGCTGAGCGCGTGGTCACGCCAAATGGAAGAAGAGCAACTGAGGGAGCACGGGTGGGTGCGGACGTGGCGCGGGCGAAATTCCCATATTGGAACTCCTGTCTGAAGAGAGCCCGCCGAAACCTATCGAGAAACCGCACAGCGAGAGGAAGGCGCTGGAAGCGACTGCCTTATCGTCGCAGCTGAAGCTCGGCCCCCTCAACAGCTCCGACGCGTACTGGAGTGCGCGTTTTGTTTTCCCGTTTTGGGAAAAAATCCAACCGACATTCGTTCTTCGTAGTATCCAGTAGCGTGACGTAACGATTTGAGTTACGCTCTCCGCCGCCGAGGGTTCACCCCTCCTTCTTAGGCTTCTTGAGATGCTGTTCAAAACTTTCAGCGCGGCGGTGTTTGGCATCGATGCCTACCTGGTAGAGGTAGAAGTGGATATCGGCCCGCAGCAGGGCCTAAATCCCACGCCTTTCACCGTGGTGGGTCTGCCGGATATTGCGGTGAAGGAGAGCCGTGAGCGGATAAAGTCGGCGCTGCGAAATTGCGGGTTTGAGTATCCGCTGTATCAGGGCGTGACGGTGAATCTGGCGCCGGCGGATATTCGGAAAGAAGGATCGGCGTTCGATTTACCGATGGCGTTGGGGCTGCTGGGGTGCCAGGGAAGTTTCTTTGGCAAGACGCTGAACGAGTATGTGTTTTTGGGCGAGCTTTCGCTGGACGGCACGGTGCGCAGCGTGCGCGGGGCGCTTTCGGCTGCGCTGGCGGCACGCGAGCGCGGAATTCATCACGTGATTGTGCCGGAGGCCAACGCGCGCGAAGCCGCGGTGGTAGATGGAATTTGCGTGTTCGGAGTGAAGTCGCTGCCGCAAGCGGTGGACATGATCAACGTGCCGGAATCGTTCCGGCCGGTGGCGGTGGATACGCGGCAGATGCTCGCCGATGCGAGCCAGTATGCGGTGGATATGCGCGACGTGCGAGGACAGATGGCAGCGAAGCGCGCGATGGAAGTAGCTTGCGCGGGAAGCCACAACATCCTGCTGATCGGGCCGCCCGGCGCGGGAAAAACGATGCTGGCGAAGCGCATCCCGACGGTATTGCCGCCGATGTCGCTCGAAGAGGCGATCGAGACGACGCGGATTCACAGCGTGGCGGGGCTGCTGGACGATTCGCGCGGATTGGTGGGCACGCGGCCGTTCCGGTCGCCACACCATACCATCAGCGACGCGGGATTAATTGGCGGAGGGGCGGTGCCGCGGCCGGGAGAAGTGTCTGTAGGACACAACGGAGTGCTGTTTCTCGACGAACTGCCGGAATTTCAGCGCAACGTGCTGGAGGTTATGCGCCAACCGCTCGAAGATGGGTGCGTAACGATCGCGCGCGCGGCGTTGTCGCTGAGCTTTCCTTCGCGATTCATGCTGGCGGCAGCGATGAATCCATGCCCGTGCGGATTTTTCGGAGACACGACCCGCGAATGCCATTGCACGCCAATGCAGATTCAACGGTATGTGTCGAAAATTTCGGGGCCGCTGCTAGACCGCATCGACATTCAGATCGAAGTGCCGGCGGTAAAATACAAAGAGCTGCGCGGGAACGGCGAGATTGAAAGCTCGGCAGTGGTGCGCGAGCGTGTGATTCGCGCGCGGGAGATTCAACGCGAGCGGTATCGCGGCGAGAAAAACGTCTACGCAAATTCGCAAATGCCGCCGAAGCTGATTCGCAAGCACTGCGCCATTTCGCCGGACGGCGAAAAACTGCTGGAAACCGCCATTCAGCGGCTGGGACTCTCGGCTCGGGCGCACGATCGCATTCTGAAGGTATCGCGGACGATTGCCGACCTGCAAAACTCCGCGGCGATTGAAACCAATCATCTGAGCGAGGCGATTCAGTACCGCACGCTCGACCGCAGCTATTGGGCCTAAGCGGCCACTTACCTCAGTTGGCGCCATCTATTTTCGCCGGGTTGTTGAATCTTCCCAGAAAAATGTGTTGAGAACATAGAGGCGGGCGTAAGCACTCTTAGCCTGGGCCCGCTGCCATTCATGCGAATTTCAGATTCGGTTGATAGCTTTGTCGTCACTTAGGGAATTTTGGTGACTTAGGAGGGTATATCCAATGAAGCCCACCATCCTTCCGCGGAAGCCTGTTTGGCTGTTCGTGCTGGCAATCGTGGTTGCCGCCGGAAGCTTGAGCATTCCGGGAATCAGAAACGCATTATTCAAATCTCTACAGTCACTGCGCATTCAAAAGGTCCAGGCTGTCAATGTGAATTTCTCACCGTTCGTGGACGCGAATGCGAATCCCACGCTGCACCAGATGGTCACGCAGATGATTTCCGACAAGGTGCAGGTTGAAGTGAACGAAAACGACCAGCCTGTTCCCGACGTGGCCGCTGCGCGCCAGAGAGCGGGTTTCGACGTCGCACTGCTGGGTGCAAGAAAGGACAAGCCGGAACTTGTTGTGGCCGGGGCGCACAAGGTTGGTTTGACGGTGGATCGTTCACGGCTGGCTGCGATCGCAACTGAGGCGGGCCATCCGGAACTGGTGTTTCCGGAGTCCCTTGATGGCGCCAGGGTCGACGTGGAGGTCCCGCGATCGGTGCATGCGCAATATGGGACGTGCCCCGGCCCCGCCAGCGCCAGCAGCGCCATCGCCAGCAACATCACCGGGCCTACGCCCACAACCACGGAGTACAGCGACTGTGTGCGTCTGCGCGAAGGGCCTGACCCGATCGTCAATCTGCCGGCGGGTCTCGACGTAGGCGGACTCGCGGAAATTGGATTGGAGACGGCGGGAATGACGCCGACTCAAGCGAGCGACTTTCTGCGTACGATCGACTGGAAAGCGACACTGACACTCTCCGTGCCCCGCTTTCTGCGTTCGTATGAGGTGGTAAAGGTGGACGGCACTCAAGGCACGCTTCTCAGCATGGCTGGCAGGCGGGGGCCGGGTTACGCGCTTGTCTGGACAAAAAACGGACTGGTTTATTCGCTGACGGGATTCGGGGATTCAAGCCAAGCAGTTCAACTCGCTGATTCGCTAAAGTAACGGGAGCGCCTCTGCCGGAAGCGGCCAGCATCGCGATTCAAACGCAGAATCTGCGCAAAGTGTTCGGAGACAAGGTGGCGGTACGTGGTCTGTCTTTGACCGTGCGCCGAGGCGAGATTTTTGGCTTCCTTGGTCCGAACGGAGCCGGGAAGAGCACGTCGATCAAGATGCTTCTCGGACTCGCGAAGCCTACCAGCGGCGAAGCGCTGATCCTCGGGTTTCCTCCATCCAATGTGGAGGTTCGGCGCAGAATCGGATACCTACCGGAAAATTTTCGCTTTTATGAATGGCTCACGCCGGTTGAACTTCTGGAACTCCACGGCCGCCTTTCCGGCGTACCGGGAAACAAACTTGAGGGGCGCATTCCGGCTCTCATCGAACTGGTGGGGCTCACCCCTCACAGCGACAAACGCCTCCAGAATTTCTCAAAGGGCATGCTTCAGCGGATCGGATTGGCGCAGGCGCTCATTCATGAGCCAGACCTGATTTTTCTCGACGAACCGACATCGGGACTCGATCCGCTCGGCCGACGCATGGTTCGGGACATCATTCGCGCCCAACGGGACCGCGGCGCCACAGTGTTCCTGAACTCCCATTTGCTGAGCGAGATCGAGATTACCTGCGATCAGGTGGTGTTTATCCGCGAAGGTGAAGTGGTAACCAGCCGGGATATGCGCGCCCAGGAAGAAGCGGTCAGCGTGGAGGTACGTGCGCGAAAGTTAACGCAGGAATGTGTCTCGCACTTGAACCGCTGGGGCACTTCCGTACGGGTGGACGAGGAGCGATTGACGTTTACGACGAGATCCCGCGACGTGCTTCCCGATATATTGCGCCATCTCGTCGCTGCCGGCGCCGATGTATATCAGTTCACGCCGCAACGAATGTCACTCGAGGAGTTGTTCATGAACGTCATGGGCGAAGACCGAGGATTTTGATGGGCGTCTGGATTATGGCGGGAATTACGTTCCGGGAGGCTGCACGCAAAAAAATCCTTTTAACCGCACTTTTCGCGGGCTTCGCGTTTCTTCTGGTGTTCGGTATAGGCCTGCATATTCAGGTCGGGGATTTTCGAACGAGCAGCGTGCCGCCATTCCTGCGCTACCAGATCGTGAGCGCCATGCTGATGGTCGGCCTATATACCGTGGATCTTCTCGCGGTAGTTATGACGACGCTGACCTCGGTGGATACGATCGCGGGCGAGATCACCTCCGGCACGATTCACGCGATAGCGACCAAACCACTCGCGCGGTGGCAAATCCTGCTCGGAAAATGGCTAGGATTTGTGGCCATGGTAGCCGTGTATGTGTCGCTGATGTTCGGCGCAACAGTTGCGGAGGGATATTGGATCGGCGGAGTGATGGCCCAGCATCCGCTGAGCGGAGCGCTGCTGATTTTTCTGGAATGCATCATCGCTTTGTCGGTGACCTTTATGTTTGGCACGTGGTTTTCGACACTTACCAGCGGCGTCATCGTTTTAGGTCTACTCGGAGCCGCATTTATGGGTGGATGGCTCGAACAAATGAGCGGATTTACGGAAGGATCGCGATTGGCGATGGTCGGCATCGTGTCGAGCCTGGTGATGCCGAGTGAAGCTGTGTGGCGCCGCGCTGCCTTCGACATGGAGTCGCCGCTGGCTGGATCGCTGCAATTCTCCCCTTTCGCAGATGTTTCCATCCCGAGCATGACGATGATCGCGTATGCCAGCATTTATCTGGTTATCACGCTCGGCATCGCCGTCTACCACTTTCGCGAGCGCGACCTTTGATCGGAAGCTATTTCCCACCGGCTATTTAGCAGCGGTACGTGTTTTTTTCCGCTGGTTGATTTCACTCGAGCGGGTTACTACAATTCGCAGGCTGTTTAGGGGCTCAAGGGACGGGACCGAATGAAACGCAGCGCGAATCGGATACTGACAACGCATGTGGGCAGCCTGGTGCGTCCGGCGAAGCTGCTTGAATTCGTGCGCGCACGGGAGAGCGGCGGCGCGTTCGACCAGGCTGCGTATAAGAAGTGCTTGCGGGATTCGATTGCGGAGGTGGTGCGGCGGCAAGCAGCGGCGGGAATCGACATTGTTGATGACGGCGAGTTCGGCAAATCGACAAGCTGGTCGCTCTATGCGCTGAAGAGGTTGAGCGGGTTCGAGCAGCGGCCTGTGAAGCCGGACGCAAATCCCTTCGCTCGCGGAGCGGACCGCGAGCGCTTCGCGGAATTCTACGCAGAGCTGGAGAAGCCGAACGAGCGCACCTGGTCGAACGTGACCACGCAGGATGCGGTGTGCGTGGCGCCCATCGAATACACGGGACTGGATGAACTGCAGCGCGACATTGCCAATTTCAAGGCGGCCCTCGCGGGCGTGAATGTCGAAGAAGCGTTCTTGCCGGTGGCGGCCCCATCGAGCGCAATTCCTGACAGGAAAAACGAATATTACAAAACGCAGGAAGATTTGATCGTGGCGCTGGCCGAAGCGCTGCGGACCGAGTATCGCGCGATTGTGGACGCCGGCCTGTTGCTGCAGGTGGACGACGCGCGCGCGGCGGTGACGTATGACCGCATGGTGCCTCCGGCGAGTTTCGAGGATTATTACCACTGGGTAGCGCGGCACGTGGAAATTCTGAATCACGCGCTTGAGGGAATACCGGAAGACCGCGTGCGTTATCATGTCTGCTGGGGAAGCTGGCCGGGACCGCACACGACCGATGTGCCACTCGAGAAAATTGTGGATCTGATTTTGAAGGTGCGCGCGGGCGCTTATTTGATCGAAGCCGCCAATCCGCGGCACGAGCACGAATGGCGCGTGTGGCAGCGAGTAAAGCTGCCCGAAGGCAAGATTCTGGCGCCGGGCATGATCAGCCACAGCACCAATGTGGTGGAGCATCCGGAGCTGGTGGCGGAGCGGATTTTACGCTTCGCTTCCGTGGTAGGACGCGAGAACGTGATTGCCAGCACCGATTGCGGGTTCGCGCAGGAGCAGTTCAACCGGCGCGTGCATCCGAGCATCATGTGGGCGAAGCTGGAGTCGCTGGCGCAAGGCGCGAGAATCGCGAGCGCGGAGTTGTGGGGCGCGAAGTCGCGGAGCGAGCAGTTCGTTTAGATTTTGCTGAGTCACGCAGAGGAGAAAATCATGGCGTACATTTTTCAGGAAGACGAGCTGCCGAAGCTGGTTTCGGTGGTCCCGGGACGCGAGCGAACCTTCTTCGTCAACAAGGAGCTTACCAAGATCGACGACATGCTCGCGGGCGTGATGCACTACGTGAAAGGCGGCTCATCGCCATACCACATGCACAAGAATTGCGAGCACTTCTACTTCATTATGGAAGGCAACGGGACGGTGGAGTATGAGGGCGGCACGCGAGACGTGGGCCCTGGCGACATGATCTTTATTCCGGCGGAAGAAAAGCACCGGCTGCGCGCTTCGAAGTCGCCGCTGTTTTATTTTGAATTTCAGGCTCCAAACCGCTTCGTGACGACCATTCTCGACGGCACCCAGGACGATTTGCGCTGGAACCGGATTGAGGGCGGGGTTTGGGTGCAAACGTAGGAATACGGAAGCCGAGGCCAGTCGTTACGGGAGAGAACATGCTGACGTTCATTGATACGAAGTCGCTGCCGCGGGTGAAGACGCCGCAAGGCGAAATGACCGAAATACTCAATAAGGAGCTGTGCGGGGCGAAAAATGTGCTGGGAGTGTTGCGCTGGCTGAAGCCGGGCGAACAATTCAATGCAGCGGCCTCAGAGAAGCACCAGCTTCTCTATTTGATGGAAGGCCAGGGCAAGATCCAGCTAGACAATAAGGCCTACGACGTTGCCAAGGGCGCCGGCGTGTACTTGGGGCCTAGTGAAGGTGCAACCATCGAAGCGGCGGGATCGGTACCGCTAAAGCTGTTTCACCTAGTGGTGCCTAAAATACCAGCGTAATCGCATACCAGCGCCCGGCACATGTGTGTGACCGGCATCATTGACTTGCCTTTGAGCCCATGGTACGCATAAGAAAGCTTCTGGAGCGGCTTCTTAAGGTTCCCCTCAACCTAGGATGAAGGCCAAGACCCATCGTCTCGAAGTAGCACTGGAAACGGTACTCGAAAGCGTGGACCTCGCCGAAAATATTGTGACGCGGGTGTCCGAAGCGGCTGGGTTTACCGAGGAAGATATTCACAAGATTGGGATGGCGGTGCGCGAAGGCGTCGTAAACGCCTACAACTACGGCAATCAGCAGGACCGGCGAAAGAAGATCTTCCTGACCATCGAGTTCGACCCGGAGAGAATGGCCGTGTATGTGCTGGACGAGGGCTCGGGCTTCGACGAGGCGGACGTGCCGGATTGCCTAGCGGAAGAGAACCTGCTGCGCACGTCCGGGCGTGGACTTTTCCTGATGCGCGCGTTCATGGACGGGTTTTGCGTGAGGCGAGGGCCGGCCGGCGGCGCCGAGCTGGTGATGGTGAAGAATCTGCCCAAGACGGGATCGGGAAACGGTACGGGTCCAGCGACATAACTGGCGAAATAACTACTGCGCGAGGTTTCTGTGGCTCTGCGAGGAACATGCAGGGAAGTGGGCGACGTGGCGGTGATCGATTTCAGCGGCAAGATCACGCTCGGCGAGGGCAGCTCGGTTGTCCGCAAGATGGTGCGCGAACTGGTGGAGGCGGGGCGCAAGAAAATCCTGCTCGACCTGAGCGACGTGGACTACATCGACAGCTCGGGGATCGGCGAGATGGTGGCGGCCTATACCGCCGTCCGTAGCGCCAACGGTGAGTTAAAACTTGTGCACCTTACGCGCCGCGTGCACGACATCCTGCAAATTACGCGCCTGTTTACGGTTTTCGATGTGCAAGCGGACGAAGGCTCGGCGATGCGCAGCTTCCGCGGCACTCCGTAAAGTAATCTTTTTCTGAAGTAGACCTGCCCGCTTCTCCCCCATTTCGGAACTCTGGACACAAAAAACGGTTTGTGTAAAAATGCGCGCCGCCGATGCGGATCCGAGCGCCCATGCCCCTATCAGTTGGAATCATTGCGGTTAGGCCTAGGCGTACCAGTCCCATCGGGACTTCCAGCGAAGAGGAGTAGAATCCGTTGACTCGAGAACAGGGTGTGGTCAAGTGGTTCAACGCTTCGAAGGGGTATGGATTCATTCAGCGGCAATCGGGAGAGGATGTGTTCGTACACTTCTCCGCGATCCAGATGGATGGGTACAAGGCGCTGAATGAGGGACAGTTGGTCGAGTTTGAAGTGCGGCAAGGGCCGAAAGGATTTCAGGCCGAGAGCGTCACGAAAGTCTAAGCCACCGAAAATCCAGGGTTCTCCGCAGCGCTGCTACAGGTGTGCTTTGACGAAGGCGCTGCGGTGCTGCGGCGAGCGCGCTTATCGATGTGCAGTAGCGATGGAGTAGAATGCATTCGCAGCACGTGTGGTGTGGTGCAAACCAATGACCGAAGAAAGCTCAACGCAACCTGATTGGAAGCTGCATGGCGTGCGCATCATCCGCGCTGGCGAGTTGGACAGCAATACTCCGCAAACGGCGGGAATGACGCGCGCGGAAGCGATCTCGCACGCGAAAGTGGGCTCGCAGAAACTGTGGGCCGGTACGGTGGTGGTACATCCGGACGCAAAAACCGGGCCGCACCATCACGGAGAACTGGAAACGGTGCTTTACATCGTGAAGGGCCGCGCGCGGTTTCGTTGGGGCGAACAGCTGGAGTTTGTGGATGAAGCGGGTCCTGGGGATTTTATCTATGTACCACCTTACGTGCCGCACCAGGAGCTGAATGCCAAGCGAGATGAGCCGGTGGAAGCGGTGGTGGTCCGCAGCGGCCAGGAACCCATCGTGGTGAACCTCGATATCGAGAGCCCGGAGCCTGTTCCGGCACATCCCCAGCCGGACCCGTTTCATTCCGCGCCGAAGAAGTAATTTCCCCTCTGGAAACGCGTGTCGGTGCCGGCCAGATTTGCCACGGACGTTAGCGGCTTGCCTTTTTCTCCGCAGCTATACCGCGAGGATCGACGGTTGTGGTGTCGCCGGTGATGCGCTTTACCGCGGCCGCGATTTCGGCCAGATCCTCATCGCTAAGCTGCAAAGAAGCCGCACCGACCCAGCCATCGACCTGCTTGGGCGAACGCGCGCCAACAATGGCCGCAGTGACACCCTGCCAGGCGAGAACCCAGGCAATGGCTACCGAAGAAACCGTGCTGTTGTGGCGCTTGGCAATGGGCTTCAGTGCGTCTCGAAGAGCGACGTTCTGCTCGACCTTGGGCGGCTGAAAATCAGGAGAGCGGCGCCGCCAATCGTCCGCAGCGAGAGTTTTCAGGCGATCCGCCGAGAAAGAATCGGTGAGCAGTCCGGACTGCATGGGGCTGTAGCAGATCACTCCGGTTCGATGGGCTGCGCACCAGGGTATCTCTTTTTCGGCAGCGGCGCGGTTGATGAGTGAAAACGGAGGCTGGAGCGAATCGACGTGATGGATATGCTCGCAGATTTCCAACAGTTCCGTAGTGAAATTCGAGACGCCGCCAGCGCGAACTTTTCCTTCGCCGATGAGCTTGAGCATCATATTCCAGGAATCTTCGATGGGGATACCAGTCTCGTCCGGCCAATGGAACTGATAGAGATCGATTCGCTCGACGCCCAGCCTGCGCAGAGAGGCTTCGCATTCACGGCGAATGGAGTCCGGCTTGAGCACTCGCTGCGGCATAGCCATGCGGTCTTTGTCGTCCCAAACCAAGCCGCACTTGGTGAAGATGTATGGACGTTCGTTGGCTGGAATTTCGCGCAGGAGACGTCCGACGACCTCCTCGGAGTGACCCAAGCCGTAGACGGCGGCGGTATCGATCCAATTGACTCCGAGTTCGAGAGCATGACGCATGGTGGCGATGGATTCAGAGTCATTTTGCGAGCCCCAGCCGAACGACCAGCCGCCACCCCCGATGGCCCAGGCACCGAATCCGACCATGGTGATGTTCATACCGCTGGAACCAAGTTCGCGCTTTGGAAGAGCTGGGGGCATCGGAGAGTCTCCTTTTCAGTCAGCAGTGAGTTGGATGTTGGAAAAGAAGGCCAAGGAGCAACACAATAGACTGTATTTACTGCTACGGACGTAGTGCTGTAGCATCGGGTGAATAATTGACGAGGGGGTATCTAGTTTGCTATGGTTCGATTTCGCAAACCGCAAGGTGCACTCGTGAAACGTCGAGCAGCCCAAGCTACCCAATCTCCTCAGAACGGAAATAAACCATTGGCAAATAAGGGCTTAGCAGCACAGAGCAAGATGAAGGTGGCTCCTGATCCGGACGCGGCGGCCAAGCGCGAACAGCTTACTGCCTACGAAGACGCCTTGCTGCAGTTCCAGCAGCAGAAGTTCAACCGCGCGAAGCAGGCGCTCGAAAAGGTGCTGGAAGGGCCGAGCAAGGAACTGCGCGACCGCGCGCTAGTTCACATGCGCATTTGCGACCAGAAGATCGCCAAAACAACTCCACCAACAGCCAAATCGGTGGAAGAGCACTACACGCAAGGGGTAGCGCTGATGAATCTGGGGCGCTGGGACGAGGCTCGCGAGCATCTGGATCGCGCGCGCAAGGCCGCGCCCAAAGCCGACCACGTGGTTTACGCCATGGCGGCGCTCGACTGTCTTACCGGAGAAGCCGATTCAGCCATGGAAAATTTGAAGATCGCGATTCAGCTTCGCCCTGAGAATCGCTATCACGCTCGAAACGACGAAGACTTTTCGTTCCTGCAGGAAGATCCGCGCTTCACCGAATTGCTCTATCCGGAGCGAGAAGGTTCGGCGGGCTGACGCTTCCTGATTCTTCATCCGTGAAAAATTCCAAGCAGCATCGCTCCCGTTCCGCGCGCATTGTTGCGCTTGGCGGCGGTACCGGGCTTTCGTCCGTGCTTCGCGGACTGGGTGAATATGTGGCCGGGCCGAAAAAGAACGGCGTGGTGCGGCCGATCGCGGACCTGGCGGCGGTGGTTACCGTTACCGACGACGGCGGAAGCTCCGGGCGGCTGCGGAAAGAGTATCGAGTGCTTCCGCCGGGCGATATTCGGAATTGCATGGCGGCGCTTTCGCAGGACGAACACCTGCTGGGCGAACTCTTTCAATATCGATTCCCGGTGGGCAAGGGGCTGGCCGGTCACAGTTTCGGGAATCTGTTCCTTACCGCGCTCACAAACATCACCGGAGATTTTTCCACGGCGATTCGCGTGTCATCGCAAGTGCTGGCGATTCGCGGGCGGATTTTTCCGTCAACCGCGCAGAACGTGACGCTGCAAGCGGAGCTGGAAAACGGAACGATTGTGGCGGGCGAGACGAATATTTCGAGGTCGCAAAAAGCGATCGAGCGGGTGCGGCTGGTGCCGCGGCGCGTGCGGCCAGTGCCGGAAGTACTGGAGGCATTGCGCGAAGCGGATTTGATTCTGATCGGGCCTGGATCCCTTTACACCAGCATCATTCCGAATCTGCTAGTGGAGCAGATTGTGGACGTGATCACGAATTCGAAGGCGGTTTGCGTTTATATCGCGAACCTGATGACGCAGCCGGGAGAAACGCAGCACTATTCGGTAGCGGATCACGTGCGGGCGATTTACCGGCACACTCGTGCTGGAGTTTTCGATTACGCGGTGATCAATACGAAGAACGTGGCTCCGCGTCTGCTGCGGAAGTACCGGGAACAGGGAGCGGAACCGGTTGATCCTTCGTTTGAGGAGCTGGATCAGCTCGGACTGCGTTACGTAACTGGCGACCTGCTACAGGAAGAAAACGTGGTGCGGCACGACGAGCAGAAGCTGACGCGGCTGCTAATCAATAGATTTGTGAAGACACACCCCAAGTTGTGAAGAGACACCCGAAATTTGTGGAGGAGCCGCCGAAAAACTGATTCGCAGGACTTTCTTTCGACTGCCACAAAGAGAATCAACGAAACCGCATGAAACTGAAACTGCCTGACGGACGCTTCCAAGCATATCTGTTCGATTGCGATGGCACCATCGTCGACTCGATGCCGCTGCACTACCTGGCGTGGCAAAAAGCGCTTGGCGCGTGGAATTGCCGATTCGAAGAGGAGCTTTTCTATTCCTGGGGTGGGCGGCCAACGGCGGAAATCGTAGCGCGCCTGAACCAAAGGCAGGGCTTGAACATGCCGGTGGAGACGGTGACGGTCGAAAAAGAAAATCATTATTACGATCTGCTGCCGCAGCTCAAAGTGATTCCGCAAGTGCTGGAACATATCCAAGCGCAGCACGGGAATATTCCGTTTGCGGTGGTCTCCGGCGGGACTAGAGAATCGGTGACGAAATCGCTGCGACTGCTAGATCTGCTCGACCGTTTTGACACGCTGGTGTGTGCCGAGGATTACAGCAAGGGCAAACCCGATCCGGAAGCGTTTCTGCTGGCGGCGGAGAGGTTGGGCGTCGCGCCAGCAGAGTGCCTGGTGTTTGAGGACACCGACATGGGCATCGCAGCGGCGAAGGCTGCGGGCATGGCCTGGGTGAAGGTTCCTCCACCGTGGGAACGGCTTTAAGCAACGATACCCTGACTTGCCAGTGCGTGGCCGTCAACAACTTCGAGCCGATCGTGCAGAAATCCCGCACTGCCTGAGATTGCCGCGCTTGCTGGGGGTTCGTATACTCGAAGAGCGGCATAGGTGGAGACAGACCGCCCAACATTTACGTTGGGCAGATTGGGCGCCTTGCGCATCTTGTCGCGCGTCTTGGAGCGAACATGCCCGTTCTTGCTGAAAATGAATTGAATGTGTACGAGTCCGCCGAAGCGCGCTTCGAGACGGCGGCGAGAAGACTCGAGCTGGAAGATGGTTTGTACCGGTTTCTGAAGTATCCCACCCGAGAAATAACCGTTTACGTTCCGGTAGCGATGGATAACGGCAGCTTGGAAGTGTTCATCGGCTACCGCGTGCTGCATTCGGCGGTGCGCGGACCAGGCAAAGGCGGAATTCGATTCGCACCGAATGTGACGATCGACGAAGTGCGCGCGCTGGCGGCGTGGATGACCTGGAAATGCGCGGTGGTGAATATCCCCTTTGGCGGCGCGAAAGGCGGCGTGATTTGCGATCCAACCAAGCTTTCGAAAACCGAGCTTGAGCGGGTGACGCGGCGCTATACCGCGGAGTTGAGCGAGTGGTTCGGGCCGGAACGCGACATTCCCGCGCCGGATATTGGAACGAATGATCAGGTGATGGCCTGGGTGATGGATACTTATGCGATGCACGTGCGGCAGGCCACCACCGCGGTGGTGACGGGCAAGCCTTTGGACCTGGGCGGCTCGCAGGGCCGCAAAGAAGCCACCGGGCGCGGGTTGATGATCTGCGCGAATCGCGCGGTGAACAAACTTGGCATGAAACGTGGAGACTGCAATGTGATCGTGCAGGGATTCGGAAACGTGGGCTCGCAGGCATCGCTGCTGATGCATGAAGCGGGATATCGCATCGTGGGCGTTGCGGATATTCACGGCGGGCTGTACAACGAAAAAGGATTCGATATTCCCAAGGTGTATGACTGGGTATATAACCAGCGCAAGCCGCTGCCCGAGTTCCCGGCCGGCGGAGAAAAAACCAGTGCGCAGGAAATCCTGTTCCGGCCGTGCGACATACTGATTCCGGCGGCAACGGAGAACCAGATCACTAGTGAAAATGCCCATCGGCTGACGTGCCGGATTCTCTGCGAAGGCGCGAACGGGCCGACAACGGCTGCGGCAGATTCCATCGTCGAAAAGAAAGGCATCTTCGTGATACCGGATATCCTGGGCAACGCCGGCGGCGTAACGGTGAGCTATTTCGAATGGGTGCAGGACCGGCAAGGTTTTTTCTGGCGCGAAAGCGAAGTGAACGAGCGCCTGCAGGACGTGATGGAACAGAGCTTCGACCAGGTAATCGCCTTTGCCGAAACGCACAAGGTGAACAACCGCATCGCTGCATATATTTTGGCGATTGACCGGGTGGCTCGGGCCCTGCGCCTGCGCGGGTTTTACGCTTGAGTTGACTTTCCTTCCGCGGTTGGGATATACGACAAGCCCTATGCTGCCTGATACCATCTCGCCCGGCGCGGTGAAGACTGAAGAGGAGCACCGGCGCGACATTTGTACCGTCGGACGCTGGTTGCGCGAGCGCGACTTCATTGTGGCCACTGATGGCAACATTTCGGTGCGCCTGGATTCGCGGCGAATCCTCACTTCTCCTACGGGGATAGCTAAGGGCGCGATGGTGGACGATGACATTGTCATCGTCGATCTGGAAGGCCACCGCCTCAGCGGGCGGCGCAATCCCTCCTCTGAACTGGCGATGCACCTGTTGATCTACCGCATGCGTCCGGATGTGAATGCGGTGTGCCACGCACATCCGCCGACCGCGACCGGATACGCGGCAGCGGGAATTCCGCTGAACAAAGCGCTGCTGTGCGAGCTGGTGGTGGCTTTAGGTTCCGTGCCGGTGGCGCGGTACGGCACGCCAGGGACGTCTGAGTTGACGGCGGGGATTGAGCCGCTGGTGCACGGGCATGACGCGATTTTAATGGCCAACCATGGTGTAGTCACTTACGGGCCGGACCTACTGAGCGCGTTCTATCGCATGGAAACCACGGAACATTTCGCGCGTGTTTCGCTCGTAACCGAGCAGCTCGGAAAACAGATGCTGCTATCGGGCGGAGACGTGGAAAAACTGATCGCGGCGCGATCGCGCTACGGGATAAACGCGGGCGCCAGCGCGGATGCGCCGGTGACCTGCGATTCCGCGGAAACGGAGCGGGTCACGTTGACGCGGCGCGAGCTGGACATGTTGATCGATGAGGCGGTGCAGAAGGACCGCGCCCGCCGTTAATTTTTCCCCGTTTTTGCGTTTTTGGGCGCTACTCTTCCATTTCACTTCAGAACGTTCAATAATCGCTGGACATGATCGGTTTGCTCCGCGGAAAACTCATCGATAAACGCCCCAATCAGATCCTGATCGACGTGGGCGGCGTGGGATACCAAGTGCTGGTGCCGCTTTCGACCTTCGCGAGCCTGGGGACCTTGCATAGCGAGACGACGGTGTTGATTCACACACATGTGCGCGAGGACCAGATTTCGCTGTACGGATTTCTGACCGCGCGCGAGAAGCAGTGCTTCGAGTTGCTGATCTCCGCGTCGGGGGTGGGGCCGTCGCTGGCGCTGAAAATTCTTTCCGGCATGGGAATTGACGAACTGGTGCCGGCCATTCGCAAAGGCGATCTGCTGCAACTGGTGCGCATTCCGGGGGTGGGGCGAAAAACCGCGGAACGGATCGTGGTGGAGCTGCGCGACAAGCTGGTGGTGGTGGATGTGGCCGAAGCGGGCAAGCCCACGACGAAATCGCAGCTCGAATCGGATGTGGCTTCGGCGTTGGTGAATCTTGGCTACGACGCGCGATCGGTTGAGAAAGCGATTGAAAAGGCACGCGCGGAGGGCGACGGCGATTTCGAGGCGCTGTTGCGAGGGTCGCTGCAGATTCTCGGGAATTCGGCGATGCAGAAGGGAGCGCGCGCCGGTGTCGAATAGTGGCGAAGCAGCACGGGAGATGAAGGACCCACACAACCGCATCGTTTCCGGACGCGCGTTCGACGAGGACGCGCGGATTGAAGCGAGCGTCCGCCCGGCGACCTTCAGCGATTACATCGGGCAGGATCGGGTGAAGGAAAACTTGCAGATCGCGGTGGAGGCGGCGCGCGCGCGAGGCGAAGCGCTGGATCACGTGTTGTTGTACGGTCCGCCGGGACTGGGGAAAACCACGCTGGCGCAGATCCTGGCCAACGAGATGGGCTCGGCGATCAAGATCAGCTCCGGTCCGCTGCTCGAGAAAAAAGGCGACCTGACCGCGGTGCTCACTTCGCTCGACCCGCGCGATTTCTTTTTCCTCGATGAAATTCACCGGCTGCAACCGGCGCTCGAGGAAATTTTGTATCCGGCGATGGAAGACTTTCGTGTGGATTTGATCATCGGGCAAGGTCCGGGGGCGCGCGTGCATCCCTACCAACTGCATCCGTTCACTTTGATTGGCGCGACCACGCGAGCGGGGCTGATCATGGCGCCACTCCGGTCGCGTTTCGGCATCGTGCACCGGCTGGAATTTTATAACCCGGACGATTTGCTGCGCATCGTGCAGCGGTCGGCGTCGATTCTGGGCATAACCACGGACGAAGCTGGTGCGGCGGAGATCGCGCGGCGCAGCCGCGGCACACCGCGCGTGGCGAACCGCCTGTTGCGGCGCGTGCGTGACTATGCGGAAGTGCGCGCGCAAGGGCACATCACCCTGGGTGTGGCACGCGATGCGCTGGCCATGCTCGGGGTAGACGAGCACGGACTCGACGACGTGGACCGCAACCTGCTGCTCGCGATCATTCAGAAGTATTCCGGCGGGCCCGTAGGAGTGAGCACGATTGCCGCGTCGCTCAGCGAAGAGGAAGATGCCATTGAGGAAATTTACGAGCCCTACCTGATGCAGCTCGGGCTGCTCGACCGCACGCCGCGAGGGCGCGTGGCCACCGCGCTGGCTTATAAACATTTCGGGATGGCTGAGCCGAAGCGGCAACCCGGCCTTTTCAGCTAAGAAATCACTGCGCGTGACGAAGACTTACCTTTCGCTCGGCTCCAACATAGGCGACCGCAGAAAGAATATTGCCCAAGCAATCGATGCTCTGCTCCTGCACGGAGTGCGGGTTTTGCGAAAGTCCTCGCTGTATGAAACGGAACCGGTGGAGATGACCGATCAACCGTGGTTCGTGAACTGCGTGGTAGAGGCGGAAACGGATCTGCAGCCGGACGAATTGATGGAGACGCTGCTTTCCATTGAACGCGAAATGGGGCGGGAACGGCTGGTGCCGAAAGGGCCGCGGCTGATTGATATCGACATCCTGCTGTATGACGCGCAGGCGCTGCACACGAGCAAAGTGGAAATTCCGCATCCTCGAATGACGGAGCGAAAGTTCGTGCTGGCGCCGCTGGCGGAAATTGCGCCGGATGTGCGGCACCCGGTGCTGAACAAAACAGCCGCTGAACTAGCCGAGGGCACACCAGATCAGAGTGAAATCCGAAAGCTAACGACGGATCCCGGTAAAGTGGTCAGGAAAGAGGATCTCGGCTGAGAGGCTGCTTGGCGCGCTTTTTGCGCTCGTCTTCCTCTTTTTCCTGGCGCTCGAATTCCATGAGTTCTTCCTCGGTCATCTGATAGTCCTCGCGCGAAGCAAACATCTTTTGGCCGGCGCGTCCGTCGCGCGCGGAAGGACGCTTTTTCCCCACGAAACTCTCCACTGCGCGCAAAGGCTCGGAAATCGCTCCACTCTCGACTAAAAGATCGCTGACCTTCTGAAGAAAATCGTGCAGGTGGTAGGGCTTGAAAGCGTAAGGAAGCGCTTCGCGTTCGAGAATCAGCGGCACCTCCTTTGATCCCATCAACGGAACTAAAAAAAGAGCGCGGAAGTGCTTGATGCGTTGGCCGGTATCACCGCCGCTATCCGATGCCGCGGAGGATTCTTCCGGCGGAGTGGAGAATTCCGCCTGGGACAATTCCTTCAAGGTGAGAAATAGCGGGCCCTGCAAGTCCAGCAAGGCGACATTGACGATGGCAAGGTCCCAAGTTCCACTGGCCAGTTCAGCCATGGCTTGGGAGGGATGCGCCAAAATACGCACGCGCCATCCTTCGGAATCGAGCACGAGTTTCAGCGCGCGCTGGCTGGAAATATCATCGTCGATGATGAGAATACCAACGTCCGACACGGGGCCCTCAGCAACCGTTCTCTGGCAGTATAGCGGCGCGCCGGGAGCGGGTCAGCCGAGGGCGGCAAACGAATTTCCAGAACGAGCGGGTAACAGTAGGCGAATAAAAAGCGAATTTAAATACTTGACATGGCGAACAAAAGGCGAATAAGATGCGGTCCGTGCGGCGAGATCGCCAATGGCCACTTCTCCCATACTTCGACCGGCTCCCCCGACGCTTCGGCGGCGGGCCGAATACCGAGCGAAGCAGACCAGTCTCACCCTATTCCCCCAAGCCGCTCGCCACGGCAATTGTGAGTCCTCAAGCGGAGCTTCCGCGCCCCCTCCGGTTACCGACCGGAGCACGAAGCCCGCTGAGGATCTGGTCGGCATTGCGCGACTCGCCGCCTCCTCCCCTTGCGCGGAAGCCAAGCGCGGGACGGAGTATTTTCTTCTGCCCGTTCGCTCGATTTTGAACGAGTGCCATTCGGAGCGAGTTCCCTTCCGCTGGACGGTGAACCCGTACCGAGGATGCGAGTTTGGGTGCAAATACTGCTACGCGCGCTACACCCATGAATACATGGAGCTGGATGGGTGCGAGTTTGAATCGAAGATCTATGTGAAGCAGGATGCCGGGCCGCTAGCCGAGCGGGACCTGAATTGTGAGCGGGTCTGGGGCGAGCATATCGCCATTGGAACCGCGACCGATCCCTACCAGCCAGCCGAGAAGGAGTTTGGCGCCACGCGCGCGATTCTGGAGCGCATGGCTGAGCGCGAAGGGCTGAGCATTTCCATCACCACGAAATCGAATCAGGTGCTGCGAGACGTGGAGCTGCTGCAGAAGATTGCCGCGAAATCGGCGCTGAGCGTGAATCTGAGCGTTACGACGCTGAAAACACGGCTGGCACGGCTTCTCGAGCCGCGTGCGCCGCGTCCTGACCTGCGGCTGGAGGCAGTGCAAAAGCTGCGCGAGGCGGGAATCGCGGCAGGCGTGCTGGCCATGCCGGTGCTACCGGGCCTGACCGACGACGAGAAGGGTCTCGACGCGCTGGCAAAAGCGGTGAGCGAAACAGGAGCGCAGTGGTTCGCGGCCAATGTGCTGTTTCTGATGCCGGCGTCGCTGCGTCAATTTATTCCGTTTCTCGAAGAAAAATTTCCGACGCTGGTGAAGCGCTACAAGGCTTGGTACGGGCGATATGGAAATGCGCCGGAAGAGTATCGCAAGGAGATCGCGGAGCGAGTGGAGAGATTGCGACGGAAATACGCGCTCGGATCGCGGCCGGACCGCAGTGGATCGCAATCGTGGAGGTCGCCACAGTTGCAGCTGGGACTTGGTAACGGAGGATAGGCAGATGGCAAGACGCAGAATGGGTCACCAGAAGAGAAGAAGCGCGAGGCGTCGGGGCATTCCAGAACAAGCGCTGGCAATAACAGCGGGTATAGCGCCAGATGAAAGCAAACCGGTGCGCGGCCTGAAGCTGCGCACCGTCTCATTGCTCACGATGGCCTTCTCTCTGGTCTGCCTCATGGCATTCATGGCGGGCAGGCCACCGGCCTCCGCCGCAAATGCGAAACGGAGCAGGATCGTCGCGCAGGAGCCAGCGCTAAGGCATGATGATGCGGGACGTCTCCTTCGGCGCAGCCGTCGCAGGCAAAGGGAAGCGGGTGCGCAAAAATTCCAGAAAAGCCCGTGAGCGCGGACGGCCGTTGGTTTCCTGCTTGCAGATGCGCAGCAAGAACACCAGAAGCCGGAAGATGTCGGAATCTTTTAAAACGGCAGAAGGGCCGGCGCGCTCGGCCAATTGCTTGCGGAAATTTTGAATAGACTCCGCGAGTTGGCCATACAGTACGTGGGCGACTGGCTCGACCGGCGGCTTTTCGTAGAGAATGCCGCTGCCGAGAGTGCGATAGGTCTCCGCCAGGCTCTCAATCGCTGAGTACGTGGAATTGTCGTGGAGTTCTTTGTGCTCGAACTGAAATTGCAGGATGGCCGCAGCCAGAGCGGTTACGACCGGCCAATGTTCGTAGACGAAGTCGACCGGGAATTCGATTTCGCGGTAGGGAAAATCGTCCGGCGAAAGCGGTTTGCGATGTTCCGCCTCGTAGCGATGGGCGGCGATTAGGTAGGAGCAATCGAGCGGGCAATCGAGAGTGACTTCGCGTTCTTTGCCGCAACAGATCGGACAGATTTTCTCGCCGAGCGCGGGACAAAACCGCTTGGGCGGACGCTTCTGGCAGATGGGACAGGCCATCCCGGCTCCTCTCAACTCTTTTGAGCGCTTTTAGGCGAAAAATCAGAGTACGGGAATCCTGATGGATCGGCAAGCGAGCAACAATGCTGGCAACAAATGCCGGCAACGTGGGCTATCGGCTTGGTGAACTGCCCGAGGAAATCCAGTTGGGGCCGATGAGCTCGCGCAAAAATTTCGGCGTCGCCCAAGGTGCGGCGCCCGTATACCGCTTCACCCAATCTTCACCGGCGCCAATTTTCACGCGATATGGCGTGAATTCCGGGGATAAAGTATTCGCGGTTAGCGCATAGGCGACGCCGTCGTGAAGGCGCAGTGCCTTCCAGGATCCTCCCGGAACAGCAATTACCGGGCGTTGGCCCGCGCGCAAATTCATTCCCAGAGTCAGCTTCTCGGCACGGCCGTCAGGATAGAAGATGAAATAGTCTACGGGGCCACCCTCGATGAGGATATGCGTGTCGTCCGGCTGGAGCCAATGCAGGAAGTTGATCGGCCGATCGCGTGTGAGCATGTAGTAGTTCTGGCTCTGCACGGCGAGGGAGCGGCCATTCACCATGACCTTCTGCGCTGAAACTCCGATAATTCCCAAGTAACCAGACTCTTTCGGCAAGACGTGCAGCTCGAGCAAGCGGATCAGGTCGCGAGCGCGCTGATCCGAACCGATGAGGACGTTTTGTGGCTTTGGGGCCGCAGCCGTGAAGCTGGTGAGCAGTGTCAGGTAGACGAGCGAGAGCAACGCGCGGTGCATGCCCGCCAAGGTATCAGATTCCTCTTTCACGGGGAGACACATTCTAGGGTGTTTACCGTGGTTGAAAAGCACCGGCTCTTGATTGAAATTAGCCGGAAAGCCGATCACTCAGGCGCGGCCTTCTGACGGCCTCTCCGGTTAATAATTGTATTTTCTGTCGGTTAGGCGATGGCCAGCCGTTACGGAGTTTGGACCCCGCCATGCCCTTATAGGCAGTGAGTTTCAGAGAGCCTTCGGTAGAGGCTTTGGGCTTTCGAAAGGGGTCCAACAATGAAATACATGAGATATCTGG
>DASZMG010000029.1:0-42047 GCA_035551975.1 Candidatus Acidiferrales bacterium | reverse complement strand
GAAAACCACGATCATCGGCGCCACCATAATCTTTGGGTTGACGCTGCTGTTGATTCCCTTCATCGGCGGCGAGTTCATGCCGCACCTTGATGAAGGCGCTCTCTGGATTCGCGCGACCATGCCGTACACCATCTCGTTTGAGGAAGCCAGCAAGCTTTCGCCGGAAGTCCGGAACATGCTGATGAAATACCCGATGGTGACGGACGTTGGTTCCGAGCTCGGGCGTCCGGATGACGGCACCGATCCGACCGGTTTCTTTAACGACGAATTTTATGTGGGACTAAAGCCTTACAACGATTCCACCTGGGAAACCAGCTCGATCCACAACAAGGCGGAACTGACCGAGGATATCCAAAAGCAGCTTCAGGCATATCCCGGGATCATTTTCAATTACACGCAGCCTGCCGAAGACGCCGTGGACGAAGCCCTCACAGGATTAAAAAGTGCGCTAGCCGTAAAAATCTACGGGCCCGATCTGAACGTCTTGCAGGATAGGGCTCTTGAAATTAAGCGGCGGCTATCGCAAGTTCCCGGATTTACGGAACTGACCGTGGTGCGCGAGCTGGGCCAGCCCAGCCTGATTATCGACGTGGATCGCGACAAAATCGCGCGCTTCGGCATCAATGTGGCGGACGTGGAAGCCGTAGTGCAGGCAGCCGTCGGCGGACAGGCGGCAACACAGGTGATTCAAGGCGAAAAATTGTTCGATTTGGTCGTGCGCATGAAGCCCGAGTTTCGTGAGAATGAGCGCGAAATCGGAAATTTGCTGGTGGGCACGCCGGCCGGCCAGCAACTGCCTTTGAGTTCGCTCGCCAACATCCACGAGGCCAGCGGCGCATCGTTCATCTATCGCGAAAGCAATTCGCGCTACATCGGCGTGCAGTACAGCATCGAGGGCCGCGACCTGCAGAGCGCCGTGGACAACGGGCAGCGCGCGATCGCCGATATCGAGAAGGGGCTCCCCGCAGGATACCGGCTTGAATGGGGGGGAGAATATAGCGAGTACCTGGAAGCGCGGCACCAGATGGAAATCATTGGCCCGCTGGCGATTTTGCTGATCTTCATGATTCTGTTTGCGCTCTACGGCAACTTCAAATTCCCGGTGACCATTGCGCTCGGCGTGGTGATGACGGAACCAGTCGGCGCGCTGATCGCGCTGAAGCTCACGCACACGCCGTTCAGCGTGTCGTCCGTGCTGGGACTGCTTGCTCTAATGGGAGTTTCCGTGGAAACGGCGGTAATCCTGGTGTCCTACATCAACAAGTTGCGGCTGGAAAACAAGGATATCCGCACGGCTACGCTGGATGCTTCCTTGTTGCGGCTGCGGCCCATCATGATGACCGCGCTCGTGGCGTGCCTTGGGCTGCTCCCTGCTGCGCTTTCCACTGGCATTGGCTCCGATACGCAGAAACCGTTCGCCATCGTTATTGTCGCGGGGCTGATTTCGCGGCTGCTGCTCGGATTTTTTGTCAACCCGGTGCTGTACGAAATGGTCGCGCGCGAGGGCGATGTGTTGCAAGTGTAGAGAAGCTCACACGGGACGCGCCTGTTTTTGAATTTGCGTTGCCATCGAAACGACAACTGAATTTCATGCTTCGCGCGCGGAATAGCGCTTTGCTATTCCCTGCTACAATGTTTCGGGAGATGGCCTGCGACGCAGGTGACGTTGCGAAAGCCTATTTGAACCAACACTGGATCCCAGGGTGCCCCCGTCGTCCTGCCCTTGTGCACGTTCCGGGCCGCTAAAGCGGTTGGGAAAAGCCTGAAAGCAGGCGCAGGGCGCCCACCTATTTTGGTGGGGTTCAGGGCCTAGCACGCACGGCGAAGTGGACCGCTCCTTTGATAAGATAAAGCGCCAACTTTTCGGGCAAATTTCAGAGCGCCCACCTGACCAAATTGCGTGCGGCAGCAAGAAAGCATCGGGATCCTTGAGAATTCTCTTCATCGGCGACATCGTCGGTTCGCCTGGACGCAAAATCGTACATGACCGGCTCGCCGATATTCTCTCGCAGCGCGCCATCGACCTGTGCATCGCCAACGGAGAAAATTCCGCATCGGGATTCGGCATCACGCCACGGCTGGCGGAAGAATTGTTCGGCTGCGGAATCGAGGTGCTCACCGGCGGGAATCACATCTGGGACCGCAGGGAAATACTTGAGTTTCTCCCGCATGAGCCGCGATTGCTGCGGCCGGCGAATTTTCCGAACGGGCTTCCGGGCAGCGGACTGTACTTAGGCACTACGAAGGCCGGCATTCCATACGCTGTGCTGAACCTGCAAGGGCGCACGTTTATGACGGCTCTTGACGATCCATTTCGCAGCGCAACACGCGAGCTCGCCAAAATTCCACAGGACGTAAAAGTGATCTTCGTCGATTTTCATGCCGAGGCTACTTCCGAGAAGCAGGCCATGGGCTGGTATCTTGACGGCAAAGTTTCAGTAGTCGTGGGCACGCACACACACGTGCCTACCGCGGATTACCATGTGCTTCCGGGCGGAACCGCCTACACCACTGACGTGGGCATGACCGGCCCACACGATTCGGTGATCGGCATGGAAAAGGAAGGCGTTCTGCAGCGATTTCTCGACGCGCTGCCGGCCAGATTCGTCGTGGCCGAACGAGATGTGCAGATGAACACGGTGCTCATCGATGTGGACGAAACCACCGGTCGTGCCCGCTCCATTGAGCGCCTGAATTTTCGCCTCGACTAAGCCGCCGTAAATTACGCGCTGTTCCCTAGCTCGTGGAATCCCCTGTTATCATTGTGAACCTCATTGCTTGGTCCGATGGCGCGCCGGCCGAAAGGTAGCCACCCGGC
Source organism: Candidatus Acidiferrales bacterium (assembly GCA_035551975.1). Lineage (GTDB taxonomy): Bacteria > Acidobacteriota > Terriglobia > Acidiferrales > UBA7541 > Palsa-295. The sequence continues at coordinate 39,229 of DASZMG010000029.1, read as the reverse complement.
ATGCCAGCAGAAGGAACGCCCGATGAAAACCGAAGCGAAAACGTCCCGATGGATTCTAGCCGGCGCTTTGATGTGCGCATGCGCCGCCACCAGCGCGGCGCCCGGCCCGAAAGATGCCGCGGATCAGGCTATGGCCACCATCAGCGCTGCCGCTATGCGCGGCGACATGCGCTTTCTCTCGAGCGATCTGCTGGAAGGCCGGCGCACCGGCACGCGCGGGTACGAAATTGCGGCGCAATATGTGGCCTCGCGTTTCGAATCAATGGGACTTGAGCCCGCGGGAGATAAAGGAAGTTATTTCCAGAACGTGCCATTTCGCGCGTCGCGCGCGGATGCCGCGCACACAACGATGAGCATGATCGTCAATGGCAAGGAAACGTCCCTCACGTTCGCCCAGGATTTTCTTGGAAGCGCCGATCCCTCTCGCCCGGATACTTCCGTGGATGCGCCAGTCGTTTTTGTGGGCTATGGAATCACTTCGCCCGAACTTCACCATGACGATTACCAGGACATCGACGCCAAGGGAAAAATCGTGGCGCTTATTTACGGTGCCCCTCCCAGCTTCGAATCGTCGATGCGAGCTCACTATTCTTCCGGACTCACCAAAGCTGCTACCGCCGTGGCGCATGGCGCCGTGGGCTACGTTACGCTTTATGATCCAAACCTCGAACGCCTCTATAGTTTTCAGCATCGCGTGGATGACACGGAGTCGGCGCCAGACTTGAATTGGCTCGACCCGCAAGGTCATCCCAACGATCAATTCCCGCAGCTACAGGCCATTGCCAGGCTGGCCCTTCACGAATCGCGCAAGTTTCTCGAAGCTTGCGGAAAATCGCCCGATGAAATATTCACGGCGGCTAAAGCCGGCACGCTGAAGGGATTCGACACCCCAGTTCAGTTCAAAATTCACGTAGCGACGAAATCGGAGGATATCCATAGCCCGAATATTGCGGCGAAACTGGAGGGCAGCGACCCGACACTTCGCAATGAGTACGTGGTGGTCACCGCGCATCTCGATCACATGGGCGTGGGTGTGCCGGTAAATGGCGACAAGATCTACCACGGCACGCTCGACAACGGTTCGGGATCCGCGGCATTGCTTGAAATTGCGCAGGCCATGGCGGGGATGCATCCGCGGCCGCGCCGCTCGATCCTGTTTGTTTCCGTGACCGGGGAAGAAGAAGGGCTGCTCGGCGCGGACTATTTCGCGCACTATCCCACGGTGCCGAAATCGTCCATGGTTGCCGACGTGAATATGGACGAGGACATCATGCTTTGGCCGCTAGAGGATATCGTCGCCTATGGCGCGGAGCATTCGAGCTTGGCTCGCATTGCCAACGAAGCAGGCGAACGCCTCAGCCTCAGCATCAGTCCCGACCAGCAGCCGGAACAGGTGATCTTCATCCGCAGCGATCAGTACGCCTTCGTGAAACAGGGAGTGCCGGCGATGCTTACGAACGCGGGCGACAAGTCGAACAATCCGGCGATCAATCCAAAGAAAATCGAAGAGGCCTGGAAGGACAAAATCTATCACTCGCCGCAGGACAACATGAGCCAGCCGGGGCTGGATTTCGAGTCCGGAGCGAAATTCGCGCGCTTCAATTTCCTGTGCGCCTATCTGACCGCGCAGCAGACGGCACGGCCCACCTGGAACGCCCATGACTTCTTCGGCGACCGCTACGCGCGAAAGTAACGCCGATGTAACGGCGGAATCACACGGAGACGCGCGCACGTGCTAAAATAACTCTGCGTTTGTCGCTCCAGACAAAATCCTCTTAGGACTCCTCGGGGCTGCAAGACTGCACAAGCAGCCTTTCATTTGGCCGGATACTATGACCACATCGATTCGCAACATCGCCATCATTGCCCACGTCGACCACGGCAAGACCACGCTGGTCGATGCCATGCTGCGCCAGAGCGGTATTTTTCGCGCGAACCAGGAACTCGTCGAAAGGGTGATGGACTCCAATGACCTGGAACGTGAGCGCGGGATCACCATTCTGGCGAAGAATACGGCGTTGACCTATCACGACACCAAGATCAACATTGTCGACACGCCCGGCCACAGCGACTTTGGCGGCGAGGTCGAGCGCGCGCTGCGCATGGTGGACGGTGTAGTGCTGCTGGTGGACGCCAGCGAAGGGCCGCTGCCGCAAACGCGCTATGTGCTGCAAAAGGCGCTGGCCGCGAAGCTGCCGCAGATCGTGGTGCTGAACAAGATCGATCGTGTCGACGCGCGCTCGGCCGCCGTGCTGGACGAAATCTACGACCTGTTCATCGATCTGGACGCCACCGAAGACCAGCTCGATTTCCCGGTGGTCTATACAAACGCGCGCACCGGCGTGGCGCACGATCAGATCGGAGATTCGTCGACAACCCTTCAGCCGCTTTTCGAGAAGATCGTCGCGGCCATTCCGCCGCCCTCGGGCGATCCTGCCGCCACATTGCAAATTCAGGTTACCAATCTCGATTACAGCGACTACCTGGGCCGCATCGCCATTGCGCGCGTGTTTCAAGGCACGCTGCGGCGCGGCGCGGAAGTCGCGATCGCACAACTGTCCGGCAAAATTCAGCCGACAAAAATCACCAAGCTGTTCACGTTCCGGGGACTGGACCGCGATGAGGCCGAGACTGTTTCGGCTGGAGACATCGTCGCGATTGCCGGAGTGGAAGGCATCCAGATTGGCGAAAGCATCACCGATCTCGATCATCCTGCTCCGCTCGAACCGCTGATGATCGATGAGCCCACTCTGGCGATGCTGTTCACTGTGAACACTTCGCCGTTTGCGGGACGCGAAGGACAATTCGTCACATCGCGCGACTTGCGTTCCCGGCTTGAACGCGAATTGCTCACCAATGTCTCCCTGCGCGTGGAAGATGGCGGCTCGACCGATACATTTCGTGTGCTGGCGCGCGGCGAACTACAGCTCGCCATTTTGATCGAGACCATGCGCCGTGAAGGCTATGAGCTCATGGTAGGTAAGCCCGAAATCGTTGTGCGCACGGAAAACGGCCGCCGCATGGAGCCGCTGGAGCTGCTGGTGGTGGATTGTCCCGAGTCGTTCATCGGTATCGTCATCGAATCGCTTGGCACGCGCCGCGGCGAGATGATCAAGATGGTGAACCATCATTCCGGACGGGTGCGCCTGGAATTTCGTATTCCGTCACGCGGGCTGATCGGCCTGCGCGGCCAACTGCTCACCGACACGCGCGGCACGGCTCTGATTCATTCGCTGCTCGAAGGCTGGACAGAATACTCGGGCGATATGTCCACCCGGTTGACCGGCGCGCTGGTCTGCGATCGCTCCGGCGTTTCGACCGCCTATGCCATCTGGGGCATTCAGGAACGCGGCGAGATGTTCGTGGGCCCGACGATTGAAGTGTATGAAGGAATGATCGTCGGTGAAAACGCGCGCGAAGAAGACATGAACGTCAACATCACGCGCGAGAAGAAACTGACGAATATGCGGTCATCGAGCGCCGATGAAGCCATTCGCCTGGTCCCACCTCGCGAGATGACTTTAGAGAAGGCCATCGAGTTCATCGCGGATGACGAGTTTGTGGAAGTAACGCCGAAATCGATTCGCTTGCGCAAGAAAGTTCTCGATTCGAAGCGGCGGCCGCGACGGTGGCAGGAAATCAAGGCTAGCGCGGAAGCAGCTTCCAGCTAAGGCCGTTTTTTCTAATGCCGCTGCAGTCCCAAAGCAGCCACGCGCTGCTGTAAATCCTGCGCCACCTGTTCCGGCTTCGCGTCTGGATCGTATTTCGCCGCCGGTCCAATCCACACTTTGATCTGGCCCGGCGGCGCCCAATGTTTATCTGCAGCTTTAAGCTCGAAAATCCCATCCATGCGCATGGGAACCACGGGAAGCTGTAACTGCGTGGCCAGCATACCTATGCCGGCGCGAAAGGGACTCATGCGGCCATCCTTGGTGCGCGTGCCCTCGGGGAAAATCAGCACATTCCATCCGCGATCGATCAGATCGCCAATAAACGCAAAACTTTTGCGAAAACCGGCTCGCAACGGCAGCGGAAATACGTTGTAGATCGAAACCACCAGCCAGTAAGCCGCGCGGTCAGCAAGCCCAGCGATAAACCCGCGCTCGCGCGGCGGATTGCGCATGGATTCCAGAAGCTCGCCATCCATAGCCACAGCCAGCTTTGCGCGGAAGCGCTCGGGCAAGCCTTCCATGATGTAGGCGGGGTCGAAAAATGCAATGTGATCGGCCACGACCAAAACGGGAGCTTTCACATCGCGCAAGTTGTCGCGCCCATGCACGCTTGGCCATCCCAGAAGGAGCATCGCGGGTCGCGCCAGTAAATTGAAAACTGCGGCGCGAAAAATGCGCACAGGCCAGCTTTGCGCCCACCGAGGATAGTGGTACGTGCGTGCATGCGCTTCAGGCTGTTCAATGAGACGCTCGATGTCTTGCACAGTATCGGCGTTGGCAAACTGCGTCTCGCTCAGGTCCACTTGGTAGCGATCTTCGAGCGCGCTGAGTAACTCCACGCGCTCAATGGAGCTGAGCTGCAGCTTTTCGGCGGCACCCCCGCTTGAAATCTTGCCGCCGAAGCGAGAGAGCAAATCGCGAAGCGCATCCGAGCGTGCATGTCCGCGGCCCGTATCTGCCGGTTTCTGGCCAAAGCGGTCCTCGGCGGCGTTCTTGATCGCGCCCAAAACAGGCTTCTGCGTTGCCGTGCGCGGGAAATCGCTCTCCGGCCATACCATCCAGTGCCGCATTCGCTGAAACGGCGCAAGCCGCGCGTTTGCGCGTTCCACAATTTCGCCGGCATGTAAAGCTTCCGCGGAATCGCGCAAAAGCAACACCGCACAAGGTTCGGCGTTGCCATCGCGGTCGACTCCCACGACCACGCAATCGCGCACGCCATTTTCTTTGCGCACCTCCGCTTCCAGATCCTGCGGATAGACGTTCAGCCCTTCCGGCGTGACGATGACGTTCTTGCTGCGTCCCTTGAAGTAGAGATTTCCCGCCGCGTCCCGTTCTCCGATATCGCCCGTGTGAAACCAGCCGTCCTCGCTCTGAACGGGACTCACGCCCGCGTTCTTCCAATAACCCTGCGCTACACTTTCGCCGCGAACGAGAATCTCGCGATCCTCCGCGAGCTTTACTTCGCGCCCAGGCAGCGCTTTGCCGATTGATCCGCGCCCCAGCCGGAACGGATGGTTGACGCTCACCAGCGAAGTTGTTTCGGTGAGCCCATAGCCCTGAATCACGGCATAGCCCAGGCGCCCCCAAAACTGCTCGGCATCCGCCGGCAGCGCCGCGCCCCCGGAAATGATCGCCCAGAACTTCCAACCAAAGCGCCGGCGGATGCGCCGAAAGCGCCACCAGCGCCTGAGAAAATGCTCGCCTTCCGTTGCTGCGAAACTGCGACGAAACGCGGCGAGACGCCCCTCATTGACCAGATCCCGCTCCAAGTAATCCTTCAGCGATTCGATAAGTCGCGGCACGGTGACCAGAACCGAGACGCGTTCGTCGTGAATGGTGCCCACAATTTCGGAAGGATTCAGACTTTCGCTGAAGACGGATGTGGCGCCAAGAATTTGCGGAATAAAAATACCAAGTAACTGCCCAAAAACATGGCTGAGCGGAAGCAAATTGAGAAATCGCAGCGGATGAACGAATCGCTCGTAGCGACGGTACTTTTCGATTTCCCGCTCGATCGGTTCTAAATTGGCCAGCATATTTCCATGCGTGATCACCACACCGCGCGGCTCGGCGGTTGTGCCGGATGTGAAGACGATCTCCACAGGATCGTCGCGTTGGACTGCTGTTTCGTACGTCAGCGCGCCGGAAGACGCAGTTTCGAGCGCGTTCAAATCCTCCAAAACTACCAATGGCATTTGAGAATCGATCGCCGGCAGGACCCGGCCAATCACTGCCGCGCGCACACCGGCTTGCTGCGCCACGCGCTGCGCGAATCCCCTGTCTGCAATCGCGTCCATGGGCACGGCGATTGCCCCACAGAACATGCATCCGAGAAAAGCCGCTATCCACTCGCCGGAATTTTCGCCCCACAAGAGAACTCGGTCGCCCTTGCTCACGCCCGCCGAACGCAGCCAGCCGCGAAAACCAGCCGCCGCGCGGAATACATCGCGGTAGCTCCAGCGCATCACACGATAACCTCGCCGCCAGACAACCGCTGTTTCGTTTGAGGGGCGGGAATCTTCGCGGAAATATTCGAGGAGAGACTGGTGAGCCATCGCTCATTCAGTTTCGCTCATCCGCTCGCGATTTGGGAAGTTGGCCTGCTGCAGAAAGGCGGCTGAAAGGACTGTAGAAATAGAAAAAGCCCGGCAACGAGAATCCTCGCCGCCGGGCTTTCAACCGAAATCAGAATTTAGCGGGGTTGTTCCGCTTGTTCCTGCTGCTGCTTGGCAACGTCCGCCTTTGCCGGATCCGCCGCGATGGCGCTCGAAGGCTTCTGGTATCGCGTCAGGTATGGCATGAAAGGCGTAACGCCGAAAGGCATCTTCTCGCGGGCCGAAAGCAGCGGCACCGGCTTGGCTTTCAGCAACTCAACGTGGTCGTTCCAGGGATCGAGCTTTACGCGCGCGCCAATCGGAAGCGCGGAAATCTGGTCGATCTTGTCAGGCTGCAGTTGCGGCGCCGAGTTGATCAGCTGGTCGTAGACGAAAACGCGGTTGCCCAGATGTGGATTGATCAGGGCCGTCAGCGATTTCGATTCGGCGTCAAGCTGCTTCAGGAACAGCCCGGCATTGCCGAGCTTGTCCTTGTAAGGAGAGTTCTTGAGCAACTCGACCGCTTTCTGTCCCGCCGTTTGCACCTGATCCGGGCTATCGCGGAACGAAAAATGGTCGAGAGCTTCAACGGTGCTGACGTTCGTGGTGTCGTTGAAACCCCACTGATCGGTGGAAGGCTTCGTCACGATGATGTTCGCGAGCTCCTGCGCCAGCATGGTCGCCAGACTCGCTTCGTCCGGCAGCACATCGAGAAGCCCACGGCTAAGCACGATGGTGTGGCCGATCGAGAACGATTCGAGCGTCCCGGTCAGCAGCACTCGGCAGTGAACTTCAGGCTGAATGTCGAGGTTGTTCGTAACCTCCAGATTGTTGACGACCGTTTCAAGAACCTTGTCGATTTCTCCCGGAGGCGCAAGCAAACCGGTGCGTTGCAGGCGGTCGAGCACATTTACTTCCGCTTGATGCTGCCACTCGCGCTCGGCTTCGATCGGTGACCGATCCTGCTCTGCGGCGCCCGCCTGATCCTGCACGGCATTGGGCGATTCGATGGTCAGCTCGCTGAATTCTTCCTGATGGCTCGCAGCCTTCAAGTCATAGCCCCACAGACGCGTCTGCGACTTGAAGCGCACGTGGTTGCCGAGAAAATCCTTCAGGTCCGATTCCTGACTGAACACGAACGCAGGCAGCCACAGCCCCGGAGCCATATTCTCCCGCCAACTATCGAAGTGGAGGTTAAATCCATTGATGCCGGCAATCGGGGTGTACACGCCGTTGAAGCGGACGATCGTATAGTTCTGATCTTCGGCCCACAAGCGGCCCTTGAAACGGCCCTTGCCGGAATGCGGCAGCGGCGTCACGTCGAACACCACGCAGCGGACATCGCCTAAAAATTCGCGCCGCACGTAATCGAACTGATAGTGCGCCCGGTCGAGCCCGTTCATATCGATGTAGATCATCTGCAAAAAGCCTTCGGGCACATAGGACGAAGTGAAATAGCCGCCGAGGTGGGCAATCGGGTTGAGCTCGTCAAGCTTGCCCTTCTTATTGCCCGAGATCATGGAATTGTCGACGACGCCTTTGGAAAGGTCCGCCTGGCCTAGAAAGTAATGATCCTTCACCGGAATGGCGCCCATGTCCTTATCGGGCTTCATATCTTGAATGTAGGTCTCAATGATCGGGCTGTAGCGGCGAATCGTGGCGATTTCGTCATGCTCGCGCGCGATAATCCGGTCCACCGCCTGGTTCGCGTTGGTGACCGGCGCCATGGAAGCCTGATCGCCTCCGCGCGGCTGAGTTTGATCCGCGGTCTGCTGCGTTTGCGCCGCAGCCGATGCCGCAAGAGCGCCCACAAAAATCATGGAAAGAATTACGTTTTTCCTCTTCCCCATTACTTCCCCCTTCAATACGCCAATGCGAATGTGATGTGGACGATAGCGTTGGAATCCACCGGCTGCCCTTCTTGTTGCGCGGGCCGGAAGCGAATCTGGCGCGCGGCCGTTTCCGCCGTGCTGTCCAGACCATACCCTAATCCTTGGACCACCCGCTCTACCTTGACTTCCCCCGAAGCTGCGAAGGTCACTTGCAGAAGCACTTCACCTTCGATTTTTTTTGCGCGCGCTTCGTCCGTGTATTCCGGTTTCGGCTTGAAAAGAATTTCAACCGGCCTCGAATTTGAAACGGCAGCGGTCTGCTTCACGCGAGGTGCAGCACTGACGGTAGCCTGATCGCTGAACGCCCCCTGCTGCACGACACCATGATTCCCGGTGCCGCCGGTACCAATTGCAACACCATTGCCAAACCCGGTGCTGGCCACCACTCCCTTTGCACCTTTGTCTCCGCCCGTGCCGTTGCCTTGGCCCGCGCCGTGGGGCATGTCGTAGGCTCCCAGGACGGCGATATTCGGATTCTTATCGGTCTTGTTGTTGGCCTTCACTCCGTCGGGATCGCCAAATCCGCCTGTTTGGACTTCCTCGCGCGGTTTTTTCAACGTGGGGATTGCCGAACTTCCCAACGACATCGGCGGGTTAGGATCGGGAAACGCTTTCGCTACCTGTGTAGGATCAGGCACCGGCGCCTTTTTCGCCACGGTGGGCTTGGCGATAGGTGCAGTAATCACCGGATTGAATATCTTGGGTTTAGGAACCACAACTTCTTCCACCGGCTTGGGCATCGCCTTCACAACCTGCCTCTTCACAATGGGCTTCGGTGGCGGCTGCGGCTTCCAAGCTTCGATGTGTGGCGCATCGAGTGGGGTCACAAAATAATTGCGAACCGCCTCCATTTTCTGCGGAAACAGCATGGGCAGAGTTACCACAATTGTCAGTGCGACGCACTGCAGGATGAAACTCAGCCCGAATGAGCCCCAGCGCTTCTCGCCATCCGGCAGCAGAGATTCGTTGAAGACCGCTCCATTTGATTGACGCACGATCTGTGTCACCCTGGAACTCCCGTCTGAGACGCGCCATTAGATACACCAAAGCGCGCGATTAAATTAGTACTAGACATAAAGGCCTGCCGGGAATAGGCCCCGAGTACTATTCTAGTTTGGTTCGTGCCGAAAGCAGCAACTCGCGTAAATTCAATGTGTAGTAGATGCAACGATGGGAACGCGTCTTCCATTTTGATCCCCGCAACGTTCGCGTCGTGCCTATGAACCCACACGAAGCGGTTTCGTTGCGCCTTATCGAGGCGGACATGCACGCGGGCGACCCCTGGATGTTGCGTGAAGGTTCTGTTTCCCGGAATACAGGAAACTGTGGATAACGCTTTCGAGAAATCCGTAAACAAAAAAAGCACAAGGCACGGTGTTACCACCGTGCCTTGTGAAATTGCAACAGCCGAAAGGTGAATTGGCTGTTACCGCGTTTCCACGACTATGTAGCGCGTGACCCCGCCTTGGTTCACAAGCAGCAGCACTGACTGGCTGTTCATTCCGGTCAGGGCTTGCTTGTACTGTGAGATGTTCGTTACCGGCTTATGGTTGACTTCCTGAATCACCATCCCGCGGTCAAGACCCGACGACGACGCCGGGCTGGAGGGATCGACTTGCGTCACAACCACTCCCTTCGTGGTTGCAGGTATATCCAGTTGCTGAGCCACATCCGGGGTGAGGTTCTGAACGTCAACGCCCTCGAGAGCGCCTTCGCTACTTTGTCCGGGTTCGGTAGCTTCCGCCTTCTCGGGCAGTTCGCCGAGCGTAACGTTCATATCCTGGCTCTTTCCATCTCGCCAAACCTTCATCTTGACGGTTGAGCCAGGCGCCATCTCGGCGATCTGCACTTGCAGTTGGTTTGCGGCCTCCACCGGCTGGCCATTCAGTTCGGTGATTACGTCACCGCTCTTCAATCCGGCTTTCGCGGCTGGCGTGTCGGGGGAAACATCGCCGATCAGCACACCGCCACCCTGATTGAGTCCAAATTGCTTTGCAAGCGCTGGGGTAACATCCTGAATGTGCACGCCGAGGTAGCCGCGAGTCACTTTGCCGTGTTCAACGAGCTGGTTCATCACGTTGCGCGCCAGGTTGATCGGAATTGCGAATCCGATGCCCTGGTTGCCGCCGCCCTGGCCTGAAAGAATCGCGGTGTTGATACCGATCAAACTGCCATGCAGATTAATCAATGCTCCGCCGGAATTGCCCGGATTGATGGAAGCATCGGTCTGAATGAAGTCCTCATAGTTCTCGATGCCCAGTCCGCCGCGACCCGTGGCGCTGACGATGCCGGCGGTAGCTGTCTTGCCGATGCCAAACGGATCGCCAATGGCCAGAACCACATCACCGACTTGCATTTTTGAGGAATCGCCGATGGGAAGCGTGGGCAAACCGGTGGCGTTGATTTTGATCACTGCCACGTCCGTCTTCGGATCGGTGCCGATCAGCTTCGCCGCAAACTGCCGGTTATCGCTGAGGTACACCTGAATATCCGTTGCGCCATCGATTACGTGATTGTTTGTGATGATCGTTCCATCGGAAGTGACAATCACACCCGAACCCAGACTATGCTCACGCTCCGAGCGCGGCTGCATCTGGTTGCCGAACTGATTGCCGAAAAACTGCCGGAAGAACGGGTCGTTGAACATACCCTCGTCGGGCTTGTTCTTCACAACTTTCGACGTGCTGATGTTTACGACCGCCGGTAAAACCGGTTTCAGCACACTCGCAAAACCATTCTCCATGCTCCCCAGGACAACCGGCTTGTCATCATGGGCGATGTTCAAAGCCAACGCCGGGGCGCCGAACACCGTGCGGCCGCTCCAATGCCGAAGTCCAACATCCAGCGCGACTCCGCCGATAATTGCCGCCAGGACCACTACGGTGGCCACCCAGCGGCGGACATGAAATTCTGTGCTGCTCATGATTTGTGTCTCCTTTTCGACTCCGGACCCTGCCGCTGAGCAGGCCGGTCATAGCTATTTGACGTGATCCGTTATCTTTCGTTTTGTGTCGAAGTGAGTGACACCCGGCACGTTGTTTTCAGTCCGTGGCCAGATTTGCAAATCGCACGCTCGGCAACCCCGGGGCCGAACCATCCGCATGCACTATTATTATAGATGCTAAAAGAGTGGGTGCGGCGTCAATGGGCTAAGTCCCCGACGGTTTAACGGAATAAACATTAGTCCACCCTGAGGAACGTCGCCGATATTTCGCTGCGCAAGTCCCACATGGATCACCGGTGGCGAAGCAACGAGTTTGATGCTGCGGCAGGATTGGAGCTGCGTGCCACCGCCTCCCCTTTGAATTTTCCACGGCTGTATTTCACGGATTCGCTTGGCCTGGGTATATGATGGTTCGGAAGTGCCATTCAGGAGGTAAATATGTCTCACACTGGACAAGGAGCGGCTCCGCTGATGACGCATCAACTGCCACCTCTGCCGTATTCTTTCGATGCACTGGAACCTTATATCGATGCGAAGACCATGGAAATTCATCACGATAAACACCATGGCGCGTATGTGACAAACCTCAACAAGGCTCTCGAAGGTCACGCCGATCTTCAAAAACTTTCTGTGGAAGAATTACTCGCACAGATCAACAAAGTTCCGGAAAACATCCGTACCGCCGTGCGCAACAACGGCGGTGGCCACATGAATCACAGCATGTTCTGGAAGATTATGAAAAAAGGTGGGGGCGGCGAACCCTCCGGCGATCTCGGCAACGCTATCCAATCCACGTTTGGCAGCTTCGCCGATTTCAAAACGAAATTTAATCAGGCTGCTACCACTCGCTTTGGCTCAGGCTGGGCTTGGCTGCTCTTCCGCGATGGCAAACTCGCCGTGGAGTCAACAGCCAACCAGGACAATCCGATCATGGACGGTGGAAAAGCCTTCTTCGGACTGGATGTGTGGGAACACGCCTATTACTTGAAATATCAGAACCGCCGGCCGGAATACATCGAGGCCTGGTGGAACGTGATCAACTGGGATCAGGTCACCGAGAATTATTCGCACGCCAAGAAGTAGGCCGCTGCGAATTCCAGCTCGACTCTTGTTGAAAAAAGGCGGCAACCTCGATCTTTCGAAGTTGCCGCCTTTTATATTTCCAGCTAGCCACGTTCGTGCGTCAGCCGATATGTCCTTCGGGCCGATAAATGGCGATGCCGCTCATCAGCTTCGGATAGAAATCCGTTGATTTCTGCGGCATCACATCGCCGCCCAGCGCGATGTCCGCCACCTGCTGTATCGGCACCGGATTCAGCAAGAACGCTGCCTGGGCTTCGCCGCGGTCCACGTGTGCCAGCGCCGCGTCCATTTCGCGTTCGTAGCTGACGTTTTTCTCCGCGGTGACGGCCTCCGCGGTGATCCCCAACCCTTTCTCGAGCATGACCCGATGGAGCAGCACAACGTCTAGCCCGCGCTGCGCCTCGGAAACATCCGGCATAGCGGCTTCAAGATCGGCGTCCCGCTTCAACAGGAACAGAAAGAAAGCTCCGTTTCCGGGATATACGCCAATGGCGCGGCGCCCGTGCTTCGGGCTTTCGAGGTCCTTGCGGAATTCTGAATATGCGGCGGCGCGCTCCTCGGCGTTTTGAAATGGATAGGAATACCAATCGAAATAAGGCGCCATGGCTTTTCGAAACTTCTCAAAATCGAAATTCGCTAGGCTGACCACACGATGTGTCGGCAAAATCGTGAGTCCCTTCGAGTGCGTGTTGATGAAGGTCATCATGGCGAACTCGTAGGCGGCGTTCGCATCCGAATTGCCGGACTTGGCGCGTCCCTCGTTCCGCATATTCAGCGCCGTTTCGTAGCGATGATGACCATCGGCGATTACCAGCTTCTTATCCTTCATCGCAGATTGGACGCGCCGGATGAAAACCGGATCGCTCACCGGCCACAGCCGGTGAATCACGCCGTATTCGTCGGTCATTTCGAGCGGAGTGCTCTTTCGCGTGGTTTCTTCCAGCAGATTGTCGATGACGCGCCCCGGATCGTCATACAGGAGAAAAAGCTGGCCGGTCTGAACGCGCGTCTGCCGCAGCAATTCAATGCGGTCGGCCTTCGGCGCCGAAAGAGTGCGCTCGTGCCGGAAAATCACTTTCGCGTCGTAGTCTTCCACGCGGCCGAGCGCGATGAAACCGATGCGCGTGCGCCGCGTCTGCGTCCCGGGCACCAGAAATTCCTGCGAGTAGATGTAAACGCTGGGCGCGCCATCCTGCGCCAGGATTTTCGAGGAGATCCATTCCTCCACTTTTTTCGCGGCGCGCGTGTAGACATTGTTGCCGGCGGCGTCCGACGGCTGCACCCGGCCTTTTTCGATGCTGATCAGGTTATAGGGACTGGCGGTGTAATAGCGCTCCTGCATCTCCGGAGTAATTTTGTCGTACGGCTGCGTCAGCACATCTTTCAGCGCGACGCGATTGGTGTCGTAACGGTACGCGCGAAACGGTTGAATTTCGGCCATGGCGCCTCAAATGGAATGGGAATTTTGCGAACGATTGATTGTAGCAGCAGCATGCAGACGCTGAAAGGCACGCCGGGATCTGTTTCTTTATTTTTCTTGATCGATAATTGCGTCCGCTTCGATTTCAAGAAGCATCTCCGGTGAAACGAACGCGCTCACTTCAATCATGGAACACGCCGGCCGAATGTCTTTAAAGACTTCGCCGTGCGCCCGGCCAATCTTTTCCCAATCCGCAATGTTCTTCACGAAGAGCCGCGTGCGAACGACGTCCTCCATTTTCGCGCCGGCTTTCGTCAACGCCGATTCGATATTTTTGAGAATCTGCACGGCCTGAGCGGCCGGATCGCCCAGGCCCACAATGTTGCCGTCCGCGTCCGTCGCGGTGGTGCCGGCCACATGCACATATGGGCCCACCCGGACCGCTCGCGAGTACCCGATGATCGGCTCCCATGGGATGCCACTGGAAATATTCTGTCGCTTCACGAATCGACTCCTCCGCGCTGAAAGCGCAAGTCTCTGCCGGAATCTATAGCATGCCATGGCCCGCGAATTTCTTTCGGTTCAAATGCCACACCCAGCAAACTGCTGCTGGACACTCTTTCCCGAAGACTCTAAGCTTGCTTCCGGTCGCGAAGATTTCGCGCACAAGAGAGCCCACGATGAAGTGCAACAACATTCTCGAAGCCATCGGCCGCACACCGCTGATTCGCCTGAATCGCGTCCCCAAAGACATTCATGCGGAGATTTATGTGAAGGCCGATTACATCAATCCCGGCGGCTCAGTGAAAGACCGCATCGCCGTTTCGATGATTGACGAAGCGGAGCGAAAGGGTTTGCTCAAGCCCGGCGGCACGATTATTGAAGGCACTTCTGGAAATACCGGCGTGGGACTGGCGCTGGTCGCGGCGGTGCGCGGCTATAAGGTTGTTTTCACGATCACCGACAAACAATCGCGCGAAAAAATCGATCTGCTGAAAGCGTTTGGCGCGGAAGTGATCGTCTGCCCCACTGCCGTCGAGCCGGAAGATCCTCGCAGCTACTATTCGGTAGCCAAAAAGTTGTCCCGCGAAATTCCCAACGCCTATTACCCTAACCAGTATGAGAATCCCATGAATCCCGAAGCGCACTATCGCAGCACGGGCCCGGAAATCTGGGAAGACACCGAGGGAAAAATCACGCACTTCGTCTGCGGCATGGGCACCGGCGGAACGATCAGCGGCGTCGGCAAATATCTGAAGGAAAAAAATCCGGAACTCAAAGTGATCGGTGTCGATCCGGTCGGCTCGCTTTACTACGAGTATGCAAAAAATGGCACCATCGGCAAAGCGCGCACCTATGTGGTGGAAGGAATCGGTGAAGACATCTTCCCGCAAACCATGAATTTCCAGATTCTCGACGACGTCATTCAGGTGACTGACGAGGAATGCTTCGTCTGGGCGCGCCGGCTGGCCAAGCGTGAAGGACTGTTTGCCGGAGGCTCAGGCGGGGGTTGTATCGCCGCAACTCTGCGCATTGCGAAATCCTGCAAGAAAGGCGATTTAATCGTCGCTTTTCTGCCGGACACCGGCAGCCGCTATCTCAGCAAAATCTACAATGATGGCTGGATGCGCGAGCACGGCTATGCCGATTCCGAAGTGACGCTCACCGCTTCCGATGTGATTCGCGTCAAACATCAGAACGGAAAAACGCGCGAACCCATCATCATCGGCCCCAACCAGACCGTGTTCCACGCTCTGAAAACAATGCAGCAGCAGGATATTTCCCAATTGCCCGTTTTTGAGGGTGATCTATCGATTGGAACGGTATTCGAGGATCAGATCCTGAATCTGGCTTTGCAGGGGAAAGATCTGCGGAAACTCATCGTGCGCGAAGTAATGGGAGAGGCGATGCCTCAGGTTCCTTTCAACGCACCAGTCGAGCGACTGACTTACATCCTTACGCACGACAGCCCGGCCGTTTTTGTGGAAATGGATTCAGGTAAGCTCGAAATCCTGACGAAATTCGACTTGATGGACACTATCGCGGGCTTGGTGGGTCAGGCCTCGCGCTGACCTTTGAAAGACGCTACGAACCGCTGCGGAGAAA
This sequence comes from Candidatus Acidiferrales bacterium, assembly GCA_035551975.1. Lineage (GTDB taxonomy): Bacteria > Acidobacteriota > Terriglobia > Acidiferrales > UBA7541 > Palsa-295. Next base: position 23,519 of record DASZMG010000029.1, on the reverse strand, counting down.
CCTTAAAGAGCCAGCGCTGTTGATAGGCCAGCCGGCTCGACCGGTTTCTGCCTGCGCTGCAATAAAGGGCGAGTGCGTGACCGGTCGACGCTCTCCTGGAGATTCATCAGCGTAAGAAAGGTGGTCAGCACTTTTTTCTTCATGTCATCCGAGAGACGCGTGTTGCTCGTCGCAACTTCGGAAAGCTTCAACGCAGTCGCCTTCACATAGCTATCGATCTCGCGTCGCCGCGTAATCGTCGCCAGTTCCGTGGCGGCTTCGCGGCGCATCAGTTGGCACTCACTTTCTATCGAAAGAATGAAGTGCTGGACGCAAACGCTTTCCACTTCGAGTTCCTTCGGAACGGCCGCACGGCAGCCGGATTTGCATGCCGATTCGGGCTGATGGTACCGATCATTATCAAAATCGTTCATTACAGATGGCCTCTGCTGTTTCAAATAAGCACGGGTAGTACCAAAAACACCCTACAGCTACGTAGAAGTCTCCCCCCGTTGGGAGTGCTCCTTCGAGGACTGTTTTAACCGCGTCCGGCCCTGCCTTCCAGCCTTCTCGCGTCCGCCGACGTGGGAGCGACCCCGGGGTAAGCGGTCGGCTTTCCAGAGGATTACTGAGAACCCTCCCGGGAGGTCACCACCCGCGGTGCAGGCAAGGGCGCTTCTTTGCGCCCCCTGTTCGCCACTTTCCCGCTAAACACCATGCCTGGACGAATATCCCAAGGCATACAAATCTCGCGCCAGTAGGAACAACTTTCGCCTTTCCCGGGGAAAATCCTTGCCCACGTGGACAATTCCCGCGGTTTTCCTTAGAGCACGATAAACGAAGCGCGACCTCGGGCCTTCTGTCCCGGATGGTATATTTGAGCACCCCGGAAAACTGGCTCGGGCACACCCACGATGCGCATCGAAGACCTCAACGAACGCCTACAAAGCGGAATTCTCGTCGCCGACGGGGCCATGGGATCGCTTCTATATGATTCCGTTGGCCAGCAACGTTCCGTCGAGGAGTTAAACTCCACGCACGCCGACTCGGTGTTCCGAGTCCATCAGGCCTACGTGGAAGCTGGATCTCAACTCATAGAAACAAATACCTTTAGCGCAAACCGCCATAAGCTTGCCCAATTGGGTATGGGAGATCGCGTTGCGGAGCTGAACCACCGCGGCGTAAAGATCGCCCGGGAAGCGCGCGAAGCCGCCAAGCACGAGGTTCTCATTGCCGGCTCGATTGGTCCCATCGGGACGCGGCTGCAAACCCGGCCCCTACCGCCGGATGAGGTGATGGCCATCTTCCGGGAGCAGGCAGGGGCTCTCGAAGAGCGCGGCGTCGATCTGTTCATGCTCGAAACCTTCAGCGACGTCGATGAGCTGATTGTCGCGATTGACGCCATACGGTCATTTTCCAGGCTGCCAATCGTGGCGAACGTGACCTTTTCCGAGGAAGGCACCACCTTTGCCGGAAAACATCCACAGGAGGCTTGGCAGCAGCTTAAGACCAAGAACATTCAGGTGATCGGCACCAATTGCACTGTAGGGCCGCAACTGCTGTTGCCGATTGTCCGCCAGTTCGCGCAATGTGCCTCGCTGCCGCTCTCGGCGATGCCTAACGCGGGTTTTCCTCAGCGCATCGGCGACCGCACTGTTTATCCCAAATCTTCCCCGGAGTATTTCGCGCTGTTTGCCAGCGAAGCGGCAGGGCTGGGAGCTCGCATTATCGGCGGCTGTTGCGGCACCACTCCGGAACACATTCGCGCGATGGCCGAAGTAATTAAGAAGTTTCGCCCGGGTGCGGCACAGGCTGGCGCAAATGGCGGGGTGGCCGGCGTCGAAATTCTCGAGCGAGAGCAGCGCGTTCGCCGCGTGGTAGCCGCGCGCGAGCCGGAAAGTCGCCTGTGGAACAAGATTCAGTCGCAAAAATTCGTGGTCTCAGTAGAGATCGACCCGCCCAAAGGCGTAAGCCTTGCCCGCATTCTCGAGCAAGTGGGCAAGGTCATGTCGTCCGGAAAAGTTGACACGATCGACGTGAACAGCGGCACGCTCGCTCGCGTCGGTATGGACGCGCTGGTTCTTTCCGGCGCGCTCGAAGCGCACGGATTCGAAACCGTTCCTCACGTCACCACGCGCGACGCCAACATCATTGGCTTGCAAGCTATGCTGCTGGGCGCGTGGGCCGTAGGCGGTGTTCGCAACGTGCTCGCAATCACAGGCGATCCTCCCTCAGTCGGCGACTACCCGGAAACCACTGGCGTATACGAGCTTGATTCCGTCGGCTTAGTACGGGTTATTTCCCATCTGAACAAGGGCACCGACTGGGCCGGCAAAAATCTTGGCGGCGCCACGAATTACACCATCGGCGTGGCCGTCAACCCGGTAGCCGAGAATATCGAAGAAGAGCTGCGGCGCTTCCAAACGAAAGTGGAGGCGGGTGCGCACTTCGCCATGACCCAGCCCATTTTTGATCCGCAGCACTGGCACGATTTTCTGAAGCGGCTCGGCGGTAAGTCGCCCATACCGGTTATCGTAGGCCTGTGGCCGCTGACGAGTTACAAGCAGGCGCTGCGGCTAAACAATGAGGTTCCGGGCATCGTGATTCCCAACCCGGTTCTCCATGATATGGAGAAAGCCGGAGATTCCGCGCGCGACACCGGATTCAAGCTGGCGCGCAAGATGCTGGACTGGGCGCGGACGGCTCGCGCGGAGGGAATCGCCGGCGCATATTTGATTCCGCCGTTTAAGCGCTACGAAGAAATTCTCGAGATGTTCGACTAACCGCCAGCAAAGCGCATCAAAAGCAGATCGTTAAAAGAACCAGAAGCGCTTGCGTTTTTTTTGCCAGCCCCCGGTCTCACTCGACTCTCCTTCTTCGGCGACTTCCGGCACATACGGTAGTGGCCTTCCCTCAAACACAGCCATCGGATTTTCAATGAACAGCGCGCGGGCCGTTTCTTCGCCGTGAGTTTTGGCGATTTCGTCGAACGCTTCTTTCAGCTTCAAGGGACGCGAAGTGACGTTGTGCGCATCGCTGGCCACGAAGTGCACCGCGCCGGCATCCAGCCAGTCGTGGGCCATTTCTTGCGCCGCTTTTCCAAATCTGCCGGAGAATGACTGTGCGGTGATTTGCACGTAGCAGCCCTGGCGCAGCCAGCGAAACAAGCGCTCGGGTTGCGAACGGATCAGGGGATTCCGCTCCGGATGAGTCACGATCGGGTTCAATCCGGCAAGCTGAAGTTCGTGCAAGGCCTGATCGAGCGACGATGGAATCGAGAAATCCGCGAATTCCACCAGCAGGTAATTCTTTTGATTGAGGGTAAAACGCTCTGGCTCAAAGCGAATTTCCTGAAGATTCTCGAAGCTCAGGTGGAAGTCACATCCGGTGGCAAACGTAAGCCGCCCCTGGAACATCTCCTGAAGCTCCTCCCTTCGTTGCTTAACCAGGTTCGGAATAAACGCGTGGTCCGCACTCGCGTGGGGCGTGGCGATGATGTGCGTAACCCCATCAGCAATGGCCATTTCGGCCATGGCTACGGACATATCGAACGATTCGGGGCCGTCATCGAGGCCGGGCAGGATGTGGCAGTGAATGTCGACCATTCAGTTGGAAGCATAGCTCAGCGCCCGTGGGACCACAATGAACCGTCCGATCTACTGTCTCTGTGCCTAATTTTGCACTGTGAGATAAGCGCTGCAGCTTTGCAGTTTTGGCACATTCATCCGCAACCGCCGCTTGGACGATTCAGAAACTTGCTATAGTGAAATTTCTGCATCTTCGTGCTGCGGTGGGCAGCGAATCTCAAACATACGCTGGAGGAAGAATGGGCGGCGATCGTAAGCCGGAGTTTTTTACCGGCAAGGACATCAACATCGGAATCATCGGATGCGGTTATGTGGGGTTGCCGCTTGCGCTGCGCTTTGCCGATGTGGGCCAGCGTGTCACAGGATTCGATCTCGATCCGGTGAAGGTGCAAAAATTGAATGCGGGCGAGTCTTACATTCAGCACATTCCTTCTAGCAAAATCGCGGCGCACGTGAAGGACGGCCGATTCCGCACCACCACCGATTTCAAGTGTCTACAAGGCATGGACGCCGTGCTGATCTGCGTGCCAACCCCGCTTGACGAACGCCGCGAGCCTGACCTGAGCTATGTGGAAGAGACGGCTAAATCCATCGCGCCCAACCTCCAACGCAGCCAGTTGATCGTGCTCGAGAGCACCACTTATCCCGGAACCACCGAAGAGCTCGTGCTGCCCATTCTCGAAAAGGGCGGTATGAAGTGCCCGGTCAATCGCGAAGCGGTGGACGTGCCCTCGGATTTTTATCTGGCTTTCTCGCCGGAGCGCGAAGATCCCGGGAACAAGCAGTTCGGATTGGCGCAGATCCCCAAGGTTGTAGGCGGGATCAACTATCCAAGCGGACGCGCGGCGGCCAACATGTACGCGCAGATCGTTTCGAAAGTCGTGCCGGTGAGCTGCACGCAGGCCGCGGAGATGGTCAAGCTTCTCGAAAATATTTTCCGCTGCGTGAACATCGCGCTGGTGAACGAATTGAAGCAGCTCTGCCTGCGCATGGGACTCGATGTTTGGGAAATCATCGACGGCGCGGCCACCAAGCCTTTCGGTTTCATGCCTTTCTATCCCGGCCCCGGCCTGGGCGGGCATTGCATTCCCGTCGATCCCTATTATCTTTCATGGAAAGCCCGCGAATTCGATTTCGCCACGCGTTTCATCGAATTGGCAGGCGAGATCAACACCGCCATGCCGTATCACGTAGTCGATGCGGTGGCCAGCGCTCTCAACGAACGCCAGAAGAGCCTGAAGGGCGCGAAAATTCTCTTGCTCGGCGTGGCTTACAAAAAGGACGTCGACGACCTGCGCGAATCTCCTTCTCTAAAGCTTTTGGAGCTGCTCACCTCCAAGGGCGCGGCGATCGATTACAACGACCCTTACTTCGCCGGTTTGCACAAGATGCGCCATTACGATTTCTCCAACATGCGCTCAGTCGATCTCACGCCGGAAAAACTCGCCGGCTACGATTGCGTGCTGATTGCCACCGACCATTCGAGCTACGACTACGATTCCATCGTGCGCAACTCGAAGCTGGTGGTGGATACGCGCAACGCCACGCGGCGCGTGCAGAAGGATCGCGGCAAGATCGTCAACTGCTAGATAAACGCAAATCAATGCTTGTCTCGCGGTGAAACACGTCTGACACATTTGTTTACTGACAAACACCGCTAGGTATTTCGTTCCATTGCGCCCGTGCTTCCTGAAGAGGTAGCTTGAATCGTTATGCTTATACCCACGTCAACCCATACTGATAAGCAAGCCTGGACGAAAGATGTCGGCCGGCGCCGCAGCATGCGCGTGCTCTTGAGTGTGCCGATCGTTGTGGCTGGAAAAGATAGTCAAGGCAAGGATTTTAGCGAGGACACGCGCACCCTTGTTGTGAATGCGCACGGTGCCTTGATCTCGCTGACCACGCCCGTGGTTGCCGCTCAGGAAGTGCTCATCTCCAACAAAGCCACCCACAAATCCCTGGAATGCCGCATTGTCTATCTCGGAAACGCCCAGGACAACAAAACGCAAATGGGCATCGAGTTCGTAAAGCCATCCGCCACCTTCTGGCAGATCGACTTCCCGCCCGACGATTGGATTGTTCCGGAAAGTTAGTTCCGGAGAGTTCGCTTCGGAGAGTTCGTTGTCCCTGTCTCAGATATGCCGCGTTTACTTTGAGGCTGGGATCAATTCCGCCCGAATACTTCCAAATGGCAGCCGCGCCTGAAATTGCACCGGCGTCCGCGCCGCGTTGTTGGCCAGCCAAACATCAAACGTAATTTCGGGCGTTTGAGAGTTCTTCTGCAACAGCTTGACTCCCACACGGGACGTTGAAAAAGTGCCCGCGGCAACGCTGACCATATCGCTCTTTGCATCGAGATGGGCAATCAGTTGATACACGTCGTGCCCATCGTAAACGGGAGCGCGAAATTCAGGGGTCTGCTGCCAATCCACGCCGCGCAGCGCATAGAGTGCGCTCACTGGATCGTACGTTCCTGGCAACACGACCACGTCAGGACCTCGCCCCCACGGCTTTTGCCCAACGGTCATGAAGTTGAGTTCGTGATTCTCCTTGCGGCCCAATTCGTTTTGATAGGTTTCGTAGCGGCGCGTATCGAAAATATGCGCATCCGCGTAGGAGTCAAACTGATCGTCGATGGTAAAAAGCGAGCGCACCGGACTCTGCGTATGAAGCGCCGCGCGGAAATGCCAGGTGGGCCAGCCGAATATTTCCCGTTTTTCCGGCACGGTAACCTGAAGCGAAGCGGCCGTCGCGAAAGACGCCCAGGCCACCCGGTAATTGAGCGTCTCGCCCACATGAAAAGGCATGGGTGTTTCTTTCGGCGCCGGCGTCACCGGCGCAAATTTCGCCGCTTTGCCGGACTTACTATTATCCGGCGCTGGCTGGGGCGGAAAAGACGATCGGACCGCCGCGGGCAGCAACCCCATCAGCAAACCGACGCATATCGCCACATACTTGTAATTCTTCATTGCCTTGCTGCCTTCGTGTCGAACCGGCCTATACGGAGGGTCGAGAGCTTTGATGAGTCCGATATTGCATTCTGTTGCAAACTCGAGTGCCCGTTTTCTTGACACCCTATCCCACCATAGGCAAGCTATGGTCAGCGTACTCGAAAGGCGGAGCGCAAACCAATAAAATCCCGGCCGCTGTTTTCGGGATCTTACCGTTCGTTTCTGCTCTCCCTAAAGGATTTAAAGCATGCGTTATCTCGTCACCGGCGGCGCCGGTTTCATCGGATCGAATCTTGTCGACGAACTCGTGCGCCGCGGCCACGAGGTGGTGGTTCTTGACGATCTTTCCACCGGACACGCGGAAAATCTCGCCGCCGTGCGCGGCAAAATCGATTTTCGCGAAGGCACCATCACCGACCTGAACACTCTCGCGGCAGCTTGCCGTGGCGTGGACTACGTGATCCATCTGGCGGCGCGCACTTCCGTGCCCAAATCGGTGAAAGATCCCATCGAATCCAATCTTGTGAACATCGACGGCACTCTCAACGTGCTAGTCGCCGCGCGCGACGCCAAGGTAAAGCGCTTCGTTTTCGCCGCCTCATCTTCCGCGTATGGCGAAACGCCCACGCTGCCGAAAGTTGAATCCATGCAGCCCGAGCCTATTTCGCCCTACGGCGTCACGAAGTATGTTGGAGAGCTTTACGCGCAAGTTTTCGGGCGTGTGTACGGGCTCGAAAACGCCTGCATCCGCTACTTCAACGTGTTCGGGCCGCGCCAGGATCCCACTTCCCAATACTCCGGTGTTCTTTCGCGTTTCATGCTCGCGGTGATTCGCGGCGAAAAACCCATCGTTTACGGCGACGGCGAGCAGACGCGCGATTTCACCTATGTCGCGAACGTGGTCGACGAAACTCTGCGCGCCTGTGAATCAAAAGATGCTTCCGGAATGGTCTTCAACGGCGGCACCGGCATTCGCATTACGTTGAATGAAGTTTTAAAGCTTCTTGGAAAAATTACCGGCAAGCCGATTCAGGCGCAGTACGATCCGCCGCGCAACGGAGACATCCGCGATTCACAGGCAGATATCTCTCTGGCGCGCAAAAAGCTTGGCTACGAGCCCTTGGTCCTCTTCGAAGAAGGTTTGAAGCGCACCTGGGAGTGGTACAAAGCCGCCTACACGGAAAGCGCCGTTCGCTAGCTCTTTCGTACGCTAGCTCTTCTGGCTGGCCGCGCCGTTTAAATGCAGTGGCAGTTCTTCCAGCGAATCCAGCATGATGTCCGGCGGATGCGCGCGCAATCCGTCCGTTCCCAGACCATAGCTCACCCCGCACGCCCAGATTCCTGAATTCCTCGCAGTGCGCACATCCACATCGGAATCGCCCACCATCATGGCTTCCTGCGGCGCGGCCTGAAAATCGCGCAGCAACGTTTCCACCCCGATCGGATCGGGCTTCTTCTTCTCAAAGCTGTTGCCGCCATACACGTATTTAAAATAGCGCAGAAGGCCCAAGCCCTCGAGAATCCAGGTGCTGAAGCGCACCGGTTTGTTAGTCAGAACGGCCATTTGGTGGTTTTCGAGCAGCGCCAGTCCTTCGCGGACGCCGGCGTAGGGCACAGTATTGTCTAGCATGTGCTCCTTGTAGTAGGAGAGGAAATACGAGAGACCTTTCTCGGCCTCCGCATCCGTCGTGCCTTCACCCAGCGCGCGACGCACCAGCAGCGGCGCTCCGTTACCTACATAGCTGTAAATCGTGTCGTGCGGCAGCGGCGCGCGGTGCATGTGCTCCAGCATCGCGTTAACCGAAAGCGCCAGGTCGGCTTTCGAGTCGATCAGCGTGCCGTCGAGGTCGAAGATCAACACCCGCACGTCGCAGAATTGTTTGCTTCGGTTGGTCATCGCTGAGGTAAGCCATTATTTTACCAGACAGCGATAGGTGGCAGCTCATTCTCCAGGTATGTGGAGTGAAGGTGTTAGTAAAATGACCAGACTACGGCAGCGAACGATTATCAGATTTTTTGCACACCGACAGAGATAGACTTTCACTCTGGCCACGGCAGAGGTTGCCGCGAAGCCAATTAAAATCGAAGATGCCGGCGAACTACTTTTTGCCGGACGGTGTCACGGCCGTCCAGGGGACATTCGGTATCACCGGGCCGCTTCCATCCAAGGCTCGCAGATTCGCTGTCTGCATCAGCGAATTAATAGCAACGACTTCAAAAACACCGTTGTGATTCGCGCTGCCTACCCGATCCCCTCTTTTTGGGGCGATTACTTTGTCTGTGGACATTTTCGCTCCCGTGTACAGCTGATGAGGCGGAGTCTGTTCCCCGGGAACCGAATTGTCAACATAGTATTTCTACTTGTGTCACCGTCTCCACCGCTTTGATTCATCTCCAATATTTTTGCATGCTACAAAGCTTTTCGAACACAAGCTGCGGGAAATCGCGCTTCGCACATCAGTGTCGGCGGCGCGGGGAGATGTGCTTCTGTTTGTTTTGTTTCTGCGGTGCAGGAAAATGTCTGAGAGTTGGCAGAATTGGCTCCCCGGGCTAGATTCGAACTAGCAACCCTTCGGTTAACAGCCGAATGCTCTACCGTTGAGCTACCGGGGAACCGAACAACTTGGCTTCTAATTTACAACGCGAATCGGGCGTTTGCTACTGCCGTTTGGCTGAGTGGAGGCCTTCGCTGAGGTCCTGTCTTTGCCGCGGCACCGCAACGCACAGCAATAACAGCAACAAAGAAATTGGCAAACGAAACACTCGCAGAGGCTCGCAGAAATCTTCGACCGAAAAACACGCGATGCGACTATTGCAGCTTTTGCTTCAAGGAGTCGTGGCAGATGAGATTTTCGAAGATGGCCAGAACGTGCTGCCGATAGCGGACGATGCGCTCCAGCAGCGGACGCAGATGAGGCTGGTGCCAGGTCTCGCGGTCCCATTTTGCGAGCACCGCTGCGGGCACCTCGATATCCCGGCGCAATTCCTCCGCCGAGTGGCCCCGCAGAAACAGCCCATAAAAAAATGCTGCTTCGCGCTGCGGGAATTCCAGGTCCTGCAGCGGCTCCTCCACCGGAGGGCTGGGCATTGTCGGATTGGGCAAAGTCGCCATGGCGAAATCGCAGTTTACAGGTTTGTTTACGCCCGTCAAGAGTACATGCGACGTAAGCGAAAATAATTCATCGAACATACATCGGACGTTGACGACCGGGGTTTTGGTTGTATTTGCCACAGAAAACGCGTGCCGATTCGCTTCAAATCCTGAGCTTGCCGCCCCTATCGGCACCAAGCAATTTTTGTTCCACTGTTGGTTTCCGCTCCCGCAGCAAAGCGGGCGGACGCTAAAACCACTCATCTATATCGGCGCATCCAAACCTAGTCTGAAATATTTCAGGATGCTGGCGCGTACACTATTGAGAGAGGCCATGATGCAAACTGCAAAAAAGAAACAGATCCTGCTTGGATTGTTCGTCTTGTTAGCTCTGCCGGCGGCTCGGGCGCAGCAGGGAACACCAACCATGCCGGACCGGCCGGGGCGTGACGCCATGCCTGGAATGGACATGGGCGACGATCCCGACCAGGCGCGCGCTGCGGGCAAAACCGCCAACGATTCCATGGCGGACCACGACATGAAGATGAGCCCGCACATGTTCATGACCGATCTGCGCCCGCGAAATGCGGCCGACGATCAGCGCGCCGCGCAAATCGTTGACGAGCTGCGCAAATCCATCGTCAAATATAAAGATTATAAAGTTGCGCTCGCCGACGGGTTTCGCATTTTCATGCCCAACCTCCCTCAGCCGATCTACCACTTCACCAATTACGGCTACGGCTACGAAGCGGAATTTCACTTCGACCCCCTCAAGCCTACTTCGCTGCTCTACAAAAAAGCAGGCGACGGATACGAACTGGTCGGCGCGATGTATACAGCGCCAAAAAGCTTCAGTAACGATCAACTGAACGAGCGCGTTCCGCTGAGCGTGGCGCGCTGGCACGAGCACGTGAACATTTGTCTGCCGCAGCGGGGCACCCCACTTCGGGATGTTGACTGGCAGAAATTCGGGGCGGAAGGTTCCATCGCCACGCAAGCAGCATGTGAGGAAGCGGGGGGCAGATTTCTTCCGCTCATCTTCAACTGGATGGTGCACGTTTATCCATTCGAGACCGACCCCAACAATGTGTGGGCGCACTGAGGCGCTAACGGCAGTACGAATGGAACGCCAATGCGAGTGTGTGCGCTCCGGCTTGACACCGAACCTACGCTGACGCTCTCACGGTACTTATAGCCTGTCAAGAACTGGGGACCATCGGTAAAGTTCCGTGCGCGGAAATGCCAAGAGCGCGCCCTTCGGTAGCCCGAAGAGCGCGTCAGTCGAAGTTTGAATACGCGAGCGAGAGCTTAAGCGCCGAAGCTGGCGATGGCGGCGGCTTCCGTGTCATAGGTATCGAACACGGTCATCAGTTTGGTGACTTGCAGCACTTCCTTGAACTTGGTGCCGAGGTTGGTGAGCTTCAGCGTGGCGCCCTGGGAGCGAGCGCTGTGGAACGTGGCGACTAGGGTGCCGAGGCCGGCGCTGTCGATATAGCTCACCTGCGCCAGATTCAACACGATTTTCTTTTTCCCTGCCGCGAGAAGGCTCTTCACTTTTTCGCGAAAAGCATTGCTCTCTTCGCCGAGCACGATTCGTCCTTCGATGTCCACCACATCCACGCCATTCACGTTCCGGTCGGTCATTCGTAGTGCCACGTCGCGCCTCCTGGTAATTTCAGATCAGGTTGAATTAGATTTCGCAACTGCTGCGCGGAGCGCCTACGTCCGCGTTTGGTGAGCCAGCCGGCCATCGCTCAGTAAAAATCGGAACAGGACATATAGTAGCCGCAAGCCGGACAAATCATCTTGCAACTCCGCGCTTCCAGGCGCGCCGAACACCCCGGGCAGAACTGCGAGGCGAACTCAGCCTCCGCGCCCGTTGACTGCAAGGCATTCCGTGGCTCGCGCAACTGCTTCGTCGGTTCCGCATCGCGCGCGCCAGTCAAAGCAAGCCCCCCTTCGGACTTGCGTTTATAGCACATCTCGCGCATAGGGCAAAGCAAACCCCGCGATGGGTAGTGGTGTCATTTGATTTTTAAGTCTTGGTGGCGGCTTCGAAAGATAAGGTCGCCAAACCTTCATTTCTTAGCTTCCTTGGATTCGAGACCGTCAAACAAAGGAAGGCGCTTGTATTTCGGAAGTGCCCTATCGACCATCGGTTTGAACTGTTCCCAGCTATCAGAAGCCTTCATTAACGCAGTAACCGCAGAAAGGTGTTGCTGCAACTTCGGGTGGCCCACATCTTCGGTGAGTCGCCGGTGCAAATGTGTTTTCAGCCGTCCCTTTTCATCGCGGGGCGTTTTTTTGCGCAATTCATCAAGAACGCCCGGAGCCAGCCGAGAATAAACCAAATCGTTCGTCAGTACCCCAATGTACTGAGGTCTCTTTACATCTGCGCGATAAGGAATGTTCCGCAGTCGGAACATTTCCTTGTAGAACTCAGGGGAAAAGGTTTGAACCCAAGGGCGCAATTCCTTGGCGATAAAAGCTTCTAGAATTTGCGCTAAGGCGTCACGTGCGCGTTCGTCTTGATATCCAGTCGCCTCATCAATTAACGCAATGATCCCGACATGTGCCAATCCACGGGTCAGAATCTCGCAAGCTTTAGCAAATTTAAGTTGCGATTTTAGCAACTTCTCTTCGGCACGAGCCTTCAAATAGACTTCACAAACCTTTGGCAGTAATTCCGCTTTATAACCCCAAGCCTTTGTGCCACGCGGCAATTCAAATTGAATGGGTTTCGAAGCGGCTAACTCTACGGATACATAGGGTTTGAGGTTATCTAGGTCAAGAAAAGGGGCTACCTTTTCGACATCTGATCCCCAGCCGCCCGCAGGTCTACCCGAGCGTCCAATTGCCCGGTAAAAGCCCCATTGGGTTAGAACGCGAGTTCCATCTTCCAGCACGGCGCACGGCAACGCTGCGTCGCCAATCTTCAGCTCACCTAGGTGCGTAGCCCGCTGAATAGATTCCTTACCGGCTTTTGCCCATCGGGCTTGGACAGCCGCGCGTGCGCTGTCACTACGCTCTGATGCTGTCATGTTCTTAGCCCGGGCCAAACCGCCCTTGGCAGCGCCAAGGGCAGAGAGGGCCTTCGCGGCTTCCATAGCATCTTTATTTTCGTCTACCATGCCCGTAACATATACGTACTCGGGCACGTAGTCAACATTTTAATTGACTACGTTCTCGGGCACGTAATATAAGACAACTGCCCCTAAAAGAGTCGTCTCGGCGGCAGATGATAGAGGGGCTAATCCGGCGGCAGGGTCGAACTCTGTGGAGAAAAGGCGAGCCGAAATGAGCTCATACGTTGGAGATCGTTCTAATTTTGGTCAGTTGAAGATTTACTTGTGAGTTAGCAGAGAATAGACTATGCCGCCGATTCCGAATAGGAACGTAAGCAGAGTCGCGTAATCGAGCAAATCGAGGTGAAATCGGGGTGGATCGACACAAGGTTGCACGGTTTGCGCTTTTTCTAAATCTTCTTGGTGGAGTGTTGTTGTTTTACTCAATTCAGATTACCTCCTCCAAGATTTCCATAGTTACTGGGGTGGATGGTAGCACATCTCTCTGCTGGCAGGACCAGTCGTTCATTACTGCATTCCCAAATCATACCTTTACTGTAGCAGGTAGTTGCCCAGTGGCGGCTAGTAAACAGGCAACCGCTGTTATTAGTACCGAGCACCCCAAATTTATCGATTTTGGATTTCTCTGCCTGTTTGGTGGTTTCCTTATTCAATACATCTTGGAACGACCCGAACCGATATTGCCGAGACCGGAGAGACGGCGGCAATACATGCTCGAGTTCAAGAAAGCCAAAAGATCCAAATAACATCAACACCCTCACAACCCTAGCCATGCAGATCGAGGCGATCGCTATGGGCTATAGTAATTTATGGGCACCTCGCGCGGCGCGAACGCGAAGCGTGGCGGGAGCATCTAAGCTAGTTATGGGGATTGAGCGACCAACATTCCGGAGAATGCCGAGAGCGAGGACGGCGCTGAAACGAGCGGCGCTGATAGTGTTGTGCTGCGGATACGCGCTGGTCGCGCGCGCGCAGGACCAGGGACCGATCGCGCCGCCGCCGCAATTTAAAGTGAACCGCATTTCGGCGATTCCGCATCCCGGGCCGCCGCCCATCCCGGTGGAACAGATCATCCAAAAATTCGCGGCCAACGAGGACCTGAACAAGAAGGCGTTTGACACGTACGACTTCGACCAGACGGTTCGTGTGGAAGAGCTCGTTGATGACGGAGGGAAGCTGACCGTCAGTGGGCCGGTGGTGGCCAAATCCGACGGGCATTTCTGGCGCGTAAAAGGACAGCCGCAATCGACGCTGACGACGATGCGCCTGTCGCTTGAGGAAGTGCGCGAGATGATCGCTTTTCCGGAGTTCTACCTGACCAGCGGTGAAATCGCAAATTACAATTTCCTCTACGCCGGGCAGGACAAGCTTGACGATCTGAATACCTATGTTTTTCAGGTAAAACCGAAGCAACTCAGCCGCACGCGGACGTTTTTCGAAGGCGCCATCTGGGTGGACGACCACGACCTCGCCATCGTGAAGACGTATGGAAAATTCGTGAGCGACACCAGCAACGATTCCGGCCGGCCGTTCAAGATGTATGAAACCTACCGGCAAAACTTTCAGGAGAAATACTGGCTGCCGACCTACACGAATTCGGATGATTACATCGATGGGGCCGACAAGACACAGACACACCTGCGGCTGGTGATTCGCGATACGGATTTCAAACCGGTCTCCGCGGATGGAACGGCACCGGCTTCGCCAGCGGCACCTTCGTCAACGGCTGGAGCCGCGCCGGTGGCATCCCCCCAGAACAATGCTTCGCCTGTAGCGAGCCCTCGGTAGAGTCAGAATCGAAGAGAACCCTCGAATCGTTCCGTTCTATCGCGACCCTAACTGGGTCGCAAAGTTCAATCGCTTCGGGATGAGACCCGCGAGCGAATCATTGCCCACAAGTTAAGCAATCTCGCAATGCCCGCCGTGTGCTCCGCTCTTTTATTCTGTTCCATTGTTCTGTGCCAGGATTCGCAGATATTGAGGTAGCTCGCGAATTGAGGAAAGCAGCACGTCGGGTTTGGCGGCGCGAATGCGATCAGCGGTCGGAAACGGGCCGAGCACGCCGACAGCATGAGCGCCCGCGCGGCGCGCCATTTCGATATCCTCCGGAGCGTCGCCCACATACACGCATTCTTCGGCGCTCATGCCGATCCTCTTCAGCGCCAATTCAAGCGGGGCCGGATGCGGCTTTTTCTTTGCAGTATCCTCGCTATAGACGCAGACCGAAAAATGCCGGTGAAATTCGAAGAGGCGAATCTGCTTGCGCACGCGCAGGCCGCTGCCGCCCGTGACGATTCCCAACCGATATCGCGCGCGGAGTTGCCGCAGCACGCTGCGTGCGCCGGGCAAGAGTTTCGGCGTTTCGCTGGCGTACGCGCGTCGCCACAGGCGGTCGGCGCGCACCCAATGCTTTTTCGGAATTTTCGCGGCTTCGTAGATGAGGTGCCAGTTTGGCGAATAGTGCCGCTCAATTTCGGCGACGCTGAATTCGATTTTCAAGGCGCGAAACATCGAAAGGTAGGCCCGCGTGTCGGACGCGTAGGAGTTGAGCAGAGTGCCGTCCCAATCGAGGAGGACGGCACGGGGCACCAATGTTTTTTTTGTCACGATAAAATCGTAGCAGAGAAATGCAGAAACAGAATTCGAGTGGCTAAGTCACTCGCCAAGCCGTCCAGCGTCCTAGTCCTCCCAGCCTGCCCAGTTCCGTAGAAATACGAATTGCGCGAGCGCACGGAATTTTCTATCTTGACGTGAGGTGTAGAGGTGAAGAAGTGAAGAAGAAAGGCCGCATCACCCAAACCGCTCAAGCTCTACCCACCGCTCCAGAAAAAGCTTCCCGCGCCGCCCTTTCACGGCACAAGCGCAAGTGCACCATTTGCCAGCACCCGCAGCGCGAGTTTATCGAGCAGGAATTTCTCCACTGGCATAGCATCCGCGCCATCGCCCAAGGCTACAATCTCACCGATCGCGCCATCTACCGCCACGCTCACGCTTTCAGGTTGCACGAGCGACGCTCCCACAACCTTCGTTTCTCCCTGGGACACATCATCGACCAGGTCGACCGCATCCCAGTCACTCCCGACTCCATCATCCAGGCCGTCCGGATCTCCGCACATCTCACTAACGACGGCCGCTGGGCCAATCCGCCCAAGCACCTCATCGTCCACCGCGGTTCCCCCGCATGAATCCGAAAAGGAAGCGAACGAGTCGGTGCCTGCCGTGCGGAACGGCCTTGCCTCGCGCTTTCCGGAGTACCCATCGGGGCTCAATTCGCCTTCGCTCGCAATCCGTTTCAAACTTCCAACTTCCAGTGCCAATTCCCTGTCTTCTAATCGTCAGTGTCCGCCGAGTAATTTCCAATGCAACTCGTTCAAAACAAACCATGCCGTGCAGCTCTAATCGTCATGATTTTGCTGCCTCGCAAGGGCGATTTTTTCGGCGAATGCGCGTGCTCTGCAATCGGACGAATGCCGGCATTCGGAAATGATCAGAATGACAGTGAGAGACAACAACTCAGAATCAAGCGGTTTGGTAGCGGAGAGGGATGACGTCGTCACGCTTCATTTCGAAATCGTCGAAGCTCGCTGCATACCCGCGCCAGCCGGGAGTATCGGTGTCGTCGGTGCGAACGATATGAGCGGCAGTGCACATTTCGACGCGGCCAAAACCAAGCGGACGCTCCACCAGCGCAACTTCCAGCTCGATGGCGGTTCCAGGCTTGAGATCGCGCGGCGCGAGAAAATAGACACCGCTGGAACTGATGTTGCGGGTTACCAGCGTAACGGGAATCGGCTCGGCAACACCTTCGACGCCGGTGAGACGCAGCGGCAGGCAGAGCGAAGCGCGCGGATAACGCCGGCGCTCGTGAGCTACGCCAACAGCGTGAGTGGGAACGCGCGAAAAGTTTCGCGGGCTCGGCTTCGCGGTATGAGCGCGAATCGGCTCGGTAAGATATTCAAATTCATGTGCTGGAGAGGCTCCCGCCCACGGCCCAATTCTCTCTGGAACAGCACCCATGACACTTCTCCCCGAGTTTCTGTTGCTACTTCCTTTTTGGTTTTCAGACTATCGCTCTGACCGCCACAATGCGTCAAGCGGTTTTGCCTGAATTTCGCCTACAGGATTACCATTAGGACACATTCGACACATCGGTAGCCATTGAGAAGATAGGAGTTACGGCGGAAATTTTGGACGCGAGAAGCGGATAGTTCTTTTCGTGACGCTTCGCTAAGGTAAGCGCGAGCAGAAATTGCTCAATCGGGCGAGACAAAATGCAGCCAGGGCAAATCAGTTCGCGAAGCTCGAAACGGAAAATGTGGGAGGCGGTTCAAAATCGGGACCGTACCGCGGACGGAGAGTTTGTCTATGCGGTGCGCTCGACGGGAATCTACTGCCGTCCCTCGTGCCCCTCGCGAAAACCAAAACGCGCACAGGTGATCTTCTTTCCGTTGCCTCAGGCGGCGGAAGGGAACGGCTTTCGTGCTTGCTTGCGCTGCCGCCCGCGCTTTGCGCGAATTCACGACCCACGAGTCGACGCAGTGGCGCGCGTTTGCCGGGAGATCGAGCGGCGGGTGAAAATTGGAGAAGAAGCGGGCGGGCGTTTGTCGTTGGCAGCATTGGGAACGATTGGTGGGATGAAAGCGCATCAACTCGAACGCGCGTTCCGGCGGCTTGTCGGAATTTCACCTAAGAAATATGCCGACACGCAACGGATGGCGCGCCTGAAATCGCGGTTGAAAGAAGGAGACAACGTGACTACCGCACTGTATGACGCAGGATTTGGATCAAGCAGCAGGCTGTACGAACGCGCGCCCGCGCAACTGGGTATGACGCCAGCCAGGTATCGACAAGGCGGAGCGGGAATGCGAATCGACTACACAATTGTGGATTCGCCGCTGGGGCGGCTGCTAGTGGCTGCGACCACGCGGGGAATCAGCGCGCTCTACCTTGGTGAATCGGACGACAACCTCGAAGCGGCGCTGCGAAAGGAATATCCCGGCGCGGAACTCTCGCGGGAGGGCGGTGGCCCGGAAAATCTGCGCGGCTGGACAGAAACAATTCTGGAGCATTTGCGCGGACGCGAGCCGCATCTGGACTTGCCTACGGACGTGCGCGGGACAGCGTTTCAGCGGCGTGTGTGGGAAGAGCTGCGGCGCATTCCCTACGGCGCGACGCGCACTTACACCGATATTGCGCGCAAAATCGGTAAGCCGAGTGCGGTGCGCGCAGTGGCTCGGGCCTGCGCCACAAATCCAGTATCGGTGGTAGTGCCGTGCCATCGCGTGGTGCGGCAAAGTGGCGAGCTGGCGGGCTATCGCTGGGGCCTTGAGCGAAAGAACGCGCTTCTCGAGATGGAAACCGCACAGGCTACTAAATCCCGATCGAAAACATAAGCGGAGTGTTACGAAGAGACGAAAGATGAAGCGCTCAGCCCTGAGGCTTTATCTTTTCTGTGCCTTTGGGCCAATGAGGCTTGAACTTCGACTCGGGTATCTGCGGATTTTTCACGACGTTCGAATAGTGCACAAGAGAATAATCGCCCGAGCCGGTTTCAAAAAACTGCTGCTGCACGGGAAGCCAAGTAGAAGGGTCATACCAGATTTCAATTTTCGAGAACTGGTTCTTCACGCCCTGCGTTTTGGGGATCAGATCCAGCTCGACCGTTTTTTTGCCGTCGAGAGACGGCTCACCCGCCAAGGTAACGTCATAACTTTCGCGTAACTGGCTGCCCCGCGTGCCGAAGCCGAGCAGCATGAACTCGTCAACGAGCGCGCGGTTCTTGCCGAGATTGTATTCTTCCACGCGCTTCAGGCCTGGCGTGTAAACGAACAAGCTGTCGCCGGTGCGGAGCACGGTGCGCTGGTCGGGGGGATTGATTTCCAGGAGCATTTTGTCGCCGTGAACAAGGATGCTGCCGGTGTCGGTGGACTTGTCGTTGACGACGACGGTCACCTTGGTACGCTGCACATCGGCCGAGAGAGATTTGAAACTGCCGGCCTGGTCATCGAGATTTTTTAGGACGCTGTCGAGAACGACCGCCGAACGCCCCTGCGCGCGAAGCAGACCAGCACAGCAAAGTATGAAGGCGGCGAACAACGAGGAAAAAAAAAGGTGTGAAATTCGCTTCAAAAGCAAAGGGATTTCCTCGCGACGAAGGTGGGCACTACGCTCATCATAGCACACAGATACGACGCACTTGATCGTGGGGGGTTTCAGAAGAGACGTCGCGGGAAGAACTACAAACGCAAGGTTATGTCGTAGTAGAGCACCGAGCCGTCGCCGTCGCTGACGGGATCGATCTGAACGACCTGGAAGGTGCGATCCTGCAAATCGTCGATTTTGCGGCTGAGAATATCGTGAGTTTCGCGCTCGAGTTCAGGGCCAGATTTTGCGCGGCGCTTTTCAGCGGGCAAGACCTTGGCATCCAGGCGGTATATGCGCGTATGCGCGGCGATGTCCTCAGACATCATCTGCACGCCAGCGCTGCCAAGGGCCACCGATTGAGGCTGATCGTGGAACCAGTTTCGGGGCGTGAGCAGCACGAAGGCGACGATGGTGAGAACCATAATGTCGTAGGGCCAACTGCCCCGCTCATACGACCAGAACACCGTGTGCACAACGCCACGCCAGAACTTAGCCATTTCAATGCCCTGTGCCGTCAACGACCATGCCATCGCGCATATGGAGCACGCGGTTGCCGTAGGTGGCTGCGTCGGGGTTGTGTGTAATCATGACGATGGTTTGTCCAATTTCCCGATTGAGCTGACGCAACAGCGAAAGGACGGATTCCGAGCTTTTCGTGTCCAGATTCCCAGTGGGTTCATCGGCCAGCACAAGCTTGGGTTCGCTGATGATGGCACGGGCCAGGGCTACGCGCTGTTGCTGGCCACCGGAAAGCTCCGAAGGCTTGTGCTTCAACCTGTCCTCAAGCCCCAAAAGCTTGATCACCTTTTCAAAACGATGCGGATCGAAGCCATTCCCGTGAATGTGCTGCGCGAGAGCGATATTGTGATACGTGTCGAGGGTAGGAAGCAAATTGAAGCGCTGGAAAACAAATCCAACCTTGTGGCGGCGCAGGCGGGTGCGCGCCGCATCACTCAGGGCGCTCAGGTTGTTACCATCGAGGAATACACGGCCACGAGTCGCCTGAGCCAGGCCGCCCATCACGTGCAGCAAGGTGGATTTCCCGCATCCGGAAGGGCCCATGATGGAAATGAAATCGCCAGGCATAACCTCCACATTTACACCGGCTAAGGCCAGCACTTCCACCTTGCCAGTGTGATAAACCTTCCAGAGATCTTCTGTCTTAAGTATCGGCTCCACGCCGGCTCCCTACTGGAGTGAGACAACCTGCGGACCAAAATATTCTATGCGGGTTTGCAGCCTGTGCCTAGCCCGCTCACCGAAGCAATGCTCGTGAAACCGCCCGCCGATATCCCTTTTGGCAGGGTTGGCAAGCGTTATTGCGCCGATTTCTTTCTTCTTTTGCGGGCCATTTTTCTCAAAGCCAAGGTATAGGCCGCTATTTTTTGCGGGACTGCCGCACTGTATACGAATTGTCCTTCACGACGGCAGGAGATCAGTCCCGCTTCGCTGAGAATTTTCAGGTGATGTGAAACGGTAGCCGGAGTGACGCCGCGCATGGAAACAATCTCGCCACAATTCATGTGATCGCTCGCGGAAATGGCCTCGAAGATTTTCAAGCGAGTCTCGTCGGCGAGCGCTTTGGAGATTTTCTCAATTTCGGCGCGATCCATAGTATCCCCATCCTAGTTAACCATTATTGTAACGTCGAAGGGAGGCGCGTGAAACCGAAATGAGGATTTGGCGCGCTCACATCGTTAGATAGTCATATAAATATCGAATCGATGTCCCGAAACCATGGCCTCCCAAACAATCCCGCTGACCGGGTGCTGCATTCCGCACATTTCCTAATTTCTCGAACAGCATGACGGAAGTCACTTCTCCCGGTGATGCGGATCACAGGCTGCGAGCAGGCAAAGTGAAAGAATTCGCATCAGGAGGGAACGGAAATGAGGCCAGGAGGATTCAGCAATAAGGCACGAAAGCAGGAAACCACAGGAAACGAATCGATCGTTTGGAAAGTCACTGTGATATTGATTTTTGCGGGGATTGTGGCCGCGTGCCAGGCGGACGCCGAAAAATAGCGAGAGCCCTCGATTGAAGCAGTAGCGTTAATCCATTCGCAAGGCGAATTTTGTTTACGCGAAATTGACATCACGGAGTTCGTGGTCCGTGAACTCCCAGAAGCTTAAAATCGCGACGAAGCCGTTATTCATAAGCCAGCGCTTCCACGGGATCTTTGCGGCTGGCAATCCAGGCCGGGTAAGAAGCCCCCAAAAGGCCGCCAACGATAGCAATGCCTCCAGCAATGAGCACCCAGCGCGGCGTGATCAGGATGGTCATCGATGGAAAGGCATTGATGAAAATATATCGCAGCAAGAAACTGAGGCCAATGCCAACAGCCAAACCGAACAGCGAAAGCAGGGTTGTTTCGCTGAGAATAATTTCGACGATATAAGCCTTCGAGGCACCGAGCGATTTCAGAACACCAATTTCCCTGGTGCGTTCGATAATGGTGGTGTACATGGAAAGAAAAATCACCAGGAAGCCGACGGCCACGGCAATGGCAATCATGATGTTGATGAAAACGGCCAAGCCCGGAATATTCGAAGAAGTCATCAGGGATATGAAGTCCTTCAGCGGCCGCACTTCATAGCCGGGCAGAAGCTGCTTCACTTCGTCGGTGACGGCGGCGGCATGGTCGGTGCGATCGGCCTTGATGAAAAAGATGGAAGCTTTGTTCTGTGCGCCTGACATTTCCTGCAAGGTGGGCAACTGCACGAACAGGCGGGCGCCTTTGCCGTGCTCCACGATCCCGGCGACTTTGAAATCGGTTGCGAGGATGTGAAGGGTCTGGCCAACTTTAATTTTCTTCCCTTTGGCATAAATATCGTCCACCAGAATGTCTTTGGGACCTTCCAATCCGTGGCCCCGCAGTATGGTGAAGCCGCCGGAAACGGCTTTGAAACTAGCATTATCGATGCCGTAGACGATGTCTAAACCATTCACCGAGTTGAACTGAACCAGCACAGGCGCGACGGCCTGCACGTAGTTCAACTGTTCGAGTTTCTTGCCGATGGCGATCGGCATGGGAGCTCCGCTGAAGGCCATAAAGACGGAAGCGGAGGGTGGCTGCACCATGACGTCGGCACCGACGCCTTCGGTGCGCTTGGCAGACTCGGTCATAAGGCCGGTGGTCAATCCAACCACAAGAATCACCAGGGTAACTTCGACGGCGATGCCGATCACGGTGATCAGGGTGCGCAAGGGCCGGTGGAGAACGTTCTGCAGGATCATGTATTGAATCAAGGTTTATCGTCTCCGGTTTTGTCTTCGGGCTGGTCTCCGGGCTGGTTGCCTGCAGGTTTGCCGGCATTGGTTTCGTCGCCAACGCGAACCAGTTCGGTTCCCGGAGGCTGGGCCAGCACAAAGCGATCAGGCGCGATGGTTCCGTTGACGGTCAATTTCAAGACCATGAGCTGCAGTTGATAATCGTTGAGCGGGCGATCCAACAAAATCTGTTTGGGATAGCGCACCGCGCCAAACATGTCCCAATTACTGAAGCGGATGGTCGAAATGGTGTTCCCGGTTGCATCGTAAGTATCGATTCGAGCCAGGTCGAAATTGGCGCGATCAAACCAAATCTTGCGGTCAATTTCCCAATTCGTGGCCCCGTTGGCGCCCGGAGCCGCCACGCGAACCACCGTCAGGACATAGAAGCTTGCCGGGGGGACGGCAATTTGCTCCAGCAGGACCGGAACGCCTTGAGGAATCGCTCGCCAGAAAATAGCGTCGATCAAATGTTGCGGCCGCAAATTCTCGATCGGCTTTCCCGAAGGTCGCTCCAGGCTGGCGGGACCTACCAGGAACTGATTCTTTGAGGGGATGAAAATGTGGAACGTTTCGCCATCGCTTTCCATGTCGAAAATGTTCTTGCCAACTACGGGCACCTGTCCGATGACACGGATTTTCGAGGGCTTTTCGGCAAGAATGAATCCGTTGATTTCATGGTATTGCTCGATGGTGCCGGTGTAGGTAGAACCAGCCGTCAAACGGATGGTAACAGCGATATTCAGGGAATGGATCGAATCGGCTAATTTATTGAACTGGGCGATCAGCTCGGATTTATCGGCGGTTCTCTGCGGCAGAGGCGCCGCGGCGGGCGTCACGGCGGTTTTGGTGCTGGCGGCGCAACCGCAGAGCCAAACGGTGATCAGGGAGAACAAGACAACATGGCGCGTCAGAAGAAATCTCCGCATAAGTAGAAGCAATTCAATCTAGCAATCGCTACGGAAGAGTGTCAATCAAGGGTAATCCGGCGTAACTGGAACGCAACCATCCCTGGCATGTCTTCCTTGGCTTGCGATCACAGCACAAATGCGGGATTGTTCATAAGAGGGGCAAAGAAAAAGTCAATGGGCGACTCGCAGCGCACACCTGGTTTTATTCGCAGCGCACCTTTCTTGTTGAAAGAGAATTTGCTACCTTGTTAGGCATCAGGTGCCGATAAACCCAGTTATAAAGAGGAGCTTTCGTATGACTCAAGGCAACACGAAGGTTGCTGGACGCGCCGCTTGGATACCGCTGTGCTGCGGGGCCGTTGCGTTGCTGCTCTCCAGCGCAGTTCAGACCAGGGCGCAGGAAAAGCCTTACGTACCCTGGGTTGCTCCACCCGAAGCAAGAGCGGTGAAGAGCCCGCTGAAAGCGACGCCGGATGCGATCAAGGCCGGACAGGAAACGT
>DASZMG010000028.1:0-23119 GCA_035551975.1 Candidatus Acidiferrales bacterium | reverse complement strand
GTGAACGCAGCACGATGGAAGACTTGATGAAAACAGCGGAGTTACGTGTGCAGAACCTTGCCCACTGGTGGAAGAATGCGGAACTGAAAGACAGGATGGAACTTCAGTTTTCGCTGTGGCCCGAAGGTATCCGCTGGTCCGAGAAAAATCACTTCTTGAACACAGCTAACACATCATTGTTTCAAGCAGTTGACGAAATGATGGGAGAATTAGAGCTTGTTGGTGGGCGATCAAGGACTTGAACCTTGGGCCTCTCCCGTGTGAGGGGAGCGCTCTAACCACTGAGCTAATCGCCCCGAACCAAACCCAATTTTTGTAACAGAAGGGCGCGCGAATTGCAAACGACCACCGCCAACGCCAGCAGCCGCCTCGCCGAGCTTCAGCGCTCCATCGCGAGGGTCGTCAAGGGCAAGGAAGAAGTAATTCAAATGGCGCTGGTGGCGCTGCTCGCTCGAGGGCATCTGCTGCTGGAGGACGTGCCGGGCGTGGGCAAAACCACGCTGGCTCATGCCGTTGCGCGCTCCTTCCACTGCTCCTTCCAGCGCATTCAGTTCACTTCAGATTTGCTTCCTAGCGACGTAATCGGCATCAGCGTGTTCAACCACGTGACTCAGGATTTCGAGTTCAAGCCCGGGCCGGTGTTCGCGAACATCATCGTGGCCGATGAAATCAACCGCACCACTCCGAAAACGCAGTCGGCGCTGCTCGAAGCGATGAACGAAGCGCAAATTACCGTCGACAACCACACCCACCCGCTGCCGAATCCTTTTCTGGTGCTGGCCACGCAGAACCCCATCGAGCACCACGGTACCTATCCTTTGCCCGAGTCGCAGCTTGACCGCTTCCTGATGCGCATCCGCATGGGCTATCCGGCGCGGGCCAGCGAGAAGGAAATCATCCGCAACAATGCCGCCACGGCGGGACACAGCGTCGCCGAGCAGATCGAGCCGATCATGGACGCGGCGGACGTGCTCACCATGCAGGAATCTGTCGCGCGCGTGAAAGTCGACGACAGCCTGCTCGACTACGCGCTCGACATCATCGAGCGCACGCGGCAAACCGAGCAGCTCAGCCTGGGCGTGAGCCCTCGCGGCGCGGTGATGCTGCATCGCGCGGCGCAAGCGCGCGCTTTCCTGGAAGGCCGCGACTATTGCCTGCCCGACGATTTCAAGCAGCTCATCGTTCCGGTGTTCGCGCATCGCGTCGTGGTGAGCTCGCGGTACGTCTCCACCCAGAAAAAATCAGAACAAGCCGAAAACATCCTGCGCGAAATCATCGACTCGACGCGCGTTCCCCTCTGACGAACATGCCGGTCGCGAGCGCTTTGTTCCAAATTCGTGGCGCTGGCTCTTATTTCACGTTGTCATCCCGGGCGAGCGAATTTGCGACCCGGTTAGGGTCGCAGGGGACAGTCCGCGACCCGGTTAGGGTCGGCGCAGAGCGACGAGCGATCTCTCTTCAATTTTCAATTCGCCTGGTCCTGCACATATGAGCACCACCGAAACGTCGACCTCCATGCTCTCCCGATGGCGTGCCTCGGACCGCTCCGGCTGGCGCAACTTCGCCGTGGCCATGCTCGCGCTTTCGGTAGCGCTGAGTCTGGCGCTTTTTTCCGCAGCGGTGGCGCAGCAGGGCCGCATGTTCCTCGCCGCAGTCACCGCCGCATTTTCCCTGGCGCTGGCCGGATGGGTGGCCATCACCATCGTTCCGGCCCTGGCCCGCCGCTCGAGTCTCAAATGGATCGCCTACCAGGTCGATTACCGGCTCACGCGCGACGGCATCATCTATCTTGGCGCTGTCTTTATCTTGGTGCTCGCCTCCGTGAACACCGGTAACAACCTCCTGTTCATGATTCTCGGCTGCTGTCTGGCAGGCATCTTGATTTCCGGCGTGCTCTCGCGCGTGGTGCTTACCGGAGTCGATCTGAAATTCGATTTGCCCGAGCGCATTTTCGCCGAGCAGCCGGTGCTGGCGGAAATTGAGCTGCGCAATCAGAAGCAGTGGTGGCCCTCGTTTTCGTTGCGGGTAATAGGCGAGAATAAGTCAGGTCAGCCGCACGTGCTCACGCAGCCGGTATTTTTCCCCTATATTCCGAGCCAAGGCGCCATGGTGCAGAAGGTGGAGTTGCGCTTTCCGCGCCGCGGGGCTTACCGGCAGGATGCCTTCGGTATCCGCACCCGCTTCCCTTTCGGATTCTTCGAGAAAACGCGCCAGGTCAGCTCCGCCATCGACATCGTGGTCTACCCGCGAGTGGAGCCTACCGGGCAGGTCTACGAAGTGCTGCCGTTGCTGAGCGGCGAGATGGCCAGCTACTTCCGCGGGCGCGGACACGAACTGCATTCGCTGCGGCAGTACCAAATAACCGATTCAGCTCGCTTTGTGGACTGGAAAGTGAGCGCGCGCTCGGGACGTCTGATGGTGCGCGAGTACGCGCGCGAGGATGAGCGCCGTGTGATGCTGGTGCTCGATCCTTTTATTGGTCCGCCGCCTGCCGACACTGGCCCCTCGGCGGAAGCCCAGCACGCCGACCGCTTCGAGCGCGCCGTTTCCATGGTCGCCTGCATCGCCTGGCACTTCCATGAAATCGACTCGGTATTGCAATTCCGCACTAACCGTTTCGCCACGCCAATGGCAACGGCCAGCGAAGTCATCTACGACTCCCTGCGTGAGATGGCGCTCCTGCAGCCCGATATGGCCACCACAGGTGGCGCTTTCCTGGACGAACTCGCTTCGGAAACTGAGGTGTTCAAGATTATTCTCACCGCGCGGCCACAACACACTATTCCTACCGCGCTGTGGTCCTCCTCCTACTTTCTCTTTTTCAACTCCCTCTAGAAGGCGAGCCTCATTTGAAAGAACGAGCCTCATTTAAAAGAAAACGGCGGGACGCTCTGCGCGTCCCGCCGTGAATTCGCGACACAATGTAGATTCAATTCTAGTGATGGTCGCCGTGATCGTGCCGCCAACGCCAGTAGTCTTCGCGGTCATGCTTGTTCAAGTGCCCGTAATCCCCCTGACGGTGATGGGTTTCGATGATCCACTGGTTGTAGTAGGGCGTCTCGGCATCCGACCAGGTATGGTAATCGTGATAATACGGGTCGTACGTACGATAGCCGACCTGTGCCGAACATCCAGCCAGTAGCGCGAACAGAGGTACGGCTATTAATACGGACGAAAGACGCATTCGCTTGAGCATAGGAAATACCTCCTGATGATTAGACGGAGTTGTGCCGAACCGTTGCCACTCTCTAAAGCAGCCACACATTGCAAAATACAGACTTTAGCCGGTGGCTCCCATCCACGATTCTCCTGATTTCCGGCTAAAATCCTTCGCGCCCTCCGCAACACGAGCAGCAGATACGAACAGCTTTGCCTGGTGGCCAATCCGCGCTAATATTTTCGGCAGTTCAAGACAGACACGCCGCATTCGTCGCAATTTCGCGCAATAGGAGCTTCCATGTCGACCGCTAAAAAATTCTCCTGCTTTGTGGCGGGCTTTCTTCTGGCCGCAGGATTCACGAGCGCTGCCACCGTGACTGGCATGGTGAAAGGGCCCGACGGCATGCCGTTCAAGGGCGCCTTCGTGGAAGCGCAAAACAGTGCCACCAAAATCACCGTGGATGTTCTCTCCGCGCCCGATGGCCGCTATCGCATCGACAATCTCGCCGTAGGTGAGTACGACCTGCGCATCCGCGCCATCGGCTACAAAGCGGATCCAAAGTCCGGCGTGAAGTTGACTGCGAAGGAAAACTCCTCGGCGGATTTTGCGCTACAAACTGGAATGGTTCGCTGGGCCGATCTTTCCGGTTACCAGGGCAAGCAGCTTCTGCCGGACGGCAAAGGCAAACAGCTGATCACGCGCCAATGCTTCGCCTGCCATATGTTCCAGAGCCGCATGGCTGCTGTGAAACGCGACCATGACGGCTGGGTGCAGGCCGTGACCTTCATGCGCACCGTGATGCACTCGCGCCTGGCCGACGTGTTCAACGATCAGGACGCGATCACGGTGGAAAACTATTTGAATGACGCATTCGGAGTCGATTCCAAGTTGCCCAAGTCGCCCGCCGAAATGCCTGAATACCAGAAAACGGTGCGTCCGGTGGCGAATGATGCGCTCAATATCGTCTATGTGGAATACGACATGCCCGGACCGAACCGCATGCCCTTCAGCGCCACCCCTGCGCCGGATGGCTCCATCTGGATACCCGACTTTGGGCCTGCCAATCGCATCGGCCATCTTGATCCAAAGACCGGACACATCGACGAATACGTGGTGCCCAACAAAGGCACCGCCAGCATCCACTCGGTGATTCTTGCTCCTGACGGCAGCGTGTGGGGCGCCGAGCAAGCCTCCAACAAGCTGGCTCGCCTGGATCCCAAGACCAAGCAGATCACCGAATATCAGGACACCTATGCTCCCGGCATGCAGGGCCTTGAAAATGGCGGCTCGAAACACACGGTTCGCGCGGATTCCAAAGGCCGCGTGTGGGGCACCGCTGTCAACGCGCCACTCACGGTGTTTGATCCCAAGACCGGCGAGTTCACGCATTTTAAGGATGTGATTTCGCCCTATGGCGTCGAGATCGATAAAAACGGAAACGCTTGGTTCGCCGAATTTCGAGAGGGCGGCGAAATCGGCTTCGCCGAAGCCGACAGCGGTAAAGTGCAGCGCTTTGCTATGCCCACTCCCGGCGGCTGGCCGCGGCGTATCGAGATTGCTCCCGATGGAATGATCTGGGTGGCCGAATATCGCGGCGGGCGAATCGACCGCTTCGATCCCAACACGCACGCATTCAAGGAATACAAACTGCCGGGCCCCGATCCCACGCCCTACGCGCTGGGAATCGACCAGCACGGCAACATCTGGTATTCGTCCGATGATATGGATGTGATGGGGCGGCTTGATCCCAAGACCGGCAATATCACCGAATATCCTTACGTCCACGCCGAAAACATGATGAAAGAATTCTTCATGGATAAGCAGGGGCACATGTGGTACGGCTCCGCCCCGAACAATAAAGTCGGCTATTTTTATCTTGCCGGCGGCAACGAGCACGCGGCCAACTGACTCACGCGGCGAAGCTTCGTCTCATAAGAATTGAATCGAGCCGGAATCGGAGCCAGCAATGGCTGGGCATTTTGGAGGCGTAGCCCCGTCTACTACGTAGCTTAATTACTCTTTCTTCGCTTTTGATTCTCTGCATCCGCTTAATCAATTGGACCTTTTTCATGCCGGACGTTATTCTGATTTTCCGCCCATGCCCAAAACCTAGAAAAGCAACAGGGAGGTACTCGACAAGTTATGCCGGCAAAGAAAAAGTCCGCCGAGGCAAATCCCGGACCCACCGTTCTTACTTCTCAGCCGCCGCACCACGCCATCGCTCTGCGCGCTTACGAGTTTTTCGTCCAGCGCGGATACAACCATGGGTGGGACCTGCAAGACTGGCTACAGGCCGAAAGCGAATTGCTCGGTAAGCAGCCCGCAATGCCGCCCGCAAAGGCGCCGCGGCGACGCAAAGCGGAAGCGGCAGGGGTCGCATCCTGATTTCACCCAGCGTTGCGATTCTCCTCAGAGCCGCCGCTAAAAGCGTTTGTTAATTGCAGGCATCTCAGCCCTTGGGATTCTCAGGCGTTGTGGTCTGCTGTGAGGTTGACTGCCTTTAACAAAGCAGCTCGATAGGCGCCGGGCGCAATTCCAATCGCTCTCTTGAATGATTTGTTGAAGGCTCCGTCTGATTCGTAGCCGACGAGACCGGCCACTTTGGCGATTTTCAGATCGCCATCGCGCAGAAGTTGCATGGCCCGGTGCATCCGCCAGCGCGTCAGGTACTCGATGGGCGATTCGCGCAAGACTTCGCTGAATCGAGCGGCAAACGCGGACCGCGACATGCCCGCGACTGAAGCGAGATCCGCAACTGTCCATTCCTTGCCGAAGTCCTCGTGCATGGCGCGAAGAGCGAGGCGAAGCTGCCGATCCGCCAGCCCCTGAAGCCATCCCGCGCTTGTGGTGCCGGCCTGGACCGCGTGCGCGCGAATCGCCTGGACAAAAAGAATATCGGCGAGCCTGCTCACCACCACCGTCGATCCCATATTCTCCGTCTGTGATTCAAGCGCCAGAATCTGCAGGATGGTCGGCATGGCCGCCGAGTGCCCTCGATCCATGCGAAACGTGATGACCTCCGGCAGTACGTCGGTGAGCCACTTGCCACTGGATTCGTCAAACGTGAAATTGCCCACGATGATCTTGGTCAAATGCCCTTGCCCATCCTTGTAGCGCAGCAATCCCCCCGCCTTCCGGCCGCGGACGTCATCGTAAGGACGGATCTTTGAATCGCGACACGCTGACAAGCTGTGCGTGTCGCCACGCGGCAATAGCCAACAATCTCCCGCGCTCAGCAAAGTGGGCTCGATTTTTCCCCGCGTCGAAAGCCAGCAATTGCCGCGGCTCACGACTCCAAAATGCGCGTGCTCGTAACCATCGAAACGAAAACCCCATGAGCCGCTAAATTCCAGCCGGATACATTCGGAGGTCTTCACCCGCATGGCCATGAAAACATTTGACAGGGGGTCCATTTTTACCTTTGTGCCTGGACGATCAGGCAACAATTGTGGCGTTTTAAGCATTGTAAGTCCAGCTTAGCCGCAGTAATGTATCACCCTCGGATTGTGTGGGTGCGTCCCTGACGGCGCATCCCGACTTGGCGCAGGGAAAAGAGGTCAGCCATGAGCGAAATTACCAGGCGCGGTTTCATCAAAGGTGCGGCGGCACTCACACCACTCGCCTTTAGTCCGCTGCGCCTGCCACAAGAACCCGCCGCGGGCGATCGCTTCGATTTCGTCGTCGCCGGTGCCGGGCACAACAGCCTGGTTTGCGCCGCATACCTATCGAAGGCCGGCTACAAAGTCCTCGTTCTCGAAGGGCGCCCCACCGTTGGCGGCGGGACGAAGACTCAGGAAGTTTGCCTTCCGGGGTTCAAGGAGGACCTCTGCTCCAGCGTGCATTCCGGAATTTCCGGCAATCCCCTCGTCCGCAACAACGAACTGAACCTTCGCGACTACGGCTACGGCGAATACATCGAGTCGGATCCGGTGATGCACATTCCCTTCATCGACGGGAACTACGTCACGGTGTGGCACGACATCGACCGCACCTGCGAAACAATCTCGCGCTTCTCGAAAAAAGACGCGCAGACCTTCCGAACCATGGTGGCGGAATTCAAGGCGCACACTGCGGCAACAGCGGCAGCGCGAGAAGCGGGAACCGGCAACACAAAAATTCCCAAGGCCGGCGTGTGGCAGCGGCGCTTCGCCATGTCCGGATACGATCTCGTCTGCGAAATGTTCGAGAGCGATTACATGCGCCGCAGCAGCTTGTGCTGCGGTCACTTCGGCTCAGTTTCCGGCGGCGCGCAGAACACCGGCGGGCAGGCGTACTCGTTGGTGGTACAGCAAATCAACGGCCGGCCCGTTCCCAAAGGCGGCTCCGGCACGCTGGCCGTGGCACTCGCCCGCTTCATCGAAGCGCATAACGGCGTGGTCCAAACCAATAAGCCCGTCACCGAGCTTCTGATCGAGGGACAAAAGTGCGCAGGCGTGCGCTGCGCTGACGGCTCTACGTTCCGAGCCGAAAAAGCGGTCATCTCCACCATTCACATCAAGCACCTGGTGGACATGGCGCCCCGCGAACTTTGGGGCGACGATTTTCTCGACGGCGTGGAACTTTTCCAGCCTGAGCACGCCATGATCAGTTTGCACTATGCCACCAGCGAGCCTCCCCAATATCCGCTTGCGGGCGGTGGCACCATTTCCACCTGTGAAGCGGCCATTTCGCCCAATCTGAGCAAATACCTGCTGCTTGATTACGAAAATGCCATGGGCGATCTTGACCTGGACAATCCTCCCGGCCTGCAGATCGTTTCGCCCAGCGTGGTCGATCCAAGCCGCGCGCCCGCCGGCTATCACACGGTGAAAATCGAAAGCAATCTGCCCTATCAGCTAAAGGAAGGGCCGGAGCACTGGGACAAAATCAAAGATCAGGTCGCCGATTCCCTCCTGAACCACCTGCGAAAGTTTGCGCCGAATCTCACCCCGGATAAGGTCCTGGCGAAATTCATCGAAAGCCCGCTCGATATCGAGCGCATGAATCCTTCCATGTGGCGCGGGAGCGCTCATGGCGGCGCGAACGATTTCGCGCAATCCGGAGCCATGCGTCCGGTTCCCGGTTGGGCGCAGTATCGGATGCCGATTGCCGGTTTGTATCAAACAGGATCCTGCACCGCGCCGGGCGGTTCCGTGACCGGAATGCCGGGAAGAAACGCCGCTTCAGTGATTCTGAAAGACAACGGCACGAGCCTCGAAGAAGTGGTCAGGAAGGCTTGAGATGCGCTCAGGGGACCAAATGAAAATCGCAGGCACAAAACGGGCGATCAGATTTCTTGCCGCCGTTTTAGCGCTTCCGTTATTGCTGGCGCTCGGCGCTCGCGCGCAAGAAACCAAGCAGCAGGTTCCGGACAACGTCGCTCCGCATCCGGCGCCCGCTCAGCCGATTCCCTACAGCCACAAAACTCATCTCGCGCTTGGACTCAAGTGCCAGAACTGCCACACCAATCCTGATCCCGGCAACATGATGACGTTTCCGGCCACCAGCAAGTGCATGCAGTGCCACACCGATGTGGCCAAGGACAAGCCCGCCATTCAAAAGCTGGCGGAATTTGCCAAATCAGGGCAACCAGTGCCATGGGTACGCGTCTATCAACTGACGCCGGGCGTGAACTGGAGTCACCGCGCGCATCTGCAGGCCGGAATGCAATGCGTGATGTGCCACGGACAAGTGGCGCAACTGAGTGCCATGGCGGAGATTACGGGCGTCACATCCATGGCGAGTTGTATTGCTTGCCACCAAGCGCACAACGCGCCCACGGTGTGCCATACCTGCCATTCCTGGCCAGAAAACCTGCCATCGGGCAACTAAGTCCTCACTCTGGACTACGGCCAGGTTACCAACCCGGCGTAACGGCTTTGCGGTCGTCCACCGTCTTGCCCCGATCGAGCAGCGCCTGCAACCATCCCAGCATGCGCGGCCAGCCACGGTAGCGCTGCGCGAGCTCCGGATGCGCGGCGAAACCGCTGTGGCGAACGGTCACGAGCGTCCCCTGGCCGTTTGCCTGTAGTTCCCAGCGCACGGTGGTCTTGGCATCGCCTGTCCAACTTGAAACCCAGGAATAAACCAGCAGCCGCGGTGGATCGGCCTCCAGAATTTCTCCGCGCACATCGAAAGCTCGGCCATCCGGTCCGGTGCCTCCGCTTCGCCACTTGCCGCAGGCGCGCAGATCCACTTGAAATTCCGTGCAGCGGTAGATGCCAATCTGTCCCCACCATTTCACCACCTGCTGTGGATCGACCAGCGCCTGAAACACCTTTTCCGGAGGCGCGGCAATCTGGATTTCGCTGACGATTACATCGGGGTCTGCACTCGCTTTGGAACTGGCCATAAGCCCTCCTGCTCTATTTCTTCTTTCGTTCTGTCTTTTGCTTACGATTCTGCTCTGCGTGCTTGCCTTGCGCTTCGTCCACTTCGACCACTGCCTTCAAATTGTTCAAACTGCTTTGCCAGAAGCTTCGATACCGGCTGAGCCAACTATCCACGGCCTGCAGCGGGGCTGCATTCAATTCGTAGACGCGGTGCCGGCCTTCGCGCCGCTCGCGCACCAGTCGGGCGCGGCGCAGCATCCGCAGATGTTTGGACACAGCAGGGCGCGAAACGGGAAAGGCCTTGGCAATCTCTCCGGCAGCCATGCCGCGTGTTCGCAGCAATTCCAGAACGGCGCGCCGCGTGGGATCCGCCAGGGCGCTAAAAGCCGCGCTGACCACAGAATATGTAACCTTACGGTCACTCATAATGCGTAACCCTAAGGTTTCATATCGCGCGTGTTAAGCCATCTTTGGTGAAAACAAATCGGACTTGTATTGGGTTTGTTTGTATCGCTGGGCCCATGCGCGAGGCTCGTGCCAGTGGGCCTACTTCCGCACGGAAAACTTGTGCTCGATCTCCTGAATTTCCGTCAGCCCGGCCAGCGTGTTGAACTCTTTAAAGCTCATGAAATCGCGCGCGGCATTAATCGGAGTGCCATCCTTGCGAATCTGCGCCATCACTTCGCGCACCGCTTTCGCCACCACCAGCAGCGCGCTGATCGGGAAAATGATGAGCCGGTAACCCAATTCTTTCAGCCGGTCGAACGGCATCGGTGGCGTCTTCCCGCCCTCGGCCCAATTGAACAGCAGCGGCACTTGAGGAAATGCGCGCGCAACTTCCGTCACTTCCTCTTCGCTCTGCGGACCCTCAATGAAAAGCATGTCAGCTCCGGCTTCACGATAGGTTCGCGCGCGGCGCAAAGCGCTGTAGAGACCTTCCGGCGCGCGCGCATCGGTTCGAGCGATGATCAGAAAATCCGGCGAAGTGCGCGCCTCCACCGCCGCGCGAATCTTTTCGGTCATTTCTTCGGCGGCAATCACCTGCTTGTTTTCCATGTGGCCGCATTTCTTCGGCAGGATCTGATCTTCCATATGAATTGCCGATACGCCCGCGCGCTCGTACTCACGCACGGTGCGAATCACATTCAGCGGATTGCCATAGCCTGTATCGGCATCGGCAATCACCGGCACGTCGACCACCTGCGCGATGCGCGCCGCGTTCGCAATCATTTCGGACATGCCTAGCAAGCCCACGTCCGGGCGCCCCAGCAATGACGCAGCGGTTCCGAAGCCAGTCATGTAAACCGCCGGGAATCCGGCCTGCTCGATGATCCGCGCGGAGAGCGCGTCGTACGCCCCAGGGGCCAGCACTGGCTCACTCTGCGCGAGCAGTTCGCGCAAGGTCTGCCGCTGCGTTTCTTTTCTTTTCAAGAAGTCATTCATGAACTCTCCTGGCGTCCGTCCCATCGGACGGCCTCACGACATGATGCGTATTCATGGCAAAAGATACTCCGGCTGAATGCTTACCCGCCGCAACCATATTCATCCGGGCGTGTTTGCTAACCTGGGCATTGGAAACATTTGACTTTGACGCGCAGCTGAATTCCAATACGTTTATCGGAACTCAACCGGCGAGATTGCCTCGGCTTGGGAAGGCACTAAGGCGCCTCGTCAAAGGTTAATACGCGCTTCAGCCGGATTTTCGGGGGTTGACCGCGGGTTCCAAATCCCAGCAAGTTCCCGCTTTCTAAAACCATGCGTATCCTGATCGCTGACGACCACGAAATTATCCGTCAAGGTCTCCGCAACCTGCTTTCCGCGGATAGAAACTGGGAAGTTTGCGGCGAGGCCGTCGATGGGCGGGACGCCATCGAAAAAGCCCGCGAACTCAAGCCAGACGTCGTGCTCATGGACATCAGCATGCCCAACATGGACGGGCTGCAGGCCACGCGCGCCATCCGGCAATCCATCCCCGAAATAGAAATCCTCATTCTCAGCCAGCACGATTCCAAGGAGATGATTCGCCAGGCCTTCAAAGCGGGCGCCAAGGGCTATGTGGTCAAGTCGGCCATCTCTCACGACTTGATGAACGCGCTACAAACCGTAAGCCGGCACGAGGTTTTCTCGGTCGAGCCAGACTCAACCATCGCCAAGCGTCCGCAGGTAATCGACACCAAGGAAACCCTGCTTCGCGAAGCCGCTCTCGAACGCGCCCTGCGTGAAAGCGAGGAGCGCTTCCGCTGGACCTTCGAGCAAGCCGCCGTGGGTATGGTCCACGCCAGCCCCCAGGGCAAGCTGCTGCGAGTCAATCAGAAGCTCTGCGAAATCCTGGGCTACGACCGTGAGGAACTCCTCACCAAGCGCCTCATTAATCTCACCCATCCTGATGACCAAGCGGCCACTCACGACAACCTGGTGAAGCTGCGGTCCGGTGAAGTGAACTCCTTCGCCATGGTGAAACGCTATATCCGCAAGGACGGCGCCATTGTATGGGGGAACGCAACATTGAGCATGGTTCGCGATGACCGCGGCGCAGCCGATTACATCATGTCCGTGATCGACGATATTACCGAGCAGAAGAACGCCGAAACCGCCCTGCACAACGACATCGCCAAGACCATGATGCGGCTTGAGATCGCTCAAGTGGAGTTGCGCCAAACCGAAGAGCAGCTTCGCGCCGCCCTGGCCGCCTCCGACACCGCTACATTCCGCTGGGACGTAAACACCGGCGAATTTCTCGAATTCGACGAAAATGCCAAGCGGCTGTTTGGCATCGCCCCGTCGGAAAGTATTACTAACAGCAGCCACTTGCTCAACCGCGTGCATCCCGATGACGTTCCTGTAATCGAAGCGGCTGCGGAACGCTGCCGGCGTGGCGAAGACCTGGAGGTCGAAAATCGCATCTTCCTGGCCGATGGCTCCATCCGCTGGCTGTTCGCGCGCGGCAAACTGGTGCCCGACAGTCAGGGCCGCCTGTCGGTTCTTGGAGCTGCAACGGACATTACCAAGCGCAAGGCCGCCGAGGCTGCCGCCCGTCGCAGCGACGCCAACCGCAAGTTCGCTCTTGAGTCCGCCCACGTCGCCGAATGGCAGTTCGAGATCGCCACTCGCAAGGTTTCCCGCTCGCTTCTGCACGATGAGATTTTTGGCTATGACGCGCTGGTCCCGGACTGGACCGTCGACAGATTCCTCGAGCACGTTTATCCAGACGACCGTGACCAGGTGCTTTCCATGATTCAGCGGGCAGCCTTGGGCGGTCCGCCACTCGATTATGAGTGCCGCATCACCCGCTCGGATGGCAGCGAGCGCTGGATCTGGGCCCACGGCGCGCTGTTTCCCGATGAACATGGCAAAGCCACGCACATGATCGGCATCACCATGGACATTACTGAGCGCAAACGCGCTGAGGAAGCCTTGCGCAAGAGCGTGTTCCGCTTCCAGCAATTCGTCGAGTCCAACCTTATCGGCATCGCCATCGCCGACAGGAATCGCATCATCGAGGCGAACGACGTTTTTCTCGATATCATCGGCTATTCCCGCGAGGATCTGTCCCGCAACATAGGCTGGACCGCCATGACGCCCCCTGAACAGCTTCCGCGAGACATGAGCGCGTTGGAAGAGATGAAGACCATGGGTGCCTGCTCTCCGTTCGAGAAGGAGCTGATCCGGAAGGACGGACGGCGTGTGCCGATTCTTATCGGCGCCACGGTATTGGAGACGCGTCCACTGCAGTGGATGTGCTTCGTCATCGACCTCTCGGCTCTCAAACAAGTGGAACGGGAACTCCGCGAGGCGCGCGACGATCTGGAAAACCGCGTCGAAATGCGCACTCACGAACTCGTCGCGACGCTATCGAACCTTCAGGGTGAAATCAAGGTACGCAAGGAAGCCGAACAGAAGATGCGCGAGCTCTCCGCGCGCCTGCTGCACCTTCAGGACCAGGAACGCCGCCGTTTTGCGCGCGAATTGCATGACACCGCCGGACAAAGCCTTTCGGCCTTGCGCATGACCTCCGATGCGCTGAAGCGCTCGGGCGAGCTCACCCCTAAAACCCAGAAGCTCTGCGACGACATTGATGCGCTCGCGGAAGAAGCTCTCAACGAAATTCGCACCACTTCCCACCTGCTGCATCCGCCGCTGCTGGACGAAATCGGCTTCGCTTCGGCTGCCAAATGGTTCGTGGAAGGCTTGGTCAAGCGCAGCCACATGGAGATTGCTGTCGATATCCGCTTCTCGGAACGATTGCCGGCCGATCTTGAGCTGGTTTTATTCCGCGTACTGCAGGAGAGCCTGACCAACATCCATCGCCATTCCGGCAGTTCCACCGCGTCGCTTCACTGCGAACGTGTCGCGGACACCGTAACGATGACCATTCGCGATGCAGGCAAAGGCATCGCGCCGGATGTGTTGGAGCGCTACCAGAAAGATGGAGTTGCAACCGGCGTCGGGCTGGCGGGAATGCGCGAGCGAGTGCGCGAACTAGGCGGAGTGCTTCAAATCGATTCCAGCCCGAGCGGAACCCGGGTGACTGTCTATATCCCGATTAGCGTGGTATCCGCACAGGAAGCCACGAGATTCGATCAAAATTCAGCAGTTTAAGCCTTCTGAAGTAGGCCCAGCCGGCCTGAAGCGCCTAAGCGTTCGCCGCCCGCGACAACTTCCCTTCCCTTTTCCGCCCATACGCCCGTGACATCCGCGGCTTTGGCATGCCTTCCACGTCGACAATGTCGGTGGTGCGGTAGGACATCTCTTTTTCGCAGGACCGGCAGCGCAGGGTAAAAGCGCGCTCGTTTTTCTCGAAACCAAAATCTGAGTCGTTTTGCTCCAGCGTCGATTCAATATGAAGCACGATGCCCGGCAGCGGAATGGGCTGGCGGCAGCACTGGCAGATGACCGCCCGATAACTCTGAATGGCTTCCTCAATCATGGCGAGATACTCCTTTTCGATATTTCTATGTACGGGATGACTTCATCCTACCCGCCGCCTAAGTGAAAGTATAGCCCCCGGACGAAGATTGAAAAGGACACCGTGTGGAGGGTACTAGAACCTTCCATTCACCAACTTGAAACATCGCACCGCCATTACAGGTGAAATCCCCCCGTTAAAGGTGTTTTATTCAAAAATTCTAATTTTGAAACGTCTACTAGAAAGGTGAGCATGGATCTGAATTCCAACATCAGGATTGGGCCGTTCGAAGTTTTCCTGCCGACTCAGCCGCTGATGCCCGAACCCCAGCGAAGCTCCGTCCAGCCATATCCTGGCCGGCTGTTCATTGTGGAGGGCATTGATGGTTCGGGTAAATCGACGCAGCTCAGCCTGCTGCACAAATGGCTCGAATCGAAGGGTTATGGCGTGGTGTTCAGCGAGTGGAATTCCTCACCGCTGGTGAAGGACACCACCAAGCTTGGCAAGAAGAAAAAGATGCTCACGCCTGCGACATTCTCGCTCATTCATTCCACCGACTTCGCCGACCGCACCGAAAAAAGCATCCTGCCGCTGCTGAAAGCCGGGGCCGTCGTCCTTTGTGATCGCTATGTATACACTGCGTTTGCCCGTAACGTAGCCCGTGGAATGGACCGCCAATGGGTGCGCGACCTTTACGATTTCGCCGTGCCTCCAACCGTAGCCTTTTACTTCCGCGTTCCGCTGGAAACCGCCATTGGCCGCATCACCGCCGCCCGCGACTGCCTCAAGTATTACGAGGCGGGAATGGATCTGGGGCTGAGTGACGACCCCATCCAGAGCTTCCGCATGTTTCAGGGCCGCATTCTGGACGAATACGAGCGCATGGTGGACGAATTTGGTCTCACGGTTATCGACGCCACTCTCCCCGTAGAAGAACAGCAGGTGTTGGTTCGGCAGATCGCCCAATCCCAACTGCAAAACGCCACGGAATTGAGGGTCAAGCCATGAGGCAGACGTACGGAAAGCTTTTGCCGGGCATGAAGCTGTCTGATCTTGCGGGCAAGCTGATCGTGATCGAAGGAACCGACGGCGCGGGGCGTACCACCCAAATCAACATGCTGAAACCGTGGCTCGAACAGCTCGGCCATGCCGTGCTCGATACGGGTATGACCCGCTCTCCCCTCGCGGGCGACGGCATTCGCCGCGCCAAGGAAGGAAACAACCTGGGCCGCGTCACGCAAAGCCTCTTCTACGCCACTGATTTTATCGATCGCCTGGAGAATGAAATCGCCCCGGCTTTGCGCGCCGGGTTTGTGGTGCTCACCGACCGCTACATCTATTCACTGATGGCCCGCGCCCACGTAAGGGGGGTCAGCCCCGCATGGGTAAAGTCTCTTTACAGCGTGGCGCTAAAACCGGATGCCATCTTCTATCTGCGTGTGGGTATCGAGGAATTGATTCCACGGGTGGTGTTCTCGCGCGGATTCGATTATTGGGAATCCGGCATGGACCTCTTTCCCCGGCTGGATATGTTTGAGAGCTATTGTAACTACCAGAAAGCGCTTCTGGCCGAGTTCGATCGGCTCAGTGAACACTACAAATTCGATACGGTTGATGCCGCAGCCGACCCGAGAACCGTCCTCTCCCTGCTACAGGAACGCATCTTAAAAGTCCTGGACCCTAGTCGTCACCGCCCGGTGGAAGCGGTGCAAAACCCCATGCAGAATATGGATCGCGGGACACGGGCTTCTGCTGAATCGCACAGCGACCAAGCGGACACCGCGACCGAAAGCTATGTCGCTAAGCTGGTATTCCGCCCTTTCGTGGCTTCCCTCCGTCATTCCAAGGGCTCGAATGGAAACGGAAACGGCCATAGCTGGGCGCATGGCGACTAAGCTGATAATTTCCTTTCGCAACCAATAAGTACCTCACTTTTCTGCGCTTACTAGGGAACACTTCGGATTGGTCCGCGTCGCGATTCGACTAGAATCACCGGCGCATGCATTTCTCCTCCAGCCGGAACATCCGGCATGTCTCAAAAAACTGCCGACTTCTCCTGGTGCTTGCGCTGCTGTTTGGTGCCGCGTCATACCCAGCGGCAGCACAGAGCGTGGCTGCAGAAAAGAGCCAAATTCCAATTTCGGTCGCTCGCGCCTCGTTCTTCAATCCCTTTGCGGAAAGCTCGTCGGCTGAGTCCAAACCATCCTTCCCGTTGCCGCAGACCGGTTTGCCGCAAACGAACCAACCGCCCCACGACGTCTCGTGGAAGACACTCCCGTTCGATATTCTTCACGACCAGAAGTATGTGTGGCTATTCCCGGTGGATCTGGCTCACGGGAAGCACTGGGTGCCCACGCTGGCAATCGTGGGAGTCACTGCCGCCTTGATTGCTTCCGATCCTCACACCATGCCCTATTTTGCCAAAACAACAGACTTCAATCGTTTCAACGAAACGTTTAACGGCGCCTTCACCGGCACCTTTGAGGCCGCTGTTCCCGCCTCTCTTTATCTCTACGGATTGGTGCGCCACAGCAGTTACGCCGAGCAGACTGCGCTGCTTGCCGCCGAAGCGTATGCTGACAGCGCCATTCCCCATGTGGTGATCAAAGTGATCAGCCGGAGATACCGCCCGTCAGCCATTCCCCCTGATGGCGATTTCTCACATACGTTTTTCAGAAGCAGCACTACTCCCTTCGGCAAAGGGAGCAGCTTCCCTTCCGGACACGCGGCGGGTGCTTTCTCTATCGCGACAGTAATCGCTCAGCGATACGGACATCATCGATGGATACCCTTCGCGGCCTACACCATCGCAACGGTCTTCGCCTTTTCGCGAGTTCCCGACAGGGCCCACTTCCCTTCCGATGTGTTCCTCGGTGCGGCGCTTGGCTATACCATCACCCGGTATGACGTTTTCCGCAGCGAGCCTTAGCTTTGGCGGGGAGTGAAAACCGGACTACTTGGATTCCGTTGGATGCATCATCCGTCGCGCCATCTTCGCTACGAAAACTCTGGGCGCCAGCCGTTCCGCAGCGATCATCATCGCGTTTGACCCACCGGAAATTGTCACCGTTTTGCCTTTGATCAGGCCGTCCAACCCCACTCGCGCCACATTTTCCGCCGTTTCCGCCACGCGAAACATGCGGTCCGGCTGCCCGGCCACTTCCTGGAACTCCGTATTCGTCGATCCTGGGCACAGTGCGCATACACGAATGCCGAACTCCCGCAGCTCCTCGGCAATACCCTCGGACAACAGCAGGTCAAAGGCTTTGGTCGCGGCATAGGCGGAATTGAACGGCACCGGCTGGAAAGCAGCTACCGAGGAGACAATCATGATGTCGCCGCGGCGCCGCTCAATCATGGCGGGCGCGAACAGTTGCGTCAGTAACGCCACCGCCGTGCAATTTACCTGGATCATCTCGGCAATGCGCGATTCCGGCAGTTCGTGGTGATAACCAAAGCCGCCAAACCCCGCGTTATTGATCAGCAGTTCGATCTCGATCTTTCGCGCCGCTGTGAATTCAAAAATCTGCCGTGGTACCTCGGGCCGGACTAGGTCAGCGCCCAACAGCTCAACCTTGATAGAGTGCGCTGAACTCAATTCCCCGGCCAGTTGCTGCAGCCGGTCGACGCGCCTCGCCGTCAGAACCAGATTCGCACCCACTCCAGCGAGTTCGCGGGCCAACGCCAGCCCGATTCCCGCGCTGGCGCCCGTGACCAACGCCCATTTGCCGCGCCATCGCTGCGCCCAAGCCACATTTTGCCGGGGATTCGAGTGACCGTTGGAAGCAGTGGGAGATCCAGGCGTACCGATCATGAAAGAAGCCTCCGCCAGAAATCAGAACACACTATAGAACGCTTCGGAAGCGATAAATGACCTTTCGCTAAGGAGAAAACTTAAGCGAAGTTAAGCTCGATTGGGGGAATGAAAAACGGTCTGCCGGATTCGCACGCCCTGCTCTTTGACGCGATCCAGCAGGCGGCGCGCCCAGACGAACTCCGCAGCCAGCACGCCCAGAGCGAGGATAATGGTCAGAGCGCCCGGTCCGGGGGTAGCGATCATTACGATGCCCAGCGCTAGAAGCGTGAACCCGATGAGAATCTTGAGGAACCGTTTGGCCTGTTGAATGGTCCGGATGATCACTAAAAGCTTCCAATCCTGGCTGCACGAAACTGCCGCAAATCTTAAAGAGCGGTACGTTCGAGCTGTACGACCCTAAGCAGTAGATGCAACCACCCATCGGGCGTTGCAAAGTTTCCATGCACGCGCGTTTCCAATGGCGGCGAGCGTTGCGGAAGAATTATGCGATGCGGATAATGGGCCTTTTTCTTGATTTTCAATTGTGGGCTATAATTCGCGGCTTTCCTTGGCTTCCAAATCTGGGAACTTTTTACCCGGCGGAGATAAAAAATGGAACTCACAAACGTGCGGCTGCAAATTCCGGAGAACGCCAATCTGATTCTGGGGCAGTCGCACTTCATCAAAACAGCCGAGGATCTCTTCGAAGTTGTCGTCAACTCGGTGCCGGGCGCGAAATTCGCTGTGGCCTTTAACGAAGCTTCCGGGCCGTGCCTGATCC
Source organism: Candidatus Acidiferrales bacterium (assembly GCA_035551975.1). Taxonomy (GTDB): domain Bacteria; phylum Acidobacteriota; class Terriglobia; order Acidiferrales; family UBA7541; genus Palsa-295. The sequence goes on along the minus strand of DASZMG010000028.1, from coordinate 4,165 downwards.
GCGTGGAGGCGAATGACGAAGAACTCAGGTCCGCCGCTATCGCCAACGCGCAGGCCATCGGTGCCGGCCATCTGTTCGTTTTGCTGATCCGCCAGGCCTATCCCATCAACCTGCTCGGCCGCGTGCGGGATTGTTTCGAGGTGTGCACTGTCTTTTGCGCCACAGCCAACCCAGTCGAGGCGATTGTCGCGCAGACGGAGCAGGGCCGCGGCGTCCTTGGCGTAATCGACGGCAGTTCGCCAAGGGGCGTCGAGGGCCCACAAGAGGCCCGCGCCCGGCATGAGTTCATCCGCAAAATCGGCTACAGGCACTGAATCAATCGGCAGGCGGCCGAAGAACGTCAGAAGCCCTCAGGTTTCCCTCGCCGCTTGCGCGTTCATCGAGGCCCTTCATCCCGAACCCAGCCGCGGGTTCTGCGGATGGCGGTGAGGGGATCTGGTTTGTGCTTCTTGAACGGATGGTGGTGAGGGTCGGAGCCCCCGCTCCAACCTGTCATCCCGAACCCAGCCGCGACTTCCGCGGATGGTGGTGAGGGTTCTGCTTGCTTCTTGAACCTCCTATCCCCCGGTCAGGGGCGGCATCATATTGTGGCCCGCCGCGCTCGAACGCGTTTTGTACGAGTCAGCGCTGGGAAGTCTTGCGTTGCCGCTTGCGCGCCTCTCTATCAGCGGAGGCGCATCACTCTCAAGCGTGACCTCCGTCACACAAGAAACCTCTGGAATCGCCGATTATCAAGGCATGGCACTTGGATTCAATGTTGTTCGGAAGCTCGACGACGGCGAACTTCTGGCGATCACCTGGCGGGAACGGCTCAGCGAGGCGGAAAGCATTGTGCGGGAGCTTGCTGAGTGTTGGCCCGGCGAATACCTCATCGAGGAAGCTACGGGCGCCCCGGGCCCTTGGGCGCCCTACGAGCTCGCTGGAAGTTCCTGGCCGAATTGATCAGCCTAAATAGTCTGTGTGGCAACGTTGATTTCCGTCAGGGCACGCCTTTAGCGGTACCGTAAGGCACTGTGTTTCAGTGCGGCTTTCAGCCGCTGAGGAACCAAGTTTGTAGTTCTCACACGGACCCCTAAAAGTCCGGTAGTTTTTTGACACTCGGACTTCGTTCCATAACTCGGCTCGCCGTCGTATCGAAAGCAAATCTCTCGTTTTTCCTTTCGCAAACGGCTCCCGCTATCGTGACTTAACTTCAGCTAGAGCGCGAGACTCTGCCTATGCTAGAATCTGCCCCTGCGAGCTTTTTCGTTGGCGACTCAGCGGGATTCGTATAGTGGTAGTACGCGACCTTGCCAAGGTCGAGGCGAGGGTTCGATTCCCTTATCCCGCTCCAATCAATTCAATAACTTAGGCTGTGGTTTGAGTCCATTAGGGTCCAAAACACTTCCCAAACGATCCACGGCATCACGTTGCGTTTGCGGCATCAGGTGCGTATAAGTTCTCATTGTAGTGGCAAGATCGCTATGCCCTAGTTGGGCCTGAGCGACTGTCACCGGCGCACCCAACTCAACGAGTAGCGTGCTGTGTGAGTGGCGAAACGCATGAAAACCGGCCCGCTCAATTTCCAGCCGATCAAGGAGCGGATGCAGTTTTCGCGGAACGATGTGGCTCGGTCTGATCGGTGTCCCTTGACGCGACGCGAACAATAAGCCGAGCGCGTTTGGATGCCACGTCTCAAGGCACAACTTGAGGCGTGCTGCCAGTGAGGCGGGCATGTGAAGTACGCGTTCGCTGGAACGGCTTTTTGTAGCTTGAATCTTGCCGCGCCATACGGAACGACGTACATGGATGACGTTGCTTTTGAAGTCGATGTCATCGACCTTCAAGCCGAACAGTTCACCTTCTCGCATTCCCGTTGATGCTGCCAGAAAACAGATGGTGCTAAGTGGTTCGGACGCTTCGGCGACAATCCGGCGTATTTCCTCAACTGTGAAGAAACGGCGCTGGGATCGTTCGCGGTGATGTGGAAGCGTTAACTTTTTGCGGTTGATGGCCTCGGCCACATAGCCCCACGCCGCTGCCGTGCCAAGCATAGAGCCGAGTGTTCCTAGCACGTTGAGCAGAGTCTTTCGGCTCATCTGCGGTGAAAGCCGGGCGATGAACTGTTGTTGGCGCTCAACGGTTATTTCCTCCAAACGCAGCCGTCCTAACTCCGGAATGATGTATTTGCGCAGATGGCCTTCGGCTGCCGCTTTAGTGGACGGCTTCCGCTGTGACAACACCTCCACTTTCCAGCGTTCTACAAAATCAGCAAGAGTCGCCACACGTTGAGGGCGATATCCGGCTGAGTTGATGCGCGCCAGCATAACTTCCAATCTTCTGTGCGCAAGTTTTTTGGTGGGAAGCTCCAGCAGCGTTCCGACAACGCGGGCGACACGAACGCGCCGCACTACGTCATCAGTGCCAATAATGTCCTCTCGCCAGCGAGCGATCCACGATTTGTTACGAAGCATGAGCGATCCAATTTGATACCTTTTGCGAGCCAATGAGTCTCCTTTATGCTCATTGGTCCGCTGACCTTGCGCCTCGACTTTAACACCCGCGTCAAATGCGGCCTCGTCAAGCCTAATCAGTGCGTCGTAATAATGCACCATCGGCTCGCGGAGTTCGCTCTCCTTGGGGGTGAACGCGAAGCCACTCAGATCAATCCCCGTGCTCATGCTTGCTCTCCCGCTTACGTCTACACACGAGAAGTGCACGAACGAGGCCAAATCATCTCCGATCTTTAGCGCTTGCTGGGACGTGCGCTAAGACATTCATGTGGGAGATGTTGCGGCATTGCTATCGCAGGGATATACGACTGGAGACTAGTTCAAACCCGAGAGAAAACTAGACGCGAAAACTAGTGAAACTAGCGACTAATCGCACTCGGCACACGGGCGCTCGAAAAACGCATTTCGGGGGAACTGCCCTCGGCGCGTGGGAACGCACCTTTTCTGCTTTGAAATTTGTTCTGCTTTGAAATTTGCCGTGAAATCCGAACGGATTACCCCCTAGCCGCAACCATAAAATGTGTCCGCGAGGTTTAGGTCGGACACCGGGCGGTAACATCCATCCGTATCAGAATGATTCCGTTTATGAGGTCTCGGTGCCCTTCATGCGGATTTTCCTTTCCGAGCGACAGGTTCACTCTTTGCTTGCATTGATTTGACGAGATCCGCTGCCGATGCTCCTTCCAGTGACAGTCCGTAGCCAACTTCTCGCACTATGCGTTCCTTCAAGGGCTGGATGAAATGCACTCGGGTGTTGCGACGCGTCACTTCCGGGGCCTTCAGGTACAACTCAGCCAATGCCTGCGCCCGGCTCAGTGCCTTGCCGTTCGGCACAATTTCGGCAACCACTCCCCATTCGTGCGCAGAGCGTGCTGTTAGCGGCTGTGGGTTCAGTAGGAATGCCTCTGCTCGTCCCGCTCCAGCGCGATAACTCCAGGTGGTAAAGATTCCGTCGCCAGGCGCAATGCCCGCAGAGAAGTGGGCCACATCCTGGAAGGTCGCACCATCCGCTGCCACAATTACACTGGCAAGTAGCGCGTAGTCAGAGTGCACATGGGCACGTCCCTCGATAGCCGCGATGACCGGCACTCGTATGTTGGCTATATTTTCCAAAACCTGAACGCCTTCGTCGTGAACTTGGCTCCAAATGCCGGGATCGGAGGCATCGCCGAAAGAGGACCAATCGACGTCAGTAATGAAGTCCCCACCTGCGCCTGTCAGAATCACGATCTTGTTCGCTCGATCTTGCGCAATTCGGTAGAAGGCATCAACAAATTCTGTATGAGATTGCGCGGTCATGATGAACGGTCCGCCGTTGGTGTGGAATTCAGCAACCAGAACACCGTTGTCATCACGGGTCACCTTTAGGTTGTGATAAGCAGAAAAGTAATTACTTTGAAGTTGCATCGTATTCTCCTCTCTTGTGTTGCCCCGGACTGCGTTCACCCGAATTTTGATTCACGCTCCTTATGCGAAAGAGCATTTTTAAAACGGCCCGTCAACATTCGATTCTGCATCCTGAACGAATCGTCGGCAACCCGAAAGCGATCATTCGAACCATTCCCCCGAGCGGCCGTTTGGGACGTATAGTTTGAATGTATAGGTCGATGGAGGAGCAGCTTCGGTGTACAAGAGCTGAACTCAGCGAGGGCGCTGATTCAGAGACACCAAAG
>DASZMG010000027.1:0-18547 GCA_035551975.1 Candidatus Acidiferrales bacterium | reverse complement strand
AGGCACCTACGAAACGTTCGCAGCGGCGGGGCGCAAACACTTCGACGGCGAGCTCGCGGGCAAACTAATCGCCAGCGGCGGCATGGGAGGCATGGGCGGCGCGCAGCCGCTTGCCGCGACGCTGAACGGCGCGGCGTTTCTCGGCATCGACGTGGATCCCGAGCGGATCAAGCGACGCGTCAAGAGCGGCTACTGCGACGTGATGGTCAACGATCTGGATGAAGCGCTGCGAATTCTGAAAAATGCGGTGCGCAAGCACGAAGCGACATCGGTTGGCCTCGTTAGCAATTGCGCGGACGTGATTCCCGCGCTGGCCAAGCGCGGCGTGGTGCCGGACCTGCTCACCGACCAGACCAGCGCACACGATCCGGTTGGCGGCTACATTCCGCAGGGCCTGGATGTGGCGCAAGCGGCTGAGCTGCGCCAGAAAAATCCCGAAGAATATCGCAAGCGCGCGCTCGAATCGATTGGCAGGCACGTGGAAGGGATGCTGGCGTTGCAAAAGCTCGGATCGGTGATCTTCGACTACGGCAACAACATCCGAACGTTCGCCTACGAGCAGGGCGTGAAAAATGCCTTCGACTTTCCAGGCTTCGTTCCCGCGTACATTCGCCCCTTGTTTTGCGAGGGCCGCGGGCCATTTCGCTGGGCCGCGCTCTCCGGAGAAGCGTCCGATATTCGCCGCGCCGATCAGCTTGTGCTGGAGATGTTTCCGCAAAACGAATCGCTGTGCCGCTGGATTCATCTCGCGCAAAAACGAGTGCGATTTCAGGGGCTGCCGGCGCGCATCTGCTGGCTCGGGTATGGCGAACGAGACACGTTCGGAGTGGCGCTGAACGATCTGGTGGCGCGCGGCGAACTGAAAGCGCCGATCGTCATCGGACGCGATCATCTCGATTGCGGTTCGGTGGCTTCTCCTTATCGTGAAACGGAACGCATGCGCGATGGCTCGGACGCCATCGCCGACTGGCCATTTCTGAATGCCATGCTCAATACCGCGAGCGGCGCCACCTGGGTTTCGATTCACAATGGCGGCGGCGTGGGCATCGGCTATGCGCAGCACGCCGGGCAGGTGATCGTCGCCGACGGCAGCAAGGAAATGGAGAAGCGCATCGAGCGCGTGCTCACCAACGATCCCGGCATCGGCATTGCGCGCCATGCGGACGCAGGATATCCGGACGCCATCGCCTTCGCGCAAAAGTCTCACATCAAAATTCCCATTTCCTCCAGCCCTTCACCCATCCAACACGCTCCATCCATCCAACCCACGAACCAGCCCGCGAACACCACCCATGAAAAGGAGAGATCATGATCGCCATTACCGGAGCAACGGGAAATACCGGCAGCGTCGCAGCAAAAGCATTGCTTGAAAAAGGTGAAAAGGTGCGCGCCATCGGACACCATCAACACAGACTTCAGCCGCTGGTGGCCTTGGGCGCCGAGGCATTCCTCGGAAACGCGAGTGATGCGGCGTCCATGACCACGGCGTTCAAGAATGCGGATGCCGTGTATCTGATGATTCCGCCGTCGATGGAAGCCGAGGACTATCGCGCTTATCAAAATCAGATCAGCGATGCTTACGCAGCGGCCATCAAGGCGGCTAGCGTAAAGCACGTGGTCACGCTGAGCAGCCTCGGCGCGCAGCATCCGCAAGGAACGGGCCCGATTGTCGGGCTCCACGGTCTGGAACAAAAACTCAACGCCATTCCCGGGCTCCACGTGCTGCATTTGCGCCCGGGAAGCTTTATGCAGAATCTGCTTAGCACTATTGATCCGCTGCGCTCGATGGGCACGCTTCCCGGCGCGGCTCCGCCGGACAAAAGTGAACCGCAGATCGCCGCAAGGGACATTGGCGCCTATGCTGCAAAGCGGCTGGCCGCGCGCAATTTCTCGGGCTCGTCGGTGCAGGAACTGCTCGGGCCGCGCGACTACACCATGCGCGAAGCGGCGGCATTCATCGGTAAGGCCATTGGCAAGCCTAACCTTGGATACATGCAAGTGCCGCTGCCTATGCTGGAGCAGGCGCTGGTGCAAAGCGGCTTCAAGAAAAACATGGCCGCTCTGATGATTGAACTGTTCAAGGGCGAAAACGAAGGGCTTTGCGATCCGCAACAACCTCGCACGGCTGAGAGCACCACGCCAACAACGATGGAAACCTTCATCGCGGAAGAATTCGTGCCTGCGTATCGCGGACAGGGCGCGACTGCCTGATATGCAAATGAAAGGCGGAATCGCATTTTCGAGGGAGACATGATGACTCCGGTTCGGACGCTGATCCTGCTCGCATCAACTTCTACACTGCTCTTTGCGGCCTCGCCGATAGCGAGGTCGCAAGGGCTGGTCACGGAAAAAGCCATTTCAGGCGACATGGCGCAGGCCATGGTGCAAGGCGCCATCGAAAAATGCCGCGCCGAGAATTACCCCATCGCCGTTTCGGTGCTGGACGCTGATGGGCAATTAAAAGCGTTTCTGCGCGACGATAAAAGCGGCCCGCAAACCATCGACGTAAGCAAACGCAAAGCCTACACCGCGCTGATTCTCGGCATGCCTTCGATCGACGTGGTGAAATTCTGGGTCAAGCAAGGCCCGATTCCGCCGGTGATCGAAGGAACCATCGCGCTCGGCGGCGGGTTGCCGGTAAAGGTTGACAATCAAACTATCGGCGCGATTGGCGTGAGCGGCGCGCCGGGACAAGACAAAGACGAAGCCTGCGCCGCGGCAGGCATCGCCAAAGTCGCGGACAAACTGAAGTAGCGCTGAATGACCGCCGCGAACTGGCTGATCACCGGGTGCTCGCAGCTTGTGACGCTGCGAGGGCCCGTTTCGCGGCGGGGCGGCGCGCTCGGCGAGCTTTCGATTGTTCGCGACGGCGCGTTGTTGGTGCGCAGCGGACGCATTGAAGCGATTAGCACGCGACGTCGAATCGAAAAGCTTCGAGAATCGCGGCACAGTGAAAAATTGGACCTTGGCGGACGCGTGGTGCTGCCAGGTTTCGTCGATTCACACACCCACCTGATTTTTCCCGCAAGCCGCGCCAATGAATACGAGCAGCGCATTTCGGGCGCGACCTACGAGCAGATCGCGCGCAAGGGCGGCGGAATCCAGTCTACGGTAAAAGCCCTGCGCCGCGCTTCAACCCAGGCTTTGAAGAATCGCGCGCTGCGCTTCCTGCGGGAATTCGCGGCGCACGGAACTACTACTATTGAAGCGAAGAGCGGTTACGGCCTCGATTGGAAAAATGAGTCGAGGATTTTGCAGGTGCTTGGCCAGCTACGGCAGGAACAACCGCTCGACATCGCCCGCACTTTTCTCGGCGCGCATGTGGTTCCTTCTGAATTTCGCAAGTGTCCTGAGGCTTTTATCGATTTGCTGGTCGAGCGCTTCATTCCCGCAGTGGCGAAAGCGCGGCTGGCCGAGTTTTGCGACGTTTTCTGCGAGCGCGGCGCGTTTACGGTGGCGCAGTCACGCCGCATTCTCAATGCAGGAAAAGCGTACGGGCTGATTCCGCGCATCCACGCGGAACAACTCACTCGCAGCGGAGCGGCGCGGCTCGCAATCGAGTTACAAGCCGCGAGCGCCGACCATCTCGACCAGATAAATGCCGCCGATATCCGCGCTCTCGGCGCTTCGAATGTCACATGCACGCTTCTGCCTGGATGCTCGTTTCACCTTGGACTCTCGCATTGCGCGCCAGCGCGAAAGCTAATCGATGCCGGGGCTATACTCGTGCTTGCTACCGACTTCAATCCCGGCACCAGCCCGACCGTGAGCATGCCGATGATACTTTCGCTCGCGTGCACGCAGATGCGCATGACTCCCGCGGAAGCCATTGCGGCCGCTACGATCAATCCTGCTTATTCGCTACGGATGCACGATCGCGTTGGCTCGCTTGATGTTGGCAAGTATGCGGACCTGGCGGCCTTTGACGTGGATGACTACCGCGAAATTCCGTACTATTTTGGTGTGAACCTCTGCGGCATGACCATGAAGCGCGGCGTTATCATCTATTCCAAAGACTCGAAGCAGTAGCTATGAAGCGCCTGGTTGAATGCGTTCCGAATTTTTCCGAAGGCCGCGATCTCGCGAAGGTCGAGGCCATCGTCGCGGCCATGCGTGAAATCCCCGGCGTGTTCGTGCTCGACCGCGAGAGCGACCCGGACCATAACCGCAGCGTGGTTACACTGGCGGGCGAACCCGAAGCGATCGCCGAAGCGGCGCTGCGCGGGGTGGGCAAAGCTGCGGAACTGATCGATCTGACGAAACACTCCGGCGCGCATCCTCGATTGGGCGCCACCGACGTGCTCCCTTTCGTGCCCATAGAGGGGGTCAGCATCGAGGACTGCATCGTGCTGGCGAAAAAAGCAGGTCGCGAAATCTGGAACCGCTACAAAATTCCGGTCTATTTCTATGAAGCGGCGGCGCAGCGGCCTGACCGCACCAACCTTGAGAATATCCGCAAAGGACAATTCGAGGGACTGCGCGAAGAAGTGCTGAAGAATCCGGACCGCTCGCCGGATGTAGGCGCTCCCCGGTTGCATTTAACAGCGGGCGCTGTGGTCGTCGGTGCGCGCAAGTTTTTAATTGCCTATAACATCAACCTGAACACGCCCGATATCGAGATCGCCAAGCGCATCGCGAAAAGCGTTCGCTTCTCAAATGGCGGCTTGCGCTACGTGAAGGCTATGGGCGTGGATTTGAAAGCGCGGCACATCGCGGAAGTTTCCATCAACCTGACCGATTTCGAGCAGACGCCCATTCATCGCGTGTTCGAGATGGTCAAGCGCGAAGCGGAACGCTATGGAGTGACAATCGCCGGCAGCGAAATCGTGGGGCTCGTTCCCAAGCGCGCCATCGAACTGACCTCCGACTTCTACCTGCAGCTCGAAAACTTCTCGGCGGCGCAGGTGTTAGAGAATCGTATGGAGGCGGCGCTGGGCGGCGCGTCCTCGGAAGCGCCTGGCAGGCTCGCGGCCATGGTTCTGCCGTTTGTGGAAGCGGTGGGCCAGCCAACGGCGGCTCCCGGCGGCGGCTCGGTCGCCGCGCTGGCCGGCGCGCTCGGCGCCGCTCTTGGACAAATGGTCGCCGGCCTCTCGCGCAAGAAAAAATCGCAAGCCGCCTACATCGAGCCGCTCAGCGAAGCAGCCAGCGAGTTCCAGGCTGCCGCGAAGCAACTCGCGGAATCGATCGATCGCGATGCCGGCGCTTTCGAATCAGTGCTGGCCGCTTACAAGCTGTCGCAAGGGACGTCGGAAGAGCAATCGCGACGAGATAAGGCTATTGAGCAGGCACTGAAGGGAGCGGCGGAAGCGCCCTTGGAGGTCGCTCGCAAAGCTGCCGAGTTATTTGACCGCCTCGGGCAACTGGAACCGATGGCGAGCCCCTCTATGCTTTCAGATGTCCAAGTGGGCCGTCTAATGGCAGCAGCGGCAGTGCGCGGCTCGGTCGATAATGTAATCATCAACGTTGAATCGCTCTCCGATGCGGCTTTCGCCGCGCGCATGAAATCGGAAGCACAAGCGCTTTCCGCACGCGTGATGAAGGATTCCGCCAGCGCAGCGAAACGTTAAGTTAGAGAACTGAGGAGACCAGACGTGAAACGGCAAATGAAATTCCTGCTTGGGAGCGCGCTGGCAACAGCGCTCTTCATTTCCACATTGGCGGTTCCGCGGGCAGCGCACGCCGGAACGGTGAGCACCGCCGTGATCGGAATGTTTCCCAAGGACGTGGGCGAGTTCGCTTACGCGGACCTTAAATCGGCGCGGAAGTATCCTTGGTTTCCGCAGCTTCGTGAACAGATGCTGCCGAAACGGTTCCGCGAATTTGAGAAGTTTTTGGGCACGGCTGGAGTTGATGCGAACACGCAAGTAGAAGAACTGACCTGGGGCTCGATCCAAACCTCCGAAGGAGAGGATGTGGTCGGCGTAGCGCAGGGGGAATTCGACCCGTCGTCCGCTGAAGCGCGCCTTAAAGGTCAGAAGATCACACCGATCGAGGTAAAGGGTTACCATCTGTTTCCGTTTGCGGGCGGGAAAGACGCGGCGGATATTCTTTTCACCTTCATTGATTCCAATACTGCTGCTTTCGGCACGCGCCCCGGTCTGGAGAAACTGATTGACGTGCGCACCGGCACGACACAGGGATTGCTCAGCGACGACCGGATCTTTCCGCTGATCAATGAGACCAATGGCCATGGACTGGTGTGGGCCGTGCTGGACAAGAACTACACGCACATCGCCATGCAGCAACTGGTTCCACAAGCGAGCCAGTTTCCCCAGGCAACGGCCATCATCGACCGTCTGCAAGCCATGACCATCACTATCGATGCGGATAACGGGGTGGATGCAAAATTCCAGGCGGTGTGCAGCTCACCGGATGACGCAAACCTTCTGGCTGCGGCACTGCAGGCGGGGCTGATGTATCGACGCTATCAGGAGGCGCAGAACGGTTCGGCGCTGGCTGGTGCGTTGGACGGAGTGAGCATCGCGCCGAGCGGGAACCGGCTGAAGATCGACGCGCCGGTGAGCCAGGATCAGCTTCTCAGCCTGATCCGCACGGGAGCGTTAAGCACATCGATGTAGGCGTAGAGGTTTGGTGAAGTTTTAAAGCAGGCGCGGAGGCTTTTACTTTGACGGTTTTGGGTCAAGCGCACCGCAAAATTTGGTGAATTTCAGCCGCGACTTCCCTTCACTGCTCTCCTGCTGCACACTGTCCGCCACGGAGCCCTTGTCGGCGCGGCAATCGGCCAAAGAAATTCGATGGCCTGAGTATTCGAAAGTTATTTCTATGCGGTCCTGAAACTGGTCAACAACCATTTGAATAGCAGGATTGTCTTCCGATTTCTCGACGCAGGCCAAGGCTTTGCGGCAAGCTTCCGCGGCTTCCTTCGCAAACGCTTCGCAGGTCTTTTCTCCGATGCCAGCGAGACGCGCGGCGTGAACAACGATCAGGGGCACGGCGGAAATCAGCCGCGCATCATCCTGCAGGGCGCACTCAATGCGAATGCGCTCAGCGCTCATTTGTCTCGGCGACGTGGACGTCGCAAGCTTCGCGGCAATCGGGGCAGTAATAGAGCCCGTCCACGCAGAGCCGCACTCCGTATTGCGACTGGCAGAAACAACAATACTTCTCGCAGTTGCACTTGCTCTCGCTCTGATCGCACTGGCAACAAACGGTTGCTGTCACAGGGTTAACTCCCTTCCGGAGCTATCGGCCAGCTTCAATGATAGTAGGACGCCCAATTCCCCACAAGCACAGGTGAAGCGCGGTTTCGTGCTGAAAACGGGCCGTGAAGGCGAGTTTTGCCTCAAATCTTGGCCTGATTCACATCTTCAGCACAACGGGAACGGGGCGCTCGTTGACACTCCCAAACACGCATGCTACGGTTCTGATTCCGCATGCTGAGAAGCATTCTGTGAACACTCCCGCCACGGCAGAACTCCGGAAAACCGCACTAAACGCCGCACACCGCAGTCTCGGCGCCAAAATGGTGAATTTCGGCGGATGGGATATGCCGCTCGAATATTCGGGTATTCTTTCCGAGCACGAAGCGGTGCGCACGCGCGCCGGGCTTTTCGATGTGAGCCACATGGGCGAAATCGAAGTCCAGGGGCACTCGGCTCTCGACCTGGTGCAATGGGTTACCTGCAACAACGCAGCAAAGCTGGCGGTAGGGCAAGCGCAATACTCGGGATTGATGACCGAGCACGGAACGTTTGTGGATGACCTGCTGGTGCACAAGCTTTCCGACACGCACTACCTGCTGTGCGTGAATGCCGGCAACCAGGATCGCGATTTCGATCACATTGTTTCAAAGAACGAAGTGGGCGCCGAAGTGGAAAATGCCGGGCCACGCTATTCGCAGTTGGCCATTCAAGGCCCGCGAGCCAAGGACATTTTGCAGCGGCTTACTCCGGTGCCACTCGACCCGATTCGCTATTACCACTTCACCTTCGGCAAAGTGAATGGCGTGGCATGCTTAATCGCGCGTACTGGATATACGGGCGAAGACGGCTTCGAGATCTATTTCGAGCCGAGATTTTCAGAAAAGCTCTGGAACGAATTGCTTACGGCAGGCCAGGCCGCGGGGCTGATTCCCTGCGGCTTGGGTGCGCGGAACACTTTGCGAATGGAAGCGTCCATGTGCCTTTACGGGCACGAGATCGATGAAACCACCACGCCGCTGGAAGCGGGACTCGGCTGGATCTGCAAGCTGGAGAAGGGACGATTTCTCGGATGCGATGCGATCGCGGCGCAGAAACAAACGGGAATCAAGCGCAAGCTGGTGGGATTTGAAATGATCGACAAGCGCATCGGGCGCGATGGATACCCTGTGATGGTCGGCGGTCAGGAGATTGGTCGCGTCACCAGTGGCGGTCCCGCGCCGTTTCTGAAAAAAAATATTGGCATGGCCTACGTACCGCCGGAATCGAGCGCGGTGGGGACGGAAATCGAGATCGGCATTCGCGGGCAGGCCGCGGCTGCCCGGATGATTGCCATGCCGTTCTACAAAAGATCGCAGTAATCGTTTGAGTTGCTTGAAGGAGCTCACATGTACCCAGCGGATTTTCACTATACGAAGGATCATGAGTGGGTCAAGGTGGACGGTTCGATCGCGACCGTCGGCATCACCGAATATGCCCAGGAACAGCTGGGCGACGTGGTTTTTGCCGAACTTCCCAAGATCGGCGCGAAATTGAACGCCGGACAAGCTTTCGGCACGGTGGAATCGGTCAAAGCGGTGAGTGAGATTTTCATGCCGGTTTCGGGCGAGATTTCCGAGATCAATCCGACGCTGTCGGACACTCCGGAGAACATCAACAAGGACCCGCACGGGTCGGCGTGGCTGGTGAAAATCAAAATGTCCGATGCCGCAGAAGTTTCGAAGCTCATGGACGCGAAGGCTTATGAAGGGTACGTAGCAGCTCAAGCGAAGGAACACTAGGTAGCGGCTCGCGGCACGAGGAATTTCCAGACAACACCGATGCGTTATCTACCCAAAAGCGACTCAGAACGGAAAGAGATGCTGGACGCTATCGGCGTGGCATCGGCGGACGAACTGTTCGAGTCCATTCCGGAGAAATTCCGGCTGCGCGAACCGCTTCCCTTGCCCGGACCGATGTCCGAGATGGAGATCATTCAATATTTCCAGGCGCGGGCGGCGGAAAATGCGCGGGGGTACACATCATTCTTAGGAGCGGGAGTCTATCAGCACGCGCGCTCGGTGGTGGCCGATGCGCTGATCCAGCGCGGCGAATTCCTCACTTCCTACACGCCGTATCAGGCGGAAATTTCGCAGGGGACGCTGACGGCAATTTTCGAGTTTCAGACGCTGATGTGCCAGCTCACCGGGCAGGAAGTTGCGAACGCGTCGATGTATGACGGCTCGACCGCGATGACCGAAGCGGTGCTGATGGCGGAGCGGCTGACCGGCAGGCATCGCGTGCTGGTGGCGCGGTCGGTGCATCCGGAATACCGGCAGGTGCTGGCCACGTACGCGAAAAACCTAGGATTGCAGATCGAGGAAATTGGCTACACGAAGAGCGGGCAGATCGATGCGGCCACGCTTACCGGCGAGAAACTGGGCGATGTTGCGGCCGTTGTGGTGCAATCGCCAAATTTCTTTGGCGTTCTCGAGGAAATTCCCGTCCTGGCCGAGACGGCGCACGGCGCAGGGGCGCTGCTGGTCACTACAATCGCTGAGGCGGTATCGCTCGGGATTGTGCGGCCACCGGTGGAAGCGGACATTGTAGCGATGGAGGGGCAATCGTTCGGGATTCCGCCGAGCTATGGCGGCCCGTATGTGGGTGTGATCGCCACGCGCGACAAATTCGTGCGCCAGATGCCGGGGCGATTAGCGGGGCGGACCACCGATTCCGCCGGAAGGCGCGGCTTCGTGCTGACGCTGGCCACACGCGAGCAGCACATCCGCCGCGAGAAGGCTACTTCGAACATCTGCACGAATGAAGCGCTGTACGCGCTGGCCGCGACGATACATTTGTGTTTAATCGGCAAAGAAGGTTTGCGCGAAATGGCGCTGCATAACCTGGCCAAGGCGAAGTTCGCTGCCGCTGAGCTGGAGAAAATTCCGGGTGTGCGGCGCGTGTTTTCCGGGCGCGTGTTCAACGAATTCGTGCTGGAGTTTCCACGCTCGGTGAAGCTGATCAACCACGCGCTCCTGCGCGAAAAAATAATCGGTCCGCTTCCGCTGGGTGTGCACTACCCTGAACTGACGAAGCGCGGGCTGGTGTGCGTCACCGAGACCATGCCGCGCGCGGAAATCGAGCGGCTGGCGGCGAACATCAAGAAAATACTGGAAACGCCGCTATCTTGAGGAGATGCGTTCTTTGAATTCGAAGCTCACGCTCGAAGAAGTGGCGACGAATGTTCGCAAAGCCGCGCGCCACGTGAATCAGTCCGAGGGACTGATTTTCGAGAAGTCCGCGCCGGGCAAGCGTGGGATGGAATTGCCGCCACTGGATGTGCCGGCGGTCGATCCGGCCGAGGCGCTCGGCGCTGAATTAACGCGGGGCGAAATCGAAGGCTTTCCGGAAGTGAGCGAGATCGAAGTGATCCGGCACTTCACGCGGCTTTCCACCTGGAACTACGCGATCGATCTAGGCATGTATCCGCTGGGCTCCTGCACTATGAAGTACAACCCGCGCGTGAACGAATTTGTGGCGCGACTGGATGGGCTGGCGAGCGAGCATCCCGCGCAGCCCGTGGATGTTTCGCAGGGGTGCCTGCGCATCCTTTACGATCTGAAGCAGTGCCTACTGGCGATTACCGGCATGGACACGGCGACGCTGCAGCCTGTGGCCGGCGCGCAGGGCGAACTAACCGGCTTGCTGATGATCCGCGCCTATCTCGAAAGCCAGGGAAATGCGCGCAAAAAAGTTTTGATCCCCGATTCGGCCCATGGCACCAATCCCGCTTCGGTGGTAATCGCGGGATATGAAGTGCAGAACATCAAGTCGAACGAGCGAGGACAGATCGATACGGATCACCTGCGCGAGTTTTGCACCGAAGATGTAGCGGCGCTGATGGTCACCAATCCCAGCACGCTGGGAGTTTTCGAAGAGCGGATCGCGGAAATCGCGGCCATTTTGCACGAGCGAGGCGCGCTGCTCTATATGGACGGCGCGAACATGAATGCGCTGGCGGGGGTGGCGCGGCCGGGCGACTTTGGCGTCGACGTGATGCACCTGAACCTGCACAAGACATTTTCAACGCCGCACGGCGGCGGCGGCCCGGGAGCAGGACCTGTAGCGGTGAAGAAAATTCTCGAACCATTCCTGCCGGTTCCTGTTATCGCGAAGAAGGAAAACAGATACGTGCTCGAAACGGTTCGGCCGAAGTCGATCGGCCGCGTGCGCGCTCACAGCGGAAACTTCGGCGTTTTGCTGCGGGCGCTGGCGTACACACTGGCGTATGGTCCGGGCATCCGGCAGGCCACGCAGGACGCAGTTCTGAATGCTAATTACATCCGCAAGAATCTCGAAGACAGTTTCGATCTGCCTTACGATTTGCCGTCGATGCACGAAGTGGTTTTCAGCGACGCGCGACAGAAGAAGCATGGCGTGAACACCATGGACATCGCCAAACGGCTGATTGACTACGGCTTCCACCCGTATACCACCGCTTTTCCGCTGATCGTGCCGGGCGCCATGATGATTGAGCCGACCGAATCAGAATCCAAGGAAGAATGCGACCTGTTCATCGACGCGATGCGCTCGATTGCGGCTGAAGCGGAGACCAATCCTGAGATCGTCAAAACGGCCCCTCATTCCACGCGCGTCGGACGTCTCGATGAAGTGGCCGCCGCACGCAAGCCCATCCTTCGCTGGAAACCGTAGTTCTCTTCTTTGTCGGAAGCTAGCTCTCCAAGGCAGATTTCAACCGCTAGAGCTTCCTGTGAGTCCTTCGCTTTTCGTGAGCCAGTTCCCGTTCGGCACATGTTCTGAAAACTGGCCTAAGAAGTCACTAAGTTTCGAAACGTGTCGATACCTATCTTTGGAAATATCTCCGCTTGTTCGAGGAAGGCATGCCTAGCCACGGGGACCACATATTTATGGAGAACCGTCGAAGGGTTCTGGTAGCCCAAAGCGATACAAAATCGGCCTTACAGCTTCGTTCGATGTTGCTTGAGCATGGCTGGGACGTACTGATCGCGAACGACGCCCTACAGGCCTTCTCCATCGCAATCCGCGAGAAACCGGTGGCGGTGCTGGCGAGTAGCGAGCTTGCTGGCGGGGGTGGGGTTTCATTGCTGAAGCGCATCCGGAATTCCGTTCATACGACGCGCACTGCGGTGATCGCCATCGGACGCGATGGAAAGTCCAAGAAAGAATTCCTCCAGGCCGGAGCTGCCGAATTCATGGAGCAGCCTTTGAGCAGTGAGTCGCTCAATATGGCAGTGCGGCGTCATGTAGAACGTCCCAATGTCTGGCCCGAAACACAGGAGAAAACTATACAAGCTTCCGCCGGCTTGGCTTCGCCGGACGATTCGAACTTATCAGCCGCGGATCAGAATGCGGCATTCGACGACTTGACACACCTCGCATCGAAACTGCTAGATGCGCCGACTGCGCTACTGTGCGTTGTCGACAGAGAGCGGCAATTCTGCATGAGTCAAATGGGACTCGCCGATCCGGGGCTTGGTTTCCGCCATCCTACCCTTGCGTATTCGTTTTGCCAGTTGGTAGCGTGCGGCCGGGACGAATCTGTTGTAGAAGACGCCCGGCAGCATGGCGGCCTTCTTGCCAGCCTGGGGTTTCGCGATCTCGGCATCATCGCCTATGCGGGGGCGGCAGTAACCTCTCGCGGAGAAGTGATCGGATCGTTCTGTGCCATGGATTGGAAGCCGCACAAGTGGACCGAAGCCGATATCGATACCCTGCGTGACCTATGCAAAGTGGCAGAGAGCTATACGGAGTTCGCCGAGAAGCGTCTGCATGAAGCGGGGGCAAAAACGAAAAATGGGAATCGCATGCAACGCCCGAGACCTCACTGCATTGACACGGCGGTGGCTTCCGCGACACGCATTCTGGAGCGAGGGGGCAAACGCATTGAAGAACCCGAACGGGCTCTACTGCTGGGCATTGCTCAGCGGTTCAACGAACACTTGGCTCGGTCCGCGGCGGCAAATTCATAGAGCGGAATTCGGCGTTGGAGATTGGCGGCTGAGGTACTCAAAAAAACGGGGAGAGCGCCATAGCTGGTGCCCTCCCCGATCCAACGGTCCCCGGAGGAAGAGATTAGAGGTTAGTTGCGCTTGCCGCGATTCATGGGTGCCGGCGTGGTGCGAGTCGGCAACGTGTTTTCGGCTACAGCGGTGGTGGGCGCCGGGAAAGAAAGCTCGCGACCATCGGAGATTGCCGCGGCTGCTTCCTTGGCCGTATCGGGGCCTGGAGTAGCTGCCGGCAACAATGCGCCTTCGGCTTCCTTGATAAATGTGAGGCTGTTTTCCGAGCCGTCCCAGTCGATCGAGATCACGTCGCCCAAGCAGACCTGCTCGGTGGCCAGCAAACTCGCCAGCGGATAGACCAGGTAGCGTTCGATGGCACGCTTCAGGTGACGAGCGCCGTATTTCAGGTCCGTTCCTTCCTTCAACAGGAAATTCTTGGCCGGCTGAGTGACCCGGAACAAGAAGCGTCCCTTGGCCGTTTCGAGCACGCGCTGCTGCACCATGCCCAACTCGATTTCGAGAATCTGCTCGAGCTGTTCGGAACGCAGCGGATGGAACACGACGACCTTGTCGATGCGGTTCATGAATTCGGGCGCGAACTTGCGTTTGGCTGCTTCGGTTGCGGACTTTTCGACCTTTTCATCGAGCCGCGGGCGCAAATCGGCCGGAACCGTGGGCGCAAAACCCATCCCGCCGGTCATGAGTTCGGTGATTTCGCCACCGCCGAGATTCGAGGTCATAAAAATCATGGTCTGAGAAAGATCGACGCGGCGATTGTCACCAAGCGTTAGCGTGGCCTTGTCCAGAATGCCGAGCAGCAGTTGCCACAAGGCATCGGACGCCTTTTCGATTTCGTCAAAGAGCAGGAAGCTGATCTTCAGCTTCTCGGTGTGGTATTGGGCGAGCGCCTCCTGTGTGATGAGCGGATGCGTCTCGCGATGCCCGAGGTAACCCGGGGGCGAACCAATAAGTTTGGCTATTTCATGCGAGTGCTGGAACTCGGCGCAGTCTATCTTGATGACGGCGCGAGGATCGCCAAACAGCACTTCGGCGGTGGCTTCCACGACGCGCGTTTTGCCGGCACCGGTAGGCCCGAGGAACAGCAGATTGCCCACGGGACGTCCCGGCGAATTCAAGCCGGCGCGAAACACCTGGTACAGATCGACTACGGCCTGCACCGCTTCGTCCTGACCTACGATTTTCCGGCGCAGCCCAGACTCAAAATCCCGCGACTCAACGCTGCGCAGGTTCGGGTTCAGTTGTACCGCTCGGGCGCCCATGTTGTTCTCCTACCGGAACGTTGCTACGCCCCCCAGATTACGCGGTTTCGAGCGCTCGAATTGATCCAGCTTCACGTCGAGTGTCGAACGTAGCAATCTGAGTTGCGTGACCAGTTCCCGGCTCGATTCGGATCGATCGGTCAGCAAAAGCATGGGCGGTGACAGATCGGCCAAATCCAGGTTCAGGTTATGTAGAGAGTGCATTAGGTTTTGCACATACGGCGAGTTGGTGTCGAACAGCTCAACTCGGCTGTTCACCTGCTCGCGTAAGCGCGACCAATCCAGGTCCAGAAACGGGTGGTTTCGCGATACCTTGCGGACCACATCGTCGGTAATGCGCGGCCGTTCGCCAAGCCTGGCCAAGTGAAGCTGGCGAATTTTTCCGCGGCGGCGCACGTTGTGAACCAGGAAGTACGTGTTGCCTTTGCGCCGGACAAAAGCCACGAACCTTCTCCTTCGCTGACGAAGTACCGTAGTGTATGTATGGTCCACTACAGGGTCAATGGTACGATGCTGTAGATAGAGGAAGGTTGCTTCCTAACGGTAATCAGTGCCTGACGGCCCATTTCGGCGCCGCGAAAACAAAGCCGGACAAGCACACGCAAAGCGAGTGGGCCCTGGATTCCGGCAAGATTGCGACGTTAGTAGATTAGATGCTGAATTCGCCGCATGCGTCTAACCGCCTGATGAGGGTTCCGTTATGAAATATCGCCGAAGCAGAAACCATTGGCAGCCATGAGTTGGGACCCGATATATCGACTCGTAAGAACAATTCCGCGAGGGCGGGTGACCACTTACGGCGAAATCGCCAAGAAACTACATTTGCGCGGAGGCGCTCGCGTAGCCGGTTATGCGATGGCTTCGTGCCCGAACGGAGAAGGAATCCCCTGGCACCGCGTGGTCGGCGCTGGTGGCCGCTTGTTGATTTCGGAACCTCATGCGAGCTTGCAGCGCAAACTGCTGGAGAGCGAAGGCGTCGAGATTGGAGGCCGCCGAATCGATATGAAGCGGTACTCCTGGACGCTCGGCGGGCGTAAGGAGCGCAGCAGCGCGGCTGCCCGGGCAAAGCGCCGCTCAGCGAAATCTCGCCGCTGACATCGCGCCGAAGTTGCGATTGTGATAGAAGTAGAGTGTAGATATTTAAGGGACTTATTCAGTGGCAGACCCGATCATCCTGGCCGAAAATCTTTACAAAAATTACGGGACCGTGGAAGCGCTGAGAGGCGTGAGCTTCGCCGTGCCGCAAGGTGAAGTATTCGGACTGCTGGGCCCCAACGGCGCGGGCAAGAGCAGTACGATTGAAATTCTGGAAGGAATGCGCACACCGGACCGTGGCTCTGCGCGGGTGTGCGGATTGGACCCGGAAAAAGCGGGCGACGAGTTTAAGCAGCGGATCGGAGCCGTGCTGCAATCTACTGCCCTGCCGGATAAGCTGCGCGTAAAAGAAGCTCTGGACCTGTTTGCGAACTTCTATCGCCACCACACCAGCACGGAGGAACTTCTGAAGCGCTTCCAACTCGAAGAAAAGCGCAACGCGTTCTATAGCCAGCTCTCCGGCGGACAAAAACAGAGGTTGGCTCTAGCCATGGCGCTGGTGAACGAACCCCAAGTGGTGTTTCTGGACGAACCTACCGCCGGGCTCGATCCGCAAGTGCGCCGAGAAATTTACGACATTATCGAACAACTCAAGAAGAGCAACAAAACAGTATTGATCACCACGCACTACATCGAAGAAGCCGAGCGGCTGTGCGACCGGGTAGCCATTGTCGATCATGGGAAAGTAATCGCCATGGGCACACCCCGAGAATTAAAGCATTCCTCGGCGGGGACGACGCGCATTGAAGTTCGCATGGCTCGTCCGCTGAACAATGGCTCGCTTTCGAATCTCGATGGAGTCATCAACTCGCGCGAGTTTGACGGGACCTACGTGCTTCACTCAGGGCGGCCACCGCAAACTATCGTCGCGCTGGTAAAGCAGCTCGAGGCGGAAAATAACGAGCTGCAGAGCCTGGAAATGTTCTCGCCCAGCCTGGAAGATGTGTTCATTGAGCTTACTGGGCGGCGATTGAGGGACTAATGGGAGAAGCGTTGCGTCATACCTGGACGCTGACCGGATCGCGCATCCGATTGGCTATGCGCAATCGCGCATTTTTCTTTTTCAGCTTCGTGATGCCGCTGATTTTCCTTTTTGGCGCCGTGTTCATGACCGGCAAAAGCGCGACAAACTGGGTGGGCTACATTTTGGGCGCGGTGCTGACGCTGACGGTGATGGGTAGCTTTTGGGGACTGAGCGTGCAATTGGTGACCTTTCGGGAGCAAGGGATTCTGCGAAGGTTCCGGCTGGCGCCGCTCGGAGCAGGTCCGCTGCTGGCATCGAGCATCTTATCGAACTACCTTTTGATGCTGCCCGCCGCAGTAGTGGAAATAATCGTCTGCCATTTCGCCTTTCATATGAGAGGTTGGGGCAATTTGTGGGCGGTTTTTCTACTGGTTTCCTTCGGGTCGTTTGCGTTTTCGGCGTTCGGACTGATCGTGGCAAGCGTGACCAACACCATGCAAGAGACCCAGATGATCAACAACCTGATCTGGATGGGATTTCTGTTTCTTTCCGGCGCCACGATCCCTCTGGCGGTGTTCCCTTCCTGGATTCAGCGTGTTTCGCTCTTTCTGCCGGCGACTTATCTAGCCACCGGCCTCGAGGCGTCCACGACCAATCTCGCCTCTGGAAGTGAAATCATAACGGATGTAGTGGCCCTGGCCATTGGGTTATGGATGGCTTTCGAAATTTCGCGCCAGCTTTTCCGCTGGGAGCCCGAAGCCAAAGTGGGCGGGCGAGCGAAATCCTGGGTGCTGGTGGCCATGGTTCCCTTCCTCGTATTTGGCGCTTGGGAAAACGTCACCGGCTCCCGCCTGCAGCGGATCCGTACTGAATATCAAACCGTCAGCGGCCGCATGCTGCGCCAGATGACTCCCGGCCTGCCGCCGAATAACCGCTAGGCAGCGCCACGCCGCGCAAATAATCCTGAATCGTTCAATCATCCCGGCGCTCCAATCTATTTACTTCATCTGAAGACATTCCCCAGGAGGAATTTTATGCAGGCTGCCGTCGTAACCGCGGTCAATGGTCCATGGGAAGTGAAAGATGTTCCACAACCGAAGCCGGGGCCGAATCAAGTGCTCGTCAAGATGCACGCAAGCGGAATCTGCTACACCGATGTGCACGAAACACTTGGGCATATCCCCGGAGCGTTTCCACGGATTCTGGGACACGAACCAGTTGGAGAAATCGTTGCTGTCGCGCCGGACGTGACGACGCGGAAAGCCGGCGACCGCGTCGGGGTTGCCTGGATCCAGGACACCTGCGGGCGCTGCGAATGGTGCCAGCGCGGGCGCAAGAATTTTTGTCCGAATCAGAAAGACACGGGCGTCGATTTGCAGGGTGGCCATGCCGAGTACATGCTGATGTACGCGAACGGCACTTTCTTAATCCCAGAAAACGTTTCCTACGAACAGGCGGCACCGATTTTTTGCGCCGGGTATACGGTGTGGAGCGGCCTCCGCTGGGCCAATCCCAAACCGCACGAACGAGTCGCGGTGCTTGGAATCGGAGGCCTTGGACATCTGGCATTGCAGTATGCGAAAGCGGCCGGCTTTGAAACCATCGCCATTTCGCGCTCGCCCGACAAAGACAAAATGATTCGCGAGCTAGGCGCGGACGAAATCGTGCGCAGCGGCAAGGAACTCGCCGATGCCGGCGGCGCTGACATTGTGCTGAGCACCTCCAACTCAACAAAGGCCATGGTGGATACGATTCAGGGCCTGCGACCAGACGGCCGTTTGGTAACCTGGGCGCCGATGCCGAACCGCTCTCGATTTCGCTCATGGACCTGATCACCAAGCGCATTCAAGTTATCGGCAGCCAGCAGAACGGCCCGGAATATCTCTATGAAGCGCTCGATTTTGTCGCCAAAGGAAAAGTGAAGACGATCATCGAAACCTATTCGTTGAGCGAAGCGCCGAAAGCCTACCAGCGCGTGGTGGATGGGAAAGCGCGGTTCCGCGCAGTTCTGACCATGTAACCAGT
>DASZMG010000026.1:0-16160 GCA_035551975.1 Candidatus Acidiferrales bacterium | reverse complement strand
ACCACTTTTTCGATCCAGCTTTCCACCGGAGCGTGCACGATTTCCCTGGCCCAGTAAATTTTCGTATTCAGTTTCGGAATTGCGTGCGCTTCCTCAACCGATAGCGATCGTATCCCTACCTGCACTGCGGGGCAATATTCGAGCGATCTCCGGATGGCGCACGCGTGGCTGTTCGGATTTCCCAGATACTGGTCGCGCAGGTCCGCGTGCGCGTCGATCTGCAGGAGTGACAGGTCGCTGTATTTTCGCGCCGTGGCTCGCACCAGCGGCGGCGTCAGCGAATGTTCTCCGCCCAGCGCCACCGGAAATTTACCGTCTTCGATCAGCTCGCACTGTGCGGTGAAAATTTCCTTCAGCACTTCGTCCAGCGTTCCATCCGCGGTGTCGATCGCCGGAATCGTCGCGATTCCAATCTCCTTGTAAATTTCCCGTCCGAACTCGTCGTCGTACAATTCCATGTTGCGGCTGGCTTCCAGAATCGCCGCTGGACCGTTGCGCGTGCCATGCTCGTAGGATGTGGTGCGTTCCAGTGGCACGGGAAAAATAACCGCCCTGGCCTGCTCGTACGATGCGTCTTCTTCCGGAATTCCGCCGAAATTGTGGGGCGCTACGGGTGTGTATCGTGTCATCGTCCATTCATACTTTCCGGAAAAACAGAAATTCTCCCTTTGTTTATGTCGCGTTCTGTATCAAGATGCTTCGCGCGCCCACGCGCGTTGTGGTTGGCCGAGCTGAAATACATTACCTGCGAGGATGCTGAATGGCAAAGAAAAAGGGTGTGACTGGAAGAGTCCTTCACGACCCGATCGAGGATCGTCTCACTCCCATTTTTCCGCTGGATCTTTCGCGCGTGCAGACCATCGACGACCTTGTCCGCAGCATGGGCCAGACGGCGTTTACCGCCCGCCAGATCGGCGACGCCTCCGACGTTCTCGAAGCCATGGGCCGCGACAAAAACTGTTTCGTTGTTATGACTCTTTCCGGCGCCCTGACCGTGGGCAAAATGGGCCTTGTTTTTTGCGACCTCGTCGAATCCGGCCTGGTGAAAGCCATTGTTTCCACCGGCGCGCTCATGGCCCACGGGCTTGTCGAGGCCACCGGCCGCTCCCATTTCCGCTACGACCCGCGCATGGACGATAACGAGCTTTTCTTCGCAGGTTACAACCGCGTGTACGATTCTCTCGAGCCTGAAGTGAATCTCGACGCCGTTGAAGAAGTGATGCAGCACATCCTGCAGAACTGGGATCCGAACGAAATTGTCTGCAGCTGGAAGGTCAATCGGCGCATCGGCGAATATCTCGCGCGCCACGCCAAGGGCCGCGGCATTCTCAAATCCTGCGCGGAACACAATGTCCCGGTTTTCGTTCCGGCCTTCACCGATTCCGAGCTAGGCATCGACTTTGCTCTCTATCAGCGCCTCTGCAAAAAAGAAGGGAAGCCCGTTCTGCGCTTCGATCCCTTCCTGGATTTCGAGCACTACGCCAGCACCATGCTCAAAACCGAGCGTACCGGTATTTTCACCATCGGCGGCGGCGTTCCGCGCAACTGGGCGCAGCAGTTTGGCGTTTATGCCGAGCTTCTGGCGCGCCGTGGGTATGAAAAAATCCCCCTCAAGCGTTACAGCTATGGAGTACGCATCTGCCCCGAGCCGGTCAATTGGGGCGGCCTTTCCGGCAGCACTTACACCGAAGCGGTCTCCTGGGGGAAATTTATCCCGACCGAAGAAGGTGGGCGTTTCGCCGAAGTCCTCGACGACGCCACTGTGGCTCTTCCACTCATCGTTGGAGCCGTCCTGCAGCGCCTCGGCTATTACAAACCGGGCAAATCTGCGCCATCTTCACGCCCTTCAAAGAAACGCTAGTCGTTATCCATAACCTGGGTGCGGTTTTTTTTCCCGCTGCGAGCGATGTTATGATGGTCTTCCCACCCTGGCACCGATGAAAGCGCCCGAACGCTTGCTCAGGGAGTTTTGTCAAAATGTCATCTGCTCAGGGCGAACACTCATTGACCGTTGAACCTATCGACGCCGACGCTCGATTTCGCGCCGTTTTTGATCAGAGTTCCCAGTTTGCCTGTATCTTGTCTGTCGACGGCATCGTTCTCGACGCCAATAAAACCTGCCTGGAAATATGCGGGTACGCGCGTGACCAGGTCATTGGCCGCCCTTTCTGCGAAACTCCCTGGTGGCGTCATGACAAAACGGTACGGGCAAAAATCCGCCGCGCCACTGCGCAAGCTGCCCAGGGCCTACCTTTTCGCGAAGAGCTATCCTACGTCTGGGTGGATGGTTCCGAGCACATGGTCGATTTCTCGCTCTATCCCATTCGCAACGATCGCGGCGAAATCGTTTTTCTGTATCCGACTGGTTTGGACATCACTGACCGCAAGCTCGTCGAAAAAAGAATCCGCAGGCTCACCAAAAATCTCGAAAGCGAAGTGAGCGCCCGCACCAACGAACTCGAGAACCGCAACTCCGACGTTTTGCGCCAGTCGGCGCTCCTTCGCGTGCTCTCCCATCGCTTAATGGAAGTGCAAGACTCCGAGCGCCGCCGCATCTCGCGCGAGTTGCATGACAGCGCCGGCCAGTTGCTCTCCGTTCTTACCGTGAATCTCGCCGCGATCACGCGCCAGACCAAGGACATCGCTCCGCTCATCAGCGAACGCGCCGACGAAAGCCACCAGATTGCCCGCCAGATCATGCAGGAAATCCGTACCATGTCTTACTTGCTGCATCCGCCGCTGCTCGAGGAGGGCGGCCTGGCCACCGCGCTGGAGGTCTATGTCGCAGGCCTGAACGCTCGCGGCGGTCTCGATGTTCAGTTGATGATTTCTGAAAACTTTCCGCGCTTTCCGGACGATTTGGAATTGGCCGTCTTTCGCGTCGCGCAGGAATGCCTAACCAACATTCATCGCCACTCCGGCAGCAGAATCGCTGTCGTTCGACTCAAAATCACAGGCGAAGAATTCACTTTGGAAGTCCGCGACCAGGGTTCCGGCATATCCCCCGAGAAACTGGCGGAGATTCAGACGCACGGTTCCGGCGTGGGCATTCAAGGCATGCGCGAGCGCCTGCGCCCATTCAACGGACATATGAGCATCGATTCCGATTTTTCCGGCACTATCGTCTCCGCCACTTTTGTCATCCCCAAATCGCGCGCCGCCGGCCAACCCTAGGAGCGTCAAGGCAAGGCATCTTTCCTGGCATTTCGTTTTGCAGTTGTAGGAGTGATTCCGCCCCTTATACCCTCGTGGCTGGCGATTGTCGCCTCCGATGTAAAAGCCCAGGCTCGCGAGTTCGCAAGCCACGTGCCGGTGTCATCACGGCAACAATTTGTTCATGCGCTTAAACCGATTCAGTTCTGGTTGCCGCCGCCGTGCGTCTGGCGGCAGAGCTTGCAGTAGGTGGGCGGCTGCGTGTTGTCGATGATGTGGTGCACGGGCTTAAACGTTTTCACGTAGGCGAAAATTCCGTCGATGTCTTGCTCGGTCATCCCGCGATAGGTGTGCCAGGGCATGATCTGGCTGAGCTTGCGCGATTTGTCATAGCCGGTGCGCATCACTTGCGTGAAACGGGTCTCGTCGAAGGCGGCAAGTCCGGACGAATCGGAAGTGAGATTGGCGCTGGCCACTTTGCCCCAAGGGCCGTCGAGAACGAAGCCGCCAGCAAATTCCATGCCCGGAAGCGGCTGGCCGTGTGCGTCCTGTGGCGTATGGCAATCGGTGCATCCGCGATCGTCACGAGATATTTTCCGCGCTTTTCGGGAGTGGAAAGGTCCGGCTCGGGCACGGGATTTTCGAGCGGCCGAGGTGCGCTGCGAATCAGGTACTTCACCGGGAAGATCAAATCGGTTTGAGGCTGTTGCTGGTGAACGGGCGGAAGCGAGCGCAAGTAGATGATTACCGAGGCGAGGTCTTCGTCGGACATTGATTTGAAATCCGGATACGGCATGAACGGAAAGAGAGCGCGCCCGTCGTGGCCGACGCCTTCTCGAATGGCGCGCGCGAGTTGATCGTCGGACCAGTTGCCCGCGCCGGTTTCAGGATCGGGCGTGATGTTCGGCGCGTAGATTTTCCCGGGGAGGCCCTTGAGCATGGTCATGTCCTGGCCGGCGCCCAACGTGTTGGGGAGAATGGGCGCGTCGTGGGCGGTCCAGTTATGCTGCGAGTGGCAATCCATGCAGTCGGTCACGTTGTTCACGAGATATTCGCCACGCGCGAGCCGCGCGGGACTGCTTTCGAATTTGCGCGAAGAGAGCGGGCGGGTTTTGGGTCCGATGAAGGGGCGCCAGCCAATGGTGAAAGTGATTCCCAGCGCTAAAATGACGACGAGGGAGACGAGCGTCCACGCTAAGAGTTTGCCGAGTTTGTTCATGTTGCGTACGTTTCCGGACTTTTCGGCGAATTTATTCCTCGAAGGATAGCGTGCAGGAGCGGCTGCGGTCAAAGGAAAATCGGCGTTTTCGGCACGGCTGAAGCCGTGCCTTGACGAAAAGCGACGTGCATTATCGCGCAAACAAAACGAAGAGAGATCCCTCGGCTCGCTGAGAGGCGCTCGCTTCGGGATGACAACCGCAAAAATGAATGCTACGGACGATGCGTGTGGCGCGTGCAACAAAACAAAAAGCCCGGGGATCGCGAAAGAGCGAGCGCCCGGGCCGGTTAAATCGATTCAAAGTGCAAAATGCAAAACAAACATTCTGTTTCTAGGGCTAAGGCGATCTACTTCACCTTCACGAAGATGATGGCGAAGGTGTAGAGAGCCATGGACTCGATGAAGACGAGACCAAGAATCAACGCGAAGCGGATGGCCGCTTCGGCGCCGGGATTGCGAGCGAGGCCTTCGCAAGCGCGTCCGGCGCACATACCCTGCCCGATAGCGCCGCCCGCCGATGCAATAGCCATTGAGAATCCGGCCGCGATGGCCACCCAGTTGGTGGCTGATTCGGCCGGTGCCGCGCCGCCCTGGGCCAGAGCCGCAGGAGCCAAAACTGCGACGGCGATCACCGCCAGCAGAAACCACACATACTTTGTCATGCTTTTCTCCGTTCGTATGAAATTGCCGCCAGGAGGTGGTTGCCTTCTACCTTGGGAGGCAGGGCCTCACACTGAAGCAGCATGATGCCATTATGACTAGTGCTCGTCGCCAACAACGCCGGCAACGTAAATTACAGGAAGAATAGTAAATACGAACGCCTGCAAAATCGCGACGAAGATATGAAGCAGTATGAAGATTACGGGAATCAAAAGCGGGAATACGACCAAACCATAGCCCAGGCTGGTGACCTTGGACATGGAAAGCGAAACGCCCAGGAGCAAGCCCAGGAACAAAGCGTAGAGAATTTCGCTGACCACCATATTGACCCAGAGACGAACGGTGAGGGACAACATGCGCGCCAGATGGCTGAAACTTTCGATGAGCAGCATGAAGGGCGACATGATGTAGCCCATAATCGGGGAAGGCATCTTGGGACCGAGGAAATGCTTGCCGTGTCCCAGCGGGCCATTTTTCAGGATGCCCACCATGTTGTAGTAAACGAAAACGACCGCGGCACATGCCAGCGGCACGGTGACCGCGGCGGTAGGCGAATTCAGCGTGGGAATCACGCTGATCAGGTTGCAGAACAAAACGAACATGCCGATGGAACCGATCATTGGCAGGTACTGGTCGCCGCCGTGATGGATGTTGTCGTGGAGCAGATCCTGCACGCCGATGCCGAGCGGGTTGGTGAGCAGCATTTCCATGACCTGCTGCGTGGCGCCGGGACGTTCGGCGGAGATTCGGGCCTTCAGCCACAAAAAGAAAATGACGGAGAGCAGAAAGACCAGCAATTCCATGGAGACGTGATTGGGAATGGGATAAGCGGGATTGTCAGGCTTGATATGCAGCGCGTTCAGAAGCGCGAGTGCAGGCTTTCCGAACAGACGATTCACAATTACAGTTACCCAGATTGGTTCTTCCACTTTCCCAGTACCCTCACATGTGTCGTTGCGGAATCTCAGCGCTACGGAAGAGCTGGCTGACCACCTCAACCAGTGCTGCTATGCCCACCGCGCCGAATCCAGCTAAAAGGCTGATGGCAGGCAGCTTCAAGTAAACGAGAATAACATAGGCCGCGGCGATGAGCAAAGCGTAGCGGCCAATAAATTTCGCGTAAATACTCTTCGGCACCTTCGGTTGTGGAGATCCCGCTTGAGCTTTGGAGAGGTGCGCGAGCGCGCCAACGCCCTGCTTCAACCATCGGAAATTGAGCCAGGAAAGAACAGCGCCGAGGATGATACCGAGGCCTGCGGGCCATCCGTAAAGGAATCCGGCGACGATTCCGGCGGCCACGCCGAGGCCAATGGTGAGGTATTCGATGCGGCGCTCGGCGGCGGCATAGAACTGCTCGTTATGAGCCATGCGGCGGTCCTGGATTGCTGGGCGGGGGCTTGTTGGCGCTGGTAAGGCGGCGGAGCATGTCCCAAATGCCTACACCGAAACCGACGAGTCCGAGAATGAGCATCAGAGCAGGGCCGGTGTGCAGCCAGCGGTCGAGCAGATAGCCAAGACCGCCGGCGATGAGGACGGTTCCGACCAGCACGATGGGCAGTTCCCAGGCCATGGAAGCTTCGCGCATGTAAGCGCCGCGGCGTTGTCGTGAGTCGGAATCGGGCAAGGCGGTTTGGCTCCCTCGTTGCGATTGCCTACGGCGATTGCGTCTTGCGTCGCGCGCGTTTGGTGCCCATCAGCACTGGTGATGCGCGCCGTGCAGCACCGCGACGGCGTGCGGCAATAGTTCCGCGATGGCGTCGAGCGACTCGACTGCGCCTTTCGGACTGCCAGGCAAATTCAGAATAATCGTTTTTCTGCGGATACCTGCGGCGGCGCGCGAAAGAATGGCGCGCGAAGTTTTCTTGGCGCCTGCGGCGCGCATCTGCTCGGGAAAACCGGGGATCAGGCGATCGGAAACGGCAACGGTCGCTTCGGGCGTGACGTCGCGCGGGCCGAGTCCGGTGCCGCCGGTGGTGAGAATCAAATCGACGGAGTCGGAATCGGCGGTCTGCTTCAGGAACGATTCGATGGCGGCGCGATCGTCAGGAAGCACCGTGCATTTCACCGCTTCCCATTTCAATTTCATGCAGCGCTGCAGCACGGCAGGGCCGGAGCGGTCCTCGTATTTTCCGTTCGCGACCGAGTCGCTTAGCGTAAGGATCGAAACTCGCATTGAGGTACATCATACGGCAGAAAGCAGGCGTAAACGAACAGATAGGCGGATGCGGCGGATGAACCACTTGTCCGCAGTAATTTCTGGCGATTCGAAAAAACAAGAGAGATTCTTCGCTACGCTCAGAGCGTGTGACGTTATTCCGAGAAACGCGAATTTTGTCGCGTAAACCGATTCTTTTCAGTATCGATTTTCGCGCAAAATCAAAAAAGTCACAGCCTCTCAGAATGACAACGTAAAAAGCGTGAAGATTCAGATGCCGGGCTGAAGCCACGCCGCTACGACATTGCTGGCATTGCGCTAGCTTTCGGTGGCAGGGGCGTTCTGGTGGGCGGCGTCGGGGGAGTCTTCGGTGTCGCGCTGGCCTTCGTCCATGAGTCGCAAGGCTTCCATGAGCAGGCCGGTGGTCGAACGCGAAACAGTCGTGCGCGAAGGCGCGCCGCTGAAGTCGATCTCGAATTCGCCGTCCGGCCAGCGGACCACCTGATACACGGCATCTTCGCCTTCGATGGAACCGAGGCGCGCGTCGGCGCATTGGCCGGCGGAGAAGAAAAGCTCGGCGGTTTCGTCCGCGCGGCGCACGGTGAGCCGGCAGGATTTCTGCCCCATTTCGAGCGACTGCATCAGGTCAAGAATGCTCATTTCCTCGAGACGGCCCTGAATCACACCCGGGCGCACCGCACGTTTCTGCAGTTTTTCGAGCTGCAAACGGTCGATCACTTTCTTTGCGCGCGTTACGAAATCGTTGAGGAAAAACGGCTTGGTAATGAATTCTTCCACGTTGTCCACCAGCGGGCGCAGCTTCTCTTCGACGTCGCCGCGGCTGGCCAGGAAAATAAAGGGGATGCTTTTGGTTTGCTGGCGCGCGCGGACCTTTTCGTAGAGCTGGCGGCCGTCGAGTCCCGGCATACGGAAGTCGGAGACGACCAGGTCGGGCTGCTCGTCGATAATCTTGAGAAGCGCGTCGGTGCTGTCGGAGGCCGCGTGGGCCTCACAGTGAGGCGCCAGGCCCTTCATCAGCAGGTCAAGGATCAGCGGGTTGTCATCGACCACCAGCACCTTGACGTCTTTGGCAGGGGTCATATTATTTGCGTTTTTCGGGGCGGACGTAGAGCCCGCTTCTGCCCCCGGACTTTTTTACCACGTACACGTCGC
This sequence comes from Candidatus Acidiferrales bacterium, assembly GCA_035551975.1. Classification (GTDB taxonomy): domain Bacteria; phylum Acidobacteriota; class Terriglobia; order Acidiferrales; family UBA7541; genus Palsa-295. The sequence goes on along the minus strand of DASZMG010000026.1, from coordinate 7,800 downwards.
TGACGGTCATGCCGCGTTCCAGAGCTTTGCACATGTCGTAGATAGTCAGCGCCGCGACCGATGCCGCCACCAGTGCTTCCATTTCCACCCCCGTGGGTCCAGTGGCCGTTGCTTCCGAGGTAATCTCGATTCCATTCTGGCACAGCTTGGCCGTCACATCTACGTGCGTGAGGGACAGGGGGTGACAAAGCGGAATCAGCTCGGAAGTGCGCTTTGCGGCGGAAATTCCGGCGATGCGAGCAACTTCGAGCGGGCTGCCCTTGGGCGACTTCAGCGACTTGATGCTGGCAACGGTGGCCTTCTGCATGTGCACGAAGGCATGCGCGATGGCGGTGCGCGAGGTGGCGGGTTTTGTGCTGACGTCGACCATGCGCACGCGGCCCTTTTTGTCGTAGTGCGAAAGCTTTTTCATGTGAGGAGCAATGATACCTTGTTGAGGACTGAGCAGATGACGAAAAACCAACAGTGCTACGTCCGAGCCCGTTGTGCGTCTGCAACGCGAATGATGACGCGTTTGCCCAGCGCACGGGCGGCGCGGGTGATCGTGTCGAGGGTGACGGAAGTATTTTGAGGGTCGAGCAGACGGTCGAGTTGTGACCGGCTGGTGCGAAGCTGTTTCGCCATGGCCTGCTTGGTTTTCTGCTGCTTCCGCATGGCCTGCTCAAGTTGCCAGGCAAGCGCACGCTTGATGGCGACGGCCTCTACTTCTTCGCGAATGCCTTCCTTTTCGAGAAAACTGTCGAATGTGGAACCGCTGCGACTCGCCTTTTCGCGGACTGTGCCACCTCTCGCTTTTCTCTTCGTGCTTCTATTCATTCGAAGCACTCATATATTCATATTCACAATTGTACCATATAAGGTACACGGACGAATCGCCAAAATGGATCATCGCGTGCGATTTGCAAGATGCGGGCAACGCGTTCATGATTCAATTCCTTGACGGAATAAGAGACTGCGGGGCGGGGAATGGCTAAGGTACGAGTGAATGCGTTTGGGGTTTCGATTGATGGATATGGCGCGGGGCCGAATCAGAGTCTGGAAAACCCGCTCGGCATGGGCGGACTGAAACTGCACGAGTGGTTTTTCCCGACGCAGACGTTTCAGCGGATGCAAGGAAAAGAGAGCGGCTCGACGGGGATGGACGACGATTTCGCCGCGCGCGGATTCGAAAACATAGGCGCGTGGATTCTTGGCCGCAACATGTTTGGTCCGGTGCGCGGTCCCTGGCCGGACGAGAAATGGAAGGGCTGGTGGGGCGATAATCCGCCGTATCACACTCCGGTCTTTGTGCTGACGCACTACGCGCGTGAACCGATTCCCATGGCGGGCGGGACAACATTTCATTTCGTGACTGAGGGGATTCACGCCGCGCTCGACCAGGCAATGAAAGCCGCGAACGGGAAAGATGTTCGCGTCGGTGGAGGAGTGGCAACGATCCAGCAGTTTCTGCGCGCCGGCCTGATTGAGGAGATGCATCTGGCCATCGCGCCGGTGCTGCTGGGATTGGGCGAACGGCTCTTTGAAAACGTAGATATGACAGATCTTGGCTATGCTTGCACCGATCGCGTACCAACGCTAAACGCCATGCACGTGATTCTGACCCGGGAAATCTAACGACAAGGCGAATTGAAGAGAGATTCCTCCTCGGCCAGTGCGACCCTCACTGGGTCGCGAAGCTCGGATGACAGAGTAAAGACAAAAACAAAAACAAAAACGAAGAGGGATCCTTCGCGCGAAACCGGTGCTGAGGATGACGGCGAAAAGCTCGTGACCGCGCGAGTAATGGGGCTGACGGCGCGGAAAAGTCTGGGCGCCGCGGGGCAATTCCGTACAGCTGGATGCTTGACGCGGCGGGCGGCGCGTTCTACTCTCTGCCGCAACAAGTGAGGAGGTACTTATATGCAATCCGATAACCCGAAGAGCCATGCTCGCGCGGGTGCGAACATGGGACTACTGCTGGCGCTGGTGCTGGTGGCGATTCCGCTGGGTGCGGCGACGGCGCGAATCTATGTGACCAACCGCGGCGGCACGACCATCAGCGTGATCGATCCCACGACGAATACGGTGGTGCAGACAATCCGTGGCCTCGAATCGCCTGAGGTGGTGCGGTTCTCACCGGACGGCAGCCGGCTCTATATCGGCTTGCGCAGCGAGGACAACTTCTACGTAATGGATCGCAAGAGCGGCAAGACCATCAAGAAGATTCCGACCAGCGGCTGGGTGAATGACGCGCTAGTCACGAGCGACGGAAAGCTGGTTCTGCTGGCCATTCGCAACACGGGCGTGGAAGCGGAGGATGTCGGCGCGCTAGACATCATCGACGCGAAATCGCTGACGAAGATCAAGAGCATCCCGACCAAACGAGGATTGCACGACCTGGCGCTGACGGGAGACAACAAGTTTGTGGCGGCGGGGTCGCCTGGAGGGCAGTCGATCACCGTGTTCGATCTGCAAAACATGGACATCGCCTGGACCGTCAACTATGACCAGGGCGTGCTGCCGGTGGTGATCGAGAGCAATCCGGACGGCTCGGGACACCGCATTTTCGCGCAGCTCAACCAGACGAATGGGTTCTCTGTGGTGGATTTCGCCACGCACAAAGAAGTAGCGCGCATCGTGAATCCTGAAGAGCCCAAGGGCTTTCCTCCGGGATGCGAAGGGATCAGCCACGGCATCGGCATCTCGCCGGATGGAAAGACGCTATGGTCGAACAGCCGGCCGGCGAACGCCGTTTTTGTCTATTCGCTGCCGGACCTGAAGGTGCTGGGACATGTCTCGCTGCCTGAAACTCCTGTGCCGGGAAAATCGCCGCGCGGCGGGGGGCCGGCGTGGGTGACGTTCACCCCGGACAGCAAGACGGTTTACGTTTCCACGTGCGGAACGAAGTCGATCACCGCAATTGATGTGGAGGGAATCAAGAAGATCACCGACATTCCGGTAGGTGAAATGCCGGACCGCATCAGCACGCTGGTGATGAGGTAAAGCAACTGGCGGTTGCGACGCGTGACGCGACGGAAGCCCTAAAAGCGAAGAAGGATTCTTCGCTTCGCTCAGAGAGTGTGACGTTATTCCGAGAAACGCGAATTTTGTCGCGCAACTCGATTCTTTTCAGTATCGATTTTCGCGCAAAATCAAAAAAGTCACAGCCTCTCAGAATGACGGCGGAATTTGAGAGGTGAGTATGATCGCGAGAATACTGCCAAAGATCGTTCCGGCGGGTTTTGTGGTGGCGGCGGCCATATTGCTTTATTTGTTTACGCCGGCGGCGCCCGCGCAAATGTCTGAGACATCCAACGCGCCGCAGCTCGACTACGAGTTTTTCAAAGCACGCGTCGAGCCAATTTTTTTGAAGCATCGCTCGGACGATCACGCGCGGTGCTATGTGTGTCATCAGATGGCGCACCACGGAGGGGGCCCGCTGAGTCTGGAGATGCTCCCGCAGGGAGCGACGTTCTGGACCGAGGAACAATCTCATAAGAATTTTGAGACGGTATCGAAGGTGGTAGTGCCGGGCGATCCGTCTAGGAGCCTTCTCTTGCGCATGCCGCTCGCGCCTGAAGCTGGCGGTCTCGCGGACACGCATCAAGGCGGGAGACAGTTCGCGTCCCAGGACGATCCGGATTGGAAGAACATCAAGGCCTGGGTGATGGGCGAAAAGGCCGGCGAAGGGCAAAAGCCGTAGCATCGTTTTTGAACCGCTCTGCGCAAGGAGTCCGAGATAGGGTCGCACACGAAGAGAGATCCTTCGACTCGCAGCGCGATCCTGATCGGATCGCGCGAAACATCGCTCAGAGCGTGTGACGTTATTCCGAGAAACGCGAATTTTGTCGCGCAACTCGATTCTTTTCAGTATCGATTTTCGCGCGAAATCAAAAAAGTCACAGCCTCTCAGGATGACAGCGTAAAAAGAAATTAGCGCTAGAAGGCGGAGCGGCGGGGAAGCACGTCGACCCATTCGCCCGCTTCGATTTGCAGGCGCGACTGATCGACCTTAAGGAAGCAGTTGCCGCGCACGACCGCGCCAATGTCTCCCGAGCCTTCCCAGAGCATCAGTTCCACGTGCGGCTCGCCATTGGGCCAGGTAACGCGTGCTGGAAGGTAGTGATCGACGCCAGCCTTTTCGTTCACGGCGTGCGAGAGTTTGGCGCGCACGAACGGCAGCGGATGCGGCGTGTATCCGCCGAGCAGCTCGATTCCCGGCACGGCGAATAATTCGAACGTGAGCATGGTCGAGACGGGATTGCCGGGAAGTCCGAAAACAGGCTTGCCTTTGCACCAGCCGAACACAGCGGGCTTGCCGGGACGCAACGCTACCGCGTCAAAGAAAAATTCCGCTTCCATTTCACGCATCGCGGTTTCGACCAGATCGTACTTACCGACCGACATGCCGCCGCTGAGCAGCAAAATATCGGCTTTCAGTCCTTCTTCGATTTTCGCGCGCAGGTCGGACATTTCGTCCTTCGCATTGAGCAGCGGCACCGGCTCGCCGCCTGCGAGCGCCACCTGCGCGGAAAGCGAAATGGTATTGCTGTTACGGATCTGAAACGGACCGGGAGTCTGGTCGACTTCGACGACTTCATCGCCTGTGGAAAGAATGGCAACGCGCGGGCGGCGGGCAACGGTGAGGCTGACACGTCCTACTTCGGCGGCCATGGCGAGTTCCGGATAGCCCAGGCGCGTGCCACGCGGGATGACCACTTCGCCCACGCGGGCTTCCGCGCCGGCGAGCACATAGTGCTGTCCCATTTTTGCGGACTGCTCGAAGAGTACCGAGTCGTCCTCTTCGCGCGCGTATTCAAGCATCATCACCGCGCTTGCGCCCTTGGGCAGCGCCGCGCCGGTAAGAATGCGGACGCATTCGCCAGGGCCAACGGAGCCATTGAATGCGACGCCGGCGCGGCTTTCGCCGATCAGGCGCAATTTCGCGCCGGGCTGCGCGACGTCGGAGGCGCGCACAGCGAAGCCGTCGCGAATGGAGCGATTAAAGGGCGGATAGTTGCGGTCGGCGGAAATTTGTTCGGCGAGGACGCGGCCCAGGGCACGCGAGGGGTCTTGTGCGAAGTCGACGGTTTCGGTTTTCAGCGCGCAGCGGGACTTGCGCTCGGTCATCACCTCGATGACTTTGGCGCGTGCTTGTTCTACGGTGAGCATGGATACGACTACTCCCAGGTACAACCTTCGGCGATCCTGCGGTAATCGCCAACGTACGACGCGAAGAGAGAGCCCTCGACCCGCTGAAAGGCGCTCGCTTGATGACAACGTGAAGCAAAAGCGCTCGCCAAAAGCGATGGCGGGCTGAAGCCCGCGTCTACGATCCCGACCCGAAGAGAGATCCCTCGTCGCTGCTCGGCGACCCTAGGTCGCCAGCTGCGCTCGCTCGGGATGACAGCGTTCTATTATTTCGCGCCACCATCATTTATAGCGGACGAAAGTCCGTTACGTCACGGATTCGGGCCACCGGCGAATCCGGCGACCCAAAATCTAAAGCCAGGAGGCCAGGCGCAAGCCACGCGGCACAATGGTGGCGTCGCGCTCGGGCCCCGTCGAAACCATGCCGATTTCAGTCTGCGTCTCGTCCGATATGAAATTCAAGTAATCGCGCGCGGGCGTGGGCAGGTCCTTGATCTCGCGAATGCCCGGAGTGGGCTTGCGCCAGCCTGGCAGCGTTTCGTACTCAGGCTGAATTTCCGCGAGCGTTTCCACGTCCGGCGGAATTTCCGTGATGCGCTTGCCCTTGTAGCGATACGCGGTGCAAATCTGGATTTCCGGCTGCGCGTCGAACACGTCGAGCTTAGTGACCACGAAGGAGTCAATGCCATTAAGCATTTTCGCGTAGCGCAGCACCACCAGGTCGAGCCAACCGCAGCGCCGCGGGCGTCCGGTGACGGCGCCGAATTCGTTGCCGCGCTGGCGGACTTCCTGCGCGTCGAGATCGACCATTTCCGTGGGAAAAGGGCCGCTGCCGACGCGCGTAGTGTAAGCCTTGGTAACGCCGATCACGCCGGTCATGCGCGTGGGCCCCACGCCGAGACCGGGGGAAGCGCCGCCGGAAGTCGCGTTAGAAGAAGTGACGTAAGGATAGGTTCCATGGTCGATGTCGAGCATGGTGCCCTGCGCGCCCTCGAAGAGCACGCTTTCGCCATTGTCGAGAGCTTTGTTCAGCACCGCGGCGGTGTCGACCACGAATTCGCGGATGCGCTCGGCGATCTCGAGATATTGGTCAAGCATGCCTTCCGTATCGAGCGGGTGGCCGTACGCCGCACTGCTGATGACGTTCTTTTCGGTGAGCACACGCTCGATCTTTTCGCGGAAGCGCTTTTCATCGAGCAGATCGCAGACCCGAATGCCGCGGCGCGCCATTTTGTCTTCATAGGCCGGGCCGATGCCGCGAGAGGTAGTGCCAATTTTCGCCGCGCCTCGCGCGGTTTCGGCGGCCTTGTCCATTTCACGGTGATAAGGAAAAATCAGATGCGCGCGATTGCTGAGGAACAGGCGGCCGCGCACGTCGACGTTAGACTTTTTCAGATTTTCGAGTTCGCCGATCAGCGCGATGGGATCGACGACTGTGCCGGGTCCGATGACCGCTTTCTTGGCTGGCCGCAGAATGCCACTGGGAATGAGCTGTAAAACGTAACGGTGATTATCGAAGATAACGGTGTGGCCGGCGTTGTGTCCGCCGGCGTAGCGCGCCGTGTAATCGAACGAGGAAGCAAGGTAGTCGACGACCTTTCCTTTTCCTTCGTCGCCCCACTGCGCGCCGATCACTGCGACCGCTTTGGTCTGAGTTTTCTGGGTCACCCGGAGCACTCCGCACACACGATGCGCACTTTGCCCGCTTCGGTTCAATCTCGAAGCACTACAGGTAGGCTGGCGCGGTAAAAACCGATTCATGATGGTACGACGCGGGGCGAGCGAAAACAAGCGCCCTCGCACCAACGAGCCAAAAGAAGCGGCGATAAATCCGAATCTCCGAGGCTGGTCACGCAATCTGAATTGATTGCGGAGGGGATGACCGTGAAAGCATCCGAAGCGAAAGAAGAAGCTGCAAGGCGAGAATACAAAGCGCAGCGACTGGAATTCCATAGCAAGCGAAGCTTCGACGAAGTGCTGGCGACACTGCGGCAACTCGTGGGCAACGCGACGATCAAACAGGTGAACGAGCACGGCTCCGGAGGCGCTACCCGGGAGCAATTCGAGAAGCGCATTCACGCGCTCGAAGGCGAAAGCGGATTCATGCTCTTTTTCGAGATCGACCACGGGCAATGGATGGAGGCCTACGGCGTGCGTAGAAAAGTGATGCGCTGGATTCTAGGCAATCCGCTGATCGCCATCACCATGCTGAAGCACGATATTCGCGCCGGGCTGTTCGCGCCAGTAGAACTCATGGTGATTGAAAATGAGAGCGGAAACGGCTGCACGGTTATCTATGACGTGCCATCGTCGCTGATGGTCATCGAGGAAAATCCGCCGCTGCTGGAGGCGGCGCAAGCGTTGGACAACAAGCTGCTGGCGCTGGTGAGCCGGGCCACTGGGATATCCACAAGCTGAAGTGCTAGGCTTTGGCACTCGCAGCAAAGAATTCGCTGAAACGCGCGCAACTCCGCAAACGCAACGCCCCCAAATTTTCTAAACCGCAACCCTGTTAGCTCCAGTTCGGAATCAGAGATTCGACATTAAAGACAAAGGAGAATTTCAATGGCACACGTGACGGTTGGCAAAGAGAATGGCGCGGATATCAACATTCATTACAAGGATTGGGGCAAGGGGCAGCCGATCGTGTTCAGTCACGGCTGGCCGCTG
>DASZMG010000025.1:0-3140 GCA_035551975.1 Candidatus Acidiferrales bacterium | reverse complement strand
AGATTGTCGGCGACGAAGTCGAGCGCGCCCTGCGCGCCGCCGAGCGCTGTCCCCACGAGCGTGTAGCCAAAAACCGCGAAGAGCGGCAGACGGTAGAGAAAGCTTTCGTGAAACTGCCCGCCAGGGGACTTGCCATTGACCGATTGCATTACTTCCAGGCTGTGGTGCGCCGGCACGAAAACATTGTCAAGAATCACGTCATTGCTCCCCGTTGCGATCAGCCCAGCGGAGATCCAGGTGTCCTCGATTTTGTAGTTAGCGCGCGGCACGAATAGAAAGTAGGGCACCGGTGGCGCAGGCGCTCCGGCCGTATTGCCGGGCTGCGAAGCGGGCCGCACAAAGCCCATCAGTACGATGCCTTGGCAATGGTCCACGCCGCTGGAAAATTTCCAGCGGCCGTTTAGGCGAAAGCCATCGCCCTCGCGTCTCACTGTCGCGCCATCGGGAAAAAACGAGGTCGCGAGCGTGTTGCCCGGGTCCCCTGTGGCCCCCGCCCAGTATTGGCGCTGCGCTTCCGGCGGGAACATGCCGAAAATCCAGGAATGGCAAGCGATCACGCCAAGAATCCATGCGCTTGACGGGCAGCCCTTGCCGATTTCTTCCGCGAGCTGCGTGTGGAAGCCGTAGCTGAGTTCGAGTCCGCCGAAAGCGACCGGTTGCAACACGCGATAGAAGCCTGCCTCGCGAAATTCGCGATCGGTTTCGACGGGGATCCGGCGCTGCTTTTCCGCTTCTGCCGCGCGCGCCTGCACCATAGGCATCAACTCGCGTGCGCGAGCGAGCAGTCGCGCCTCGGTTTCGGCCTGCGTCGCCAGCACTGCTGTGCCACCTGCATTTTTCCCCTGATCAGTCATGATGGCCCGTGGTCTGTGCCTGAAGATTCTCTGCAGTATTTTGTCCGGAAGCTTCCGCCGGAAAGTATTTTGCCAGCCAGTCGAAGATTACTTTGCGTACGCGCTCGTTTTCTTCGGCGAACATGAAGTGGTCGGTCTCCGCGAACAGATGCAAGTCCGAGGGCTGGCCTGCGTGGCGAAACAATTCGATGGACTGCTCGGTGGGCGTAACCGAATCGTCGGCGCTGTGCAGCAACAGCAAAGGCCGCGGCGAAATATTGCCCACCACATCCTCGGCGCGGAAATCGAACATGCTCTGCGCGGTTTCAGCGGGGAATTCCTGAATCGAATTGGCGGCCACATTTTTTCGCAAATGTTCGGGAATCGGCACGATGTCGTAACGCGGGACCATCAGCGACTGGCCGGTGCGCTCGCGATGCTTGCGCCCTTCTTCCAGCATGGCGGTGAATCGTGCCCAGGCTTCCGCGGTGGGATGCTGGCCGCGAAATTTGCGCTCGCCATGTCCCCAGCCGCCGGAGGAGATTACCGCCGCTACGCGCTTATCCACGCCCGCGGTGTAAATCGAAACCGCCGCGCCGAAGCTGCTGCCGATCAGCGCGATGCGATTCGGATCAATTTGTGGATGCGTCGCCAAAAACGTGAGTGCGTTGCGCGTGTCGGAAACCTGGTCAAGACAAATGACGCGCCCGCGCTCGCCCTGGCTTTCCCCGCAGCCGCGCATGTCGAAGCGCAGCGTGGCGTAGCCCAACGCCTCGAGCATCTTGCACGGCGCCAGCACGTTCCCGGCATTTTTGTTGCTGCCGAAGCCGTGCAGCACGATGAATGCGGGCAGACGTTTGCCGGCCGCGGCGCCCTCGGGAATGCGCACGATGCCGGACAATTGCAGGCCGTCGGATGGAAACGTTACGCGAGTTTCAAACGGGGTGAGCGCTTCGGCCATTCGGCTATGCGCCCACCGTTTCGCGGTCGAATTCCACCATGCCGATTCCCGTAGCCCACGGTTTCACCGCTTCGTAGGCCACCACGCGGCCCTTCGCGCCATTCAGCGCGCCGCAAAGCGCGATCCAACTGAGCAGCTCGAATGCGCCCGCGCCTTCGGCGGCAAGTTCCGTGCGCGTGTATTTCGCCAGGCGCTCGGAATCGCCCGAGGCCATCTCCTCCAGGAAGCGGCGGTCGAAATTCGAGTCGATCACGCCGTGATTGCGCTCACCAGGATCGTGCGAAAGGCCGCCGGTAGCGACCAGCCCAATGCGCCGCGGCGACTTTTCCGCAACCTTGCCGATCACGCTCCCCAGCTCCAGGCAGCGGCGCGCCGAAGGCTGCGGATCGGCCAGCGTGTTGAACATCACCGGCACGATGGGCACATTCATTGAAGGCGTCAGAAAATGCAGCGGCACCATCGTGCCGTGGTCGAGTTCCAGTTCGTAGGAATAATCGGGCTCAAATCCGCTGTCGTAGCACGCCTCGACAAGTTGGCGCGCAAGTTCCGGATCGCCTTTCACCTTAGTTTTCTCGACTTTCAGCCAAGGCTCAATCGGACCCGAAAAACTTTCGCCGCGGCCGATGCAAAACGCGCCAATGTGATCGAGAAAGAAATTCGCCCAGTGCTCGGAGGTCAGCACGATCAGCACTTCGGCGCCGCTGCGCGCCAGTTTGTCGCGGAGCTGCCCGTAGGCCCCATACAAAGCTTCTTTCTGATTCGGCGGCGCGGCATCAGCCCAGGCGGTCATTCCCGGGGCATGGCTTCCGGCGGCAGCGAAAGTAATCGGCATGGCTAGTTTTCCCCTCGGATGGCTTTCAGGTAATCGGGCTCGGAGACGGAATGCAGTATGGTGAACGGCCGCAGCAGCAGTCCGTGCACGCCTTTTGAATACATGCGTCCAATGTCGAACTTAAGCAGCGCGTCGCGTTCGTCGTCGGCGAGATCGTACGATTTCACGAATTCGGCAGGCGCCTCGAAATAGGCTTTGCGCAACCCAGGCTTGCGGTTTACATCCCGAATCAATTTTTGCAAGGCATAAAGGCTCATGGCATTCCGCTCGATATGTATGGTTGGACCGCGCAGGGGGCGCGCGCGTTCCACGAATCGAAACAACCGCCATAGTTACACCGCAGCCGCGCTTCCGTCAACGTCAGTTGGAAGGTGTGTCTTAGCTCCATAATTCTGTCACCCCTTAACAGCAACGTGAAAATGTCACCCCATGAGACAGGAGACATTCACGTTGAGTCAGAAGGAGCTGCAACGAGTGACCGTCATTTCGCGATGCGTGCAAGGGAATCTGACGT
>DASZMG010000024.1:0-84076 GCA_035551975.1 Candidatus Acidiferrales bacterium | reverse complement strand
CTACACGAATTCGTGTGCCCGGCCAGCCCTCCTAGCTGTTTTATCGCGAAGATAGCCGATTCACGCAGAGTGAACCGGAGTCAATCGTTTCCCTTTACGATAGTTGCTAATATACAACGGAATCAGATGAATCCGTTACGGTTAGGCCGCGGAATCAAGGATCGGATTTTTGAATAGAAGGTATTTGAACTACTAATGGCAGATCGCCCGTCGAGCGTTCGTCGCGCCGGCTGCTGCTCTGAACTACTCTGCCCCACCCGAGGGGGCCGCTGTGTGGGTTGAAGCGGGCGGCGGAGTCACCACGGCCACGAACTTCCGGATCATGCCATCGCTCTTGCTGAGCACGTAAAGTTCGCCGTCGCCCCCCAGGGCGAGGTGAATATCCGCCCGGCCACCGCCATACTTCACGCCGTACGGGTCGGCTGGCCCCGGTTTGAAGTTCGTCCCGCGCCAGCCGCCCACAGCTGTGGACGCGCCGGGGAGCACTGCGCCTTGCTTCGCCTGGCCCCCTTTGTGCGCGAAAGCTTCCGCCAAAATGTCATAAAGGCGCCATTTGGAAGGCGCTTTCGCGGATGTATCGTACGGGCTCTTGTACATGATCTGTATTTCGTGGATGGAGGCTTCGTGATTGCGCAGTCCCTTGCCTGCAAGCATTTCCGACAAGTCGGAATAGAAGATGCGGCCGGTGGTGCGGTCGTGGAAGATGTATTTCCCCCGCATCTGCGGCATGAGCTTGCCGCGATAGACAAAGCCGCTGCCGATCGAATCGCCTTCCTCGTGGCTATAAACTGCCGCGGGATATAGCGGTGTTACCGGCTCATTCAAACCTACCACGGTCAGGCGGTCCTTCTCCGGGAAAGCGACCTGCGGGCTCATCTGGCTGCCCGTTTTGCCACCTTCCGGCACGAATACCTGCTCATTCCCTTCGCGCTCGGCCCAGCCGTAGTTGCCACCCTTAGTGATGATGTCGACTTCCTCCCAGTCGTGCAGACCAATGTCATTCGCGATAAAAGTATTGGTGGGCACATCCCAGCTCATGCGCTGAGGATTTCGGAAGCCGTACGCAAAAATCTCGGGCCGCGCGCTGGGAACGGAGATAAAGGGATTGGGATCAGAGCCCGTCGACGGAATGCGGTAGCGGCCGTTAGCGCTGAGCATATCCGCGGGTCGCAGCTTAATGTCCGGAGTGATGCGCAGAATTTTCCCCTGCAAGGCATCGAGGCGCTGGGGCGTGGAGTGCGTGACACCAGGCGTTTCTCCGGAGGCGCCATCGCCCATAGCGATGTAGAGGTTGCGATAGTCAGGGCTTCCGGGCGTGGCCACCGGATCGAACAGCAAATCGTCCATCTGGTGCATGAAGCGGTTGAACTGCACGCGCAGCACTTCGCGCGCGGTGCCCTCGAACGTGCTGTTATTGATATTCGTGTCAGTCCACTCGACCAGAACGGATTCGCCTACGATAGAACCTGAAGGGGGCTTTACCGGTTCCGTGGTGGTGTATCCATCTAACTTCAGGCCCGGAAGACTTGTATTCACGGGCGGAGTCGCGCTGGTTTCGGTAAGTTTCTCGGTGTGCACCGTGTAGAACTTGCCGTTCGTCGCGTAGGCGGGATCAAAAACGACGAAGACGATGCCACCTTCATAGCCGGGGTCGGTGGTGAATTTTGGAAACACTTTGCCGAAGTCGATGTATGGCGTGAACTTTTTGGTCTTTTTGTCGAGGATATAAAGAATTCCGTTTGCGTCGTTAACAAAGAAGCGGGAAGAAGCACGCGCAGCGTCGGGCGGCTCAGAGTGCAGCGTGTTCACGCGGCCAAGCTCGTCATGGTAATCGATCTCCGCCGGATAAGAATCCTTCATAAGACTCGATAGCGGCGTACTCGTGTAATCCTGGAGGAGCAGCGCCGTGCCGTCTTTGGTTACCTGCGACGACGAAGGATATTGCGCGCTGAGCGGCAGAACCAGCAAAGCGCCGAAGACCACGGCGGCGAGACCAACGACACCCTTCGGGGCGTGAGCATTCGAGTCAAACCTCTTCATTGCAGGAGCTCCTTTATTTCGACCGCCAATTACTATGATGCCTTCATGAGGGCACCTGCACTCTATTTCTCGTCGCATTCGCATGTCAACGAAAACAAAATATCACAGGTCTTCACGCGAATCAGCTCGTCGACAAATGGCGTCTACCGGAGGCGTCTTAATCGCAGCTAGTTAAATTCGTTGACAATAGATTAGCTCACATGATATTTCCTCAACGCATAAGGGGCTTGGAATCCGGGGTGGATTTCTGATCCACATTTTCGGCTGACTTTTGTTACGCGCGTAGGTGTGCGTTGGTGAGCGCACATCCCGACCCTGCATGAACCAAGCACGATTGAGTTCCCACAACTCCGAGCAACAGCGAGGGAAAAATGAAAAACTGGGCAAAGGCGGTTGTCAGAAGCGCGTGGGTGGTGATCCCAGCGATCGCCTGGATGACGATTATGGTGATCGCGTTAACCGTCTGCGCTGTGCCAAGCTTCGCACAACAAACATCAACGATCTTGGGCGTGGTGAAAGACTCTTCGGGAGCAACCGTACCTGGCGCCAACGTCACGGCGACGAACACCGACACTGCCCTGGCCCGCACCACTGTTACCGGGGAGGACGGCGCGTTCCGCGTAGCTGGCCTGCAGCCGGGACATTACAGCGTGAAGGTGGAGAAGCCGGGATTCAAGACTGCGACGGCGGCCGACTTGACCTTGGACGTGGCTCAGGAGTTGGTGATCAATCCGACGATGGAAGTGGGAGCAACTTCACAACAGGTGGTGGTAACAGGAGAAGCGCCGGTGGTGAACACCACCACGAGCTCCCTGGGTGGCCTCGTGAACGACGAGAAAATGTCGGACCTTCCGTTGAATGGCCGCAACTTCATCGACCTGAGTCTGATGCAGGCGGGTGTAGCGAAGAACGCGAACCAGGGTAGCGGCGGCGGCATCGCAGGCACCTACTTCAGCGCCAATGGCGCACCCACCCGGTCGAATTATATGACCATCGACGGAGCGCCCATGATGAACCAACTGGGCGGCTCGACCGGGTCTGAAGCGGGCACGACGCTCGGCGTCGACGGCATCAAGGAGTTCAAGGTCATCACCATCAACTTCAGCGCCGACTACGGCATGACCATGGGTAGCCAGATGGTTATCGCCAGCAAGGGCGGATCAAACCAATTCCACGGAGACGCATTCGAGTACATTCGCAACAGCGCACTGGACGCGCGCAACTATTTCGATCCGGCACCAAGTGCGATCGGTGGCAAACGGCTTCCTTCATTCCGGCGCAATAACTTCGGTGGAGCGGCCGGCGGCCCCATCAAGAAGGACAAAACATTTTTCTACGGCGTATACGAGGGACTGAGGCAGAACGTCGGTTTCACGGCGAACGCACTCGTTCCAGCGGGGAATTGCCATCCACTGAATGCGAGCGCAGCGAATAATTACGGGGCGGGCACCGTTGTTTGGAACGGAACAGGAACGCGGCCGGCAGGTTCCGTCGGCCCCTGCACCCAGTTGGGCGCGAACCCTGCGGGCAACGGAACGAACTCCATCACCATTCCCACAGTTATAGCGCCCATGCTTGCGTTGTATCCTTCGGATCCAACGAATCCGAACAAGACCACTTTCGCCTCCTCGACGCCCAACCTTCTCCGTGAGGATTTCGGACAGATTCGCGTCGACCAGAACCTGTCTGGGAGCGATTCGCTGTTCGGACGCTACACCGTAGACGACGCGTTTCTGGATAACGGCAGCGGCGCTATCTCCAACTTGAATTCCGGAACAGTGCTTCCGTTGTATGTTCGACTGCAATCACCGAGCCGGAACCAGTTTCTGACGGTCGCGGAGAATCACGTTTTCTCAGCAACGCTGCTGAACACTGTCCGGCTGTCCTTCAGCCGCACCGCTTTCAAAACCCATGCCAGTGCCGCGAGTATTCTGTTCAGCCCGAACCTGGCGTTCGTGGCCGGCCAACCAATGGGAGCATTTCAGTCTGTTCCAGGGCTCACCAGCGTAGGAGTTGGAATCGGAAATGGCCCGAATCCTGACAACTATCACGTACAAAACATCTACACGCTCAGCGACGACCTGTATTACACGCACGGAAAACACGCTCTCAAATTCGGTGTGCTGTTGAATCGATTCAATCAGGGCGTGGGCGGCGTGCAACAACCGAACGGACAACTTTTCTTCGGCAGCTTTGCGAACTTCATGCAAGGTTGGTACAGCCAGTATGTGTCGCAGACACAGGGCGCGCACCAGACTTTTGACTGGATTTACAACTCAATCGGTCTGTATGCCCAGGACGACTTCCGGATTTTGTCGCGCCTCACGCTGAACATCGGCTTGCGCTACGAATTCATGACCCAGCCGTACGAGTTGAACGGCTCGTCTTACGCATTCCGGAATGTCTATACGGACGCGACGTCCACTCCGGGTCCGATCGTGCAAAACCGCACCCTTTACAACTTTAGCCCGCGCCTTGGCTTTGCTTACGATGTGTTCGGCAACGGAAAGACCGCGGTGCGTGGCGGTTTCGGTTTGTATTACGACATCGGAAACATTGGCAACGCGCTCTACCAAGGCACGATTTCGTTGCCGCCTCTTGCCGGCCAGAGTTTCCGTCAGAATGCAAATCTCACTAGCGCGAACCTGGCGGCCCGAGTGCTACCTCCGCTTCCCTTCTTCTCCGATTTGGCGTCTATTCCACCTCCGAACACACTGCAGACCATCAATTACAACCTCGGAACCCCTCACGTTTTCCAGTACAACTTGACGGTCGAACAGCAGCTTCCGGGAAGCATCGGATTGTCTGTGTCATACGTAAGCACCCGCGGAATTCATCTGTTTACGGAAGCCGAAGCCGATCCCTTTCAAGCATCCACATTCGTGAATGGGAATCCGGTATGGTATCCGTTTATCTGTGGCGGAACGCCTTCTGCCCTCACCGGCACTGGTTGCGTGGCAAACACCGGCCAAGTGGCTGGGATAGCCGCTTACCGCAGAATCAATCCGGCGTGGAATACAATTGTGCTCGACACGCCCGATTCATCCTCGTGGTACAACGGCTTGCAAGTTGTGGTTACCAAGCGCATCACCAAGGGCCTGGAATTCCAAAGCGCCTACACCTGGAGCAACGCGCTCGATCTCGCACAAGGGCAGGGATACAACACGGATTGCTCGGCGGCATCAATGTCGTCAGGCATCAATCCCTTTAACGAACTTTTCGACAAAGGGCCGTCATGCACTGATCTCCGCCACAACTGGCGGTTCAATCTGCTCTATCACTTCCCGACCGTCTCCTCCGACGGTATGCTTTCGAAATTAGCGAACGGTTGGTGGGTGGGCACAATCGTTTCCGCACAATCCGGATATCCGTTCTCGGCGGCCGAGGCGACAAACAACCGCTCCCTCTCCGGGCTGTTCTTCAGCAAGGTTCCGCTGGACCGCGCAAATGTAAACACAGCCGCGAGCATCGCTGCAACTCCGTGCAGTACGACCAATCCCTGCGCGTACACGCCAGTTCCCTATAACGCGAGCACGGTGATAACGCATAATCCAACACAGTGGTTCAATCCAGCTATGTTCAGCCTGCAGCCAATCGGAACCAACGGCAACAGCGAGCGAGGATTGCTGCGTGGACCTGGTCTAACCGAATGGAACTTCTCATTGGTGAAGGATACGAAAGTTCCCATGCTCGGAGAGGCTGGGAGCGTTCAATTTCGGGCGGAGTTCTTCAACCTGCTGAACCATACGAATTTCGGGATGCCATCGGGAGGAGTCTTTGCCGGGCAAGCGGTCCGCGATCCCACTCCGTATTCGGAATCGTTCACGTCGAATGCCGGCCAGATCACCCAGACTGCCACCGAGTCGCGCCAGATTCAGTTCGCACTGAAGCTGGTGTTCTAGAGCGGCTCGTTTCGAAAGCGACGATATGAAAAGGACCTTTCCACTTTGGTGGAAGGTCTCTTTTGTTAGCGCGTCAGTTGCTGGCTTGCTGCGTGTTTTCGGTGAGGTAGAAGTAGCCCACTTTGTTGTTGGCTGGCGAAGTCCACCACATGCGTCCCTGAGAATCGTAGTAGAACTCGCGCATAGTGTTTTCCATGTGCGGGAACGGGTAGATGGTGGTCTTGCCCGTAGCGGGATCGAGCCGGCCAATCACGTCCGGCAGATCGGACGAATACCAGACACCACCATCTTTATCGATGGCGAGTGCATAAGGCGTCGCGTCCTGCAGAGGCAACGTGTATTCGTTGAAAGTCTGTGTCTTGGGATCGAAGCGGCCAATTTTGCCGGCGCGATATTCCGCAAACCACACGATGCCATTGCTGTCCACCTGAATGCGGCGCGGCAAGCCGTGCGTTGGGGGCTGCCATGAACCGATCAGCTCCCCCGTGCGCGTATCGCGCTCGTAGATCTTTCCGTCCGGCGTGAAGCCGTCGTACCAGACATGGCTGCCATCAGGATCGAGCGCAACGCCGTAGACATTCCCGGGATCGTTATACTCGGTGAACTTTTTCGTTTGAGGATCGAAGCGCGTAAACGGATGGCCTGAAGTCCACACGATTCCGCGCGGATCGACGCGCACGGTGTGCTTCGAGGGCGCGCCGCCCAGACTTCCGACCAAGTCCGCCGGAACCGGCACATCCTGATATTCGGTCACTTCGCGCGTTTGCGTGTCGATGTGTCCTAGACGATTGAAATTCTGCTCGGTGAACCAGACGCTGCCGTCCGGCGCGGGATAAGCGGAATGAATACCGACCCTCGGATGATCGGGAAGCTTGTATTCGTCAACTTTGCCGGTCGCGGGATCGAGCTTGGCGACATCGTTGATCTGCGACATGTAGGGAACCCAAACATTGCCCTCCTTGTCGGGATTCGCATCCCACGGAAAGCGGCCGGGGCCGGGCAGGTCGTACTCGACATAAACAATCTTCATCGCCGCGTCGCCGAAATGCAGTTCGTAATCCTTATAGGCGGGAATGTCGGCGGGCGATTTCGGCAGAGCGGTTGAATCAGGGCCGAACATTGTAGTGAGATAGGAGACGATGTTGTCAGCCTGCTGGTCGGTGGCCCGCACAAACATGGTGTTGCGCATGTAGTTCACGCGATCGCGCCAACCATCTTCATCGCGGTGCACGGCGGCCATGCGGCTCTCGAATCCGTGGCAGCCCATGCATTCGCGGACCAGGTCTTCCTTGCCTTTTGCTTCCGGCAAGAGCTTGATTCCCTGCCAAAGCGTCAGGTCGCTCCAGCGGACGGGAACTTTTTGCAGCGAGAAGTCGAGCGGCGCATTCTGGTCAGCGCTAAGGTTCAGATCAGACTTTGCGTCCGCCTTGTATCCAACGGCACGGATTTTGACGGTATAGGTGCCGGCAGGCAATTTCTCCGCGTGATAGCGGCCGTCTTTACCGGAGAGCACGTCCACCGTGATTTTTGTCGAGGTGTTTTGGGCCATCACGAAAGCGCCCTCGAAAGGCTGGCCATCCGGGCCTTTTACCGTACCGCTGAGAGTTGCCGCCACGGCCCAAGAAGGTGCGAAAAATACCAGAACAAGCGCTGCCAAGCGAATCGTTGAACGCATAACGCCTCCACGCGACGGAGAAAGACTGGGCGCCATAGTAGCGCGAGCACTCGGAAAATTCTATCCGGCCGAAATTTCAGGCTGGAGGCGAAGGGTGATCGGTTAGCGCCGGTGTTGCGCCACCTTCTACATTCGAAGGTGGCGCAACGAATTCGTGCGCAGCGACGGCGCTACTTGCCTACAACGAGAATCGAGAAAGATCCGGGAACCATGGGCCCGCGCGCGATGCGCCCGTTGCCCAGTTTTGTGCCCGCCGGAGGGGGCTCAAATTCCGCTGCGATCAGCAAAACGTGATTGGTCTTTCTGTCGAGCGTGGATGTCTTTGCGCTCGGCATGGTCTTGAGATCCTGCTCTACCACAAAGCTGGTAGGGCTGTTTTCCTTGATGATGCTGAGAGTGCCGTCGGAGTTCGAGCTAAAGGCTTCCATCGTGGCGGGATTGAACAGCGCGCCATCGGAGGCGGCACCGATCGGAAGCGTAGTGATGACGCTGCCGTTGTTCGCATTCACCACAACCATGGTCTGCGGATTGCGGCAGGTGGAGAAAAGAATATGGTTTTTAACGTCCATGGCCAGGCCGGCGCACGTGCCGCCCTTGCCTTCGAGGTCATACTGGGCGGTTACCTTGAGCGTTTTCGCGTCGACGACCGCAATCTTCCCCTTATCCTCGACATCGATGTACACGTGGCCCTTGCCATCTGTAGTGGCCTGCTCGGGCGCGCCGCCCAGGTCAATTGTGCCGACGATCGAGCCATCTTTTGAGCTGATGACAGTAACGTTCGGCGCAGAATGGCTCAAATCGTAGACGCGCTGGTTTGCGGCGTCGTAAAAGATGCCGTCCGGATTGCCTTGCACATCGATCGTCTTGATGACCTTGAGCGTATTCGTGTCGAACATTGTCACCGGCTTGCTGGTGAGGAACCCGTGGTGCGTCTTGGGATCGACGACCACGCCGTGCCCGGCGGCGTTGTCAACTTCACCTTTGGGCTCGAGCGTGTCCAGATCAAACACCGTGATTCGACCCGTCTCTTCGGTGCGGCGCGGCACGTACAACCGTCGGCCGACAACGTCGGCGAAGACGTAGTCGAAACCGCCGTCGCCGCCAACTTTAGCAGTTTTCACAATTTTGTAAGGCCCTTCGGTTGACGCCGGCTGCGCCAGTCCCAAGGCTGCGAAAACAGCGATGCCCAAAACGACAGAAGACGCCAGCCAAAATTTTTTCATTGTGATCTCCTAAGGCTCTGTTTCGATTTGGCGATTGTTTTTGAGAAGCAAGCTTTCGAAACCCGCGATTGCGGTCCGGGGGATACTATCGCGACACTCAGCTAGGAGCCAACGAATTTCAATTCGATTGTGGCTACTCTAGCTCTCCGCTGCCCGAAGTCTGTCGACTTCAGGCAGCAGAAGCCACGGCGGAACGGCTGGCCCTAGAAGATCACTTTCAGCGCGAGCTGAATTTCACGCTGATTATCCGGAATGGTCGACTTGATTTGTCCCGCACCGGTTGAAGGCGTCTCTGAAAAAGGCGTCAGGTCTGCCGGATCACCGGTGTACGCGATTCCGCTAGGTGAGCCGAAGATCGGATGGTTGAGTAAATTAAAGAATTCGGCCCGGAATTCAACCATGCCAGCCTCGCCAAGGAAACCTGCTTTTGTATCCTTCACGAGCGAGAAATCCCAATTCCTCGTGTTCGGTCCAAGCAGAATGTCTCGCCCCGAAGTCCCAAGCTGCCCGATCGTGTTGCCCCCACCAGATGGGCTAACAAAATCCGGAGCAATTGAGAACATCGCCGGGTTATACCAGTGACTAAGATTGCCGGTAATTACAGTGTTCTTGTTGAAAGGAATCGGAGTATAGGCGCAGGGATTCGCCCCCGAGGCCGGCTGGCCGGGCTGCGAGGTACACGGGAACGCCTTGAGCAGAGCCGGGGTATTGAGGTCTACGCGATCATTTTGTCCCTGCAAGACACCCGAATTGGAACGGTTACCGGCCGTAATCACCGAGAACGGATAACCGCCTTGGACGCTCACAATGCTGCTGACCCACCATCCGCCTGCAGCGCCCGTCAAGAAGCGATTACTGAGTTTCGGACTGGGAAAGTGATAGAGGACATTCAATTCCCAGTTATACGGAGAATCGAAACAGGCAGGACCGCGGTCCACTGCTCCCTGGCTCAGTGGGTACACGCCTTGAAGACCCGCGGAAGCCAGGCAATCAGCAACGTTCGCTTGCCCTTGGGTATCATCCAAGAGTCGGCTATAAGTGAAAGAGCTCTGGAATTGCAATCCATGGGTGACTCTCTTGGTCAGAATCACCTGCAGAGCGTTGTAGTAGGAATCACCCACAGTGGCGATGTTGATCGTACTGGGCATGTTCGGGTTTACGTTGACGTAGTTTGGAGCACCCGTATCCCAGAACGGAACTTGCCCGCCAATGCAAACGCTTGCTGGGCTTCCACAAGTGCCGAAGGACGTTGGGATGATGGGATTGGAGTCCCTCACGCTGAACAGGTGAACACCGCGGTTCCCGACGTAGGCGACTGTCAGTCCCATATCGAACGGCAACTGCTGCTCGACACTCAGGTTGTACTGAATCATGTAGGGACTCTTCGCGTTGTAGTCCACGAATTGCGGAGTGGCATTGCTGGTCAGGCCAAGAATCGATGCCGGCAGCGGAAGCTGAATCGGGTACAGCGGCTTTAGCTGAGGGCCGAAAACGTCTGTCAGTCCTGAAAATGGAGGGCTGCCAATGGCATCCTGCTGTATCGAAGTGCCGATGTTGCCGACGTCATAATAGATCCCGAAGCCCGCTCGTAGCGCCGTTTTTCCATTGCCAAAAACGTCATAGGCCAGCCCGATCCTCGGGCTGAAATCGTGGGTGGTGTTATTGGCCATGATGGGACCGACGGTGAACGGATCGGTGAAGTCGTTCAGCACCCGTGATTGAAGCCCGTGGAGCTCACGCGGGGTGGTCATAAATTCGTAGCGCAAGCCCAAATTCACACTGAGGCGTGAAGTTACGCGCCAGTCGTCCTGTCCGTAGAATCCGATCGTGTTGTAGATATAGAAGCGGTTGTATTGCGAACCGGGTGTGGCGAATTCCACCAATTGGGGTTCGCTCAGCAGAAAGTTGGCAAAGCTCGGGAAGACCAGGAATCCGTTCACCGAGGGTGTTGGCTGTGTTCCGACGTTCCAACGGTTCAGCAACGTGCCGAATTTGAAAGCATGATTGCCGCGCGTCCAGGTGATGTCGTCGCTGAGGGTATAAACGTTCTGCAGGTTGAAGGTCTGCGGATAATCGCCGGCCGGACCGAACTCGGTGTAGGAGCCTCCGTTAGAACCACCGATGCTCAGCAAACCGATGGGATGACCGGTGATGATGGGCGGTCCGAAATTATTATTCGGCAGACCGTTCCGGATGTCGGATCCAACGGTATGCGTCCGGCTGAAAGAAAAGCGTACAGTGTTCAGGACGGAAGCCGAAAAGATATGGTTTTCGGATAGGGTTAACCATTGGTTGCGGGTGGTGCCCAGAAGTCCAAATTGAGGATAATTGTTCCCGGTGGAGCTGACCGCCTCCGAAGTCGTAGCATTGTCGAAGGTTCCGTTGTCGATGGTGTAGCGGCCGAAAAGCGTATCGGACGTGGAGAAATTTTGGTCGATGCGGATCTGTCCATAGTTCTCACTCGCCGTACTGGGGGCGGAATAGTCGTAGCTAGCGAGACTCCCTGCGGGTGTTGGAACATTCGGCAATGGCTGTAACGCCAGGAACGGGGCAATGTAAGGACTGATCGTAACGGAACTCAGAGGTGCAATGTCGGGACAGGCAGCCACTGTAACGGTGGCACCAGCCGGGCCGTGGCAGCCTGCGCCGGGCACGGTCAAGTTGCTGGTGACGCCGAGAGTCTGGCGCAAGCCTTCGTAGACCCCGTAGAAGAACGTCTTGTCCTTCTTGATAGGCCCGCCCACCGAGCCTCCAAAATTGTTTCTGCGAAACTCCGGATTACGATGGCCGCCAATCGCCGAAGGCGGAGGATCGAAGTAGTTCCTGGCGTCCAAAGTACTGTTCCGCAGATATTCGAAGCCATCACCATGAAACTGATTCGTACCGTTCTTGCTAACGATGACCATCTGGCTGCCCATGGTTAGCCCGTACTCGGCCTGGAAATTCGAAGTGATGACCTGATATTCCTTAATTCCATCGACACCCAGAGTGGTTCCGGCTAGCGAGGCCGGATTGCGAGAAGAAATGTTCTGCAAGACCGCCCCATCCAACATGAAATTGTTAGAGCGGACGGGAGCTCCGTTGGCGCTGAAGGATGTACCGACCGAAACGCCGCCACCGGAACCGAAGTTTCTGTCCTTGGTAACACCGGGTTGCAGCAAGCTCAGATCGATATAGTTGCGGCCGTTCAGAGGAAGGTCTTCGATGCGCTGCTCGTTGACCAAACCGCCCAACGTGGCGTTCTGCGTATTCACGATTGGCGCTTCACCTGTTACTACCACTTGCTGCTGCGTACTCCCAAGCTCCAGTGTGAAGTTGATCACCGCCTGTTGCGTGACTTCCAGCGTAATCCCCGCGTGCGTCGCCGTCTTGAACCCCGTGTGCGAAGCCTGCACTTGGTAATGGCCCGTGGGAAGTTCGGGCACACTGAAAGTTCCATCCGAGCCGGTCGTAGCCGTTCGCGTGAAACTGGTATCCGTGTTCTGGATCGTCACGGTAGCTCCGGGAACGGACGCACCCGTTGAGTCCTTGACTGTGCCCAGAATGGTGCCGGTCGGCAGTTGTGCCAGGGCGGCAAAAGCGCAAAGAAACATCAGAATTC
This sequence comes from Candidatus Acidiferrales bacterium, assembly GCA_035551975.1. GTDB lineage: Bacteria > Acidobacteriota > Terriglobia > Acidiferrales > UBA7541 > Palsa-295. Next base: position 71,635 of record DASZMG010000024.1, on the reverse strand, counting down.
CCAATGTGGCAAGGCGGGAAGATAAGACCGTGCGCACACTACGGCTCACACTTCTCATGTATTCCTCCTTCAGTAAAACTCATTGCGACAAAAATATAAATTTGTATCTAGCGGTCCACCCCAGACAGGGCGACGATTTCGGGCTCCACCGACACCGAAATCAGCGCATAAATATCACCGCCGTGTATACGCTGTCAACATTTAACTAACTTGCATACGCAAGGAAACTATTGCGGGCAGCACACTTAGCGTCAGGTGTTTACTGTAGGACGGACTGAAGAGTATTCACTGCTACTTGGCTTTCGTTGCGGCGGAGGTGTCGTGCACGTCGGGGCGAGTGTCGGCAATAAAACCATCGCGATTCGGCATGCGCACCTTCGGCAAGGTATCTTTGTTCATCGCTTCGTCGCGAGGGATGATGCCGTTTTTGAAGAGCAGAAAGGCGGTGACGGCGTAGGTTTCATCAGCGGAGAGCGTGCCGGGTTCGGTGTACGGCATGGAGCGGTGGATGTAATCCCACACGCTTATTGCGTACGGCCAATAGCTGCCAATTGTTTTGACCGGCTTCGAAGTCGCGAGCGTTCCGATTCCGCCGACCAGCGTGACGCCTGTGGGCGGCTTCCCTTGGCCGTTGTCGCCATGACAACCTGCACACTGGTCCTTGTAAATTGCTTCGCCTTGATCGGGAGTCCCGCTGCCGTCGGGAAGTCCTCTGCCATTCGGAAGCACCGTGATGTCTTCCTGCTTAATTTCCGCGGGCGTGGCCGGTTGTCCGACGATTGGTATCGCGGATGAATTCTTGCTAGCGGTTTGCGCCAACATTCCGGTTGCCGCCGCTGACACCGCTGCGAACAGTACAAAGGCGATACGCTTACGCATGCAGGTCACCATTCGCCTGCAGATTCCACCACTTGATCCCGTTGTGATGATGGTAGGCAGCCAATCCGCGCACCTCGACGAGCTCTCGGCTCGTGGGCTGCACGTAACCGGATTCGTCAATACAGCGTGAGCCGATCGTTGCCGGACTGCCATCCCAGGTCCAAGGCATGCGGAACCGCACTACGGAATGTTTCAGCACCGGCTGCTGCAGAGTGGCCAGCTTCCAACTTATGCCGCCATCGGTAGATACTTCAACTGCCTTTACCGTCGCGCGACCAGACCAGGCAACACCGGTTATTTCGTAGAAACCCGGCGCGGGAAGATGCTGGCCGCCCGAAGGCCGCGTCACGATGGACTTCGCTTCCATCATCACGCCGAACTGACGCGCCTTTCCGCTGGGAAGCAGATCGGTATAGAAAGCAGCTTCGTCGCGGGTCATGGCCGGCTGGTCGATCAATTCCATGCGATGCAGCCACTTGATGTTGATATTCCCTTCCCATCCGGGCAGGATCAGGCGCAATGGATAGCCTTGCTCCGGGCGAACTGCTTCGCCGTTCTGGCTATAGGCGACCATGGCGTCATCCATCATTTTTGCCATGGGCACGCTGCGCGCCAGCCGGGCGGCGTCTGCTCCTTCGGCCAGCACCCATTTCGCTTGCGGCTTCACGCCGACTTCCTTGAACAAAGTCGTAACCGAGACACCGGTCCACTCGCTGCAACTGAGCAGGCCAGCGGCGAGCTGTGGAGTTGCACCAAGTTGGCCCAGGTGCTCTCCGGTGCTGTTGCCCGCACATTCCAGAAAATGCGTTCGCGAAACTGAGGGTAGCCGCTTCAGATCCGCGATGGAGAAAATCAGCGGGCGATCGACCAACCCGTGAACAAGCAACTGATGTTTTTCGGGATCGATTGCGGGCACTCCCGAGTGGTGTCGCTCGTAGTGCAAAGCGGACGGAGTGATGGTGCCATTCAAATCCTGCAAAGGCGAAAGGCTCGCACCCGTTGTTTTCAACGGGCTATTCGAAATTCGCACCGATTTTTCGTACGGCGAGCGCTCGCCATAAGGTCTCATCGGCGCGCCAAGTTCGCTAGGTACGTCATCGGCCAGCAGCGTGGGAGCCATTGCCGCTACAGTAGTTGCAGCGCCCGCAGCGGCGATGAACTTCCGCCGCGTGTAAGCCCCGGATTCCGAATCAGGCTGCGCATTCTTCTTCAGTTTATTCTTCATGTTGTTCCTGGCTAGCGACGAATCGAATATCGAAATCGTACACTCCCCGATACAAAACGCCAACTATGCGTTTTGCTTTTGCGTGCGCAAAACGCGATCCACCATTTCCGCGGATTGTCCCAGGTAGTTTGCCGGATCACACAGGCGTTCGAGTTCGCGGCGATCGAGATGCAACGATATTTCCTTGTTCTCGGTAAGCAAATCGACCAGCGGCCTTCCTGTCTTCACCACATCGCGGCAAATGTCGTAGACCAGGTCGTGCGCGCGCTGGCGCCCCAAATGCGGTGCTAGGCCCATCATCACCGCTTCGGAAACAATCAACCCCTTGGTAATGTCGAGATTTTCGCGCATGCGTTTTTCATCGACATGCAAGCCGGCGAGGATGTGCCGGCCCTGGGCCAATGCCCCGGCGGAAAGCAGGAAAATCTCCGGCAGCGAAATCCATTCGATTTCCCATGGTCCTGTGGAGCGCTCGTGATCTTCCACCACGGCTTCCAGCAGCGCCGCCGCGTGCTGCCGCACCACCGAAGTGCAGGCCAAAATGTAATTGCACGAAATGGGATTCCGCTTTTGCGGCATGGTGCTGCTTGATCCGCGCCCGTGCGCAAAGGGCTCCGCCACTTCGCCTACTTCCGTCTGCATCATGAGCTTTACATCGGTGGCCACTTTGCCAAGCGTGCCGGTCACCAATCCAAGAAAACATCCGACCTCAGCGAAATTGTCTCGCGCGGTATGCCAGGCAATCGCCGGTTGCCTAAGCTTGAGCTCTTTCATCAGCGCCGCTTGTATTTCGAGGCCGCGATTTCCCAACGAAGCGAGGGTTCCCGCGGCCCCTCCAAATTCGCCCACGAGCAAGCGCGGGCGAATCTCCGCAAGCCGGTCGTGATGACGCTCGAAAGCGGCCAGCAATACCGCCATCTTGAATCCGAACGTGATGGGCACCGCTTGCTGCAAGTTGCTGCGCCCGGCCAGCGGCGTTTCGCGATATTTCTCCGCCAGAGTGCGCAGCGAATCGCAAATGTTGCCCAGATCCGCTTCCACCAGATCGAGCGATTCGCGAATCTGCAGCACCGCGGAGGTGTCGGTAATGTCCTGTGTGGTGGCGCCCCAGTGCGCCCATTCGCCCAGGCCGTTCGCGCAAAGCTTCACCAACTGTTCGACAACTGGCAGTACCGGATAGCCGATCGCCTCGGTGCGCTTCTTGAGCTGCAACAAATCAAATTGGCTCACCTCACCGTGCCTGGCGATTTCCCCCGCGGCTTCCGCAGGAATAATCCCCAGTTTCGCCTGCACCTTGGCCAGCGCGATTTCGATGTCGAGGTATTTCTGAATGCGGTTCTCATCGGACCAGATGCGCCGCATGGCCTCTGTGCTGAAAATATCGCGGAATATGAGCGAGTCGACTGCGGTTGAGCCCATGCCTGGTTCCTCCGGATTCGCTATTTTTTGATGGCGGGATTGTACTCGTGCAACGCATCCAGACACAAAAAAAGCTCCCGAAGGCCATTACCTTCGGGAGCCGAAGTAAATCATCCAAGGGCGGCTATTAGACGGTAAAGGAACTGCCGCAGCCGCAGGTGCTCTTCACGTTCGGGTTGTTGAACTTGAAACCCGAACCTTCGAGCGTCTCGATGTAATCGATGGAAACGCCTTCGAGATACATCTCGCTCATCTGGTCGACGAGCACTTTCAGGCCTTCGAACTCGTAAATATTGTCGCTGTCCTTGTTGACCTGATTCTCGAAAGCCATGTGGTAGCTGAAGCCCGAGCAGCCGCCGCCAACGACAGCTACGCGCAAGCCCGCCGGTTCCGGCGTCTGCTGCGACAGAATCTCTTTCACCTTGGTCACTGCCGTCGTCGTAAGGTTAAGCATTCCAAATCCTCCTGCGGATCGGATACCCGCTGTGAAACACAAACACATTATATCAGATTCCCGCAGCGGCAAAACGATTCTGTGATCCGTATCACAGGGCGCGCCAAGACAACAGCGCGAGAAAAGCGCGCTATTACTTTGCTGCGCTCTCCCCTACAATAATTCTTCACGATGAAACATACCATTACCCTTATTCCCGGCGACGGCATCGGCCCTGAAGTTTCCAAGGCAGTTCAACTGATCATCCAGGCAGCGGGCGTAACCGTTGATTGGGAAGAGGCGCCCTTCCGGGCAGAACTCGAAACGCACGGCGCCGATTTCATGAAGTCCGGCGTGCTTGATTCCATCCGCAAGAACAAGGTTGCGCTCAAAGGTCCGTTAACTACAGCTGTCGGGACGGGCGCGCCCAGTCTCAACGTAGGATTGCGCAAGGCTCTCGATCTGTATGCAAATTTGCGCCCGGTGAAATCTCTCGAGGGCGTGAAATCGCGCTTCGGCGATGTGGATATGGTTCTTGTCCGCGAAAATACCGAGGACCTTTACGCCGGGCTCGAACACACAGTCGTGCCGGGCGTGGTCGAAAGCCTGAAAATCATCACGGAGAAAGCCTCCACACGGATTGCCCATTTCGCCTTCGAATACGCCCGAAAGCACAGTCGCAAAAAAATCCACTCCATCCACAAAGCCAACATTATGAAATTGTCGGATGGGCTCTTTCTTACCTCCGTGCGCTCCGTGGCCGAGCAGTTTCCCGAGATTGAATACAAGGAACTGATCGTCGACAACGCCTGCATGCAGATGGTGCTCAATCCGCAACAATTCGACATGCTGTTGCTTACCAACCTCTACGGCGACATCATGAGCGACCTTGCTGCAGGGCTTGTTGGCGGCCTGGGACTAGTCCCCAGCGGCAATATCGGCGAGGACGTGGCAGTTTTCGAGGCGGTGCACGGTACCGCGCCGGACATCGCCGGAAAAGGCATCGCCAACCCGACGGCGCTGCTGATGAGCGCCATCATGATGCTCGATCATATCGGCGAACCCGCAGCTGCGCGCAGCATCAAGAACGCGTTACACAGCGTATACCGCAGCGGTAAGACCCTCACCGGCGATGTCGGCGGCACCGCCGCTACCGCTCAATTTACCGACGCTGTAATTTGCGCGCTGGAAAACTGAGCCCAAGCGTCAGACAACGCGGGACGGCACGGTGTCCGCGCGGTCAGTGCGCCTTTCGGCATCGAACCTTTCGTTCTACTGCTGCCTGCTTCCCCGGCTGCTAAGCTTTTTGCAGGAGTGAAAGCGCATGGCCGACCTCACCACCGCGAAGAAGCTCTACCGCATTTTCAACTGGGCCAGCCTGGCGGCACTCATCCTTGTGATTATCCTGGTGCTGCGCAAGTCCCCGCCGCCCGCGGTACCCTACGATCCAGCCGCAGCAAAGCGCGTGGAGCAAAAATTCGCCGCTGCCGACCAGGCCAAGGCTGCCGGACAACCTGCGCAAGTGCAGATGAATGGCACGGAACTGAATTCCTACCTGGCGCAGAACCTCCAGCTACAAGGATCACCGGCACAGCCGGGTTCCTCCGTCCCAGCCCCGGCTGCGTCTTTGCCTGCCGCAGGAACTTCGCCCGCCACCAACGGTTCAGCAGAAGCGGATCCCTTGGCCGCGCTGGCCAGCAACGACCCCCAAACAATCGAGCAGGTTCAGTCCTCGGTGAAAGATGTGAAGGTCGACATGGATGGCGACCTGGTGAAGGCTTACGTGATTTTCGACTTTCACGGCAAGGATCTCTCGCTCGAGTTAGACGGTCACCTCAGTGCGGAAAATGGATACGTCAAGTTTGATCCAGTGGCGGGCAAGCTCGGCTCGATGCCGCTGCCGCAATCAACGCTGGAAGCGGCGGTGTCGAAGATGATGTCGTCGCCGGAAAACCGCGAAAAGCTGAAGCTTCCCGACGACATCAGCGGCATTCAGATCGTCAACGGCAACGCCGTGTTGTCCTACAAGTAGTTTCCTGCGGATTCCTTGCCCGACTACCTGAGGGTCTCGAGGGCAGGAGCGCCGATCGGCGTGTAAGCCAGATACAGTAGCCAGTAGATCACCACGCCGGTCACGGAAACATAGAACCACAGAGGCAAGGTCCAGCGCGCGATGATGCGATGCTTGTCGAAGCGCTCGCGTAGCGCGCGAGTGAGCGTGATCAGCACCAGCGGCACAATCGCTGCGGCGAGAATTGTGTGGGACGTCAGAAGCGTGAAATAGACCGGACGAATCCAGCCCTGCCCTCCGAATCGAATCAGCCCCGCATGAAAGTGAAAATACAGGTAGAACACTAGAAAAACCGTGGAGCAGACAAACGCGCTGATCATGGAAATCCGGTGCGCCAGAATCTGGCGCCGCTTGATGAAAATGTAGCCAAGAACCAGAAAAGCCGCGGAAGCTCCGTTCAGCGAAGCATTGATGGCCGGAAGCGAGGAAAGCGGGATCACCGACATAGGGATTGCCACCGCACCATAACGCCAGAACCTTCGGCGCTCATCGCGTGAGCTTATCGACGATCATCCACACCAGCAGCAGCGGGATGTGCGCCACAGTTGCATGCATCAGCCACTTGGCGCGGGTATTGGTGCGATGCCGGTTCGCCCACAGGCTCACCTGCAGCAGGGCCATGCCCAGCAGCAGCGCGCCGAAAAAGTAACGAATCCCGGCCATGCCCAGCAGGGACGGCAGCGCGCTCACCCAAACCAGAATGGTCGAAGTACAGATAATCTGCCGGAACGTGGCATTACCGCTTGGGTCAACGGTCGGCAACATGCGAATGCCCGCGCGCGCGTAATCCTCGCGGTATATCCAAGCGATGGCCATGAAGTGCGGAAATTGCCAGAAAAATAGAATCGCAAACAGCACCCAGCCGCCCACGGAAAGCGAATGGTGCGCGGCCGCCCAGCCGATCACGGGAGGCAGCGCACCGGGAATAGCGCCTACCGCGGTGGCCCACGTCGTGCGCGTCTTCAGCGGCGTGTAAAGGCAAAGGTACAGAACGGACGTTGCCAGCGCCACCGTCGCCGCCAGCGAACTTACCGCGATCGCCAGCCAACCGGCTCCAAGCACGATCGTGCTGAAACCAAAGATCAGTACTTCACGCGGTTGAAGCTGTCCGGAAGGCAGGGGTCGCAATGCCGTGCGGCGCATCACCGCATCCATATCGCGTTCGACGTACTGGTTGAGCGCAGCCGTGCCGCCGGCGACCAAAAGCGTGCCACAGAGGGTGTGCATCAGGCGCAGCCAATCCATGGGGCCGTTCGAGCCGAGATAAAAACCAGCGACGGTTGTGATCACCACCAGAAAGGTGACGTCGGGTTTGGTAAGCTGCACGTACGCCCACGATTTGCCTGCGGATATTGCTTCGGCGCGAGTCTGACTCATACGCTCTGTCTTTCCTCTGCGACTTGGGCTCTGCGTACGATGGCTAGCCCGCGGTTGTGCGCCCCGCCAACCGAGCGCCCGATGAATCTGCTACAGATAAAGGGTGAATCAAACGGTAACACATCAGCGTCAGCAGCACCGAAGACGCCAGCAAAAGCGCGCCGCCCAGCACGTGCGCCACGGTAAGCAGCACGTAGCCAAGGGTAGGCTGAAAATTATCGCCGGCCTTCAAAACCTCCCAATAGGCCGCGCCACCAAGTAGTATCTGAATTCCAAAGAAAGAATGCAGCAGTGCGACGCCGCGCCGCAAATCCGGCACATCGCTGAAATTGTATTTCACCGCGCGGCCGGTCATGATCACCATAACCGTTACCACTCCAGCGCCAACTAAGTGCGGCGCGATTCCAAAAGCACCATGCCGAAACGCAGCGCCCAGCACCAGTTGAGCCAGAATCGCCATCGTCGTCCAAAAGGCGAAAGCACGCGCGCCGGACGATCCCTCGTCAAATTGAGGCAGATCGCGCTGCCACCACGGACTCAAATAGAGCGACAAGCCAACAATTGTCAGGAAATAGATCTGCGCCAGAATGGCGTGCGCCGTCGCCGAAATTGCCGGATGTCCTACCAACACGCGCACGCCTCCAAGGAGGGCCTGGGCGATCACTAACGCCAGCGCGGTCCATCCCAGCTTACGCGCAAGCGGACGCTTTTCCGCTTTCATCAGCCAGACGGCCAGCGTGAGCGTCATGATCGAGACCAGCGCGGCCAGCACGCGGTGCGTGTATTCAAAACGAATCCCGCCAACCAATGGTGGTACAAGTTTCCCGTAGGCTAGCGGCCAGTCCGGAACCGAATCGGCGGCGTTGTTGCTGGTCACCAGCGCCCCGGCCATCAATAGCAGGATCGTGACGCAGGAGGTAGCCACGGCAAAGCGATAAACGCCTCGGGAACTTTGGGTATCAGACGCCAAGAATCAACTCTCTACTCCAACTCATAAGAATAAAGCGAACGCCGGAAAAAGCAAAGCAGTTTGCGGCTTTTCCTGACCGCGGCAACGCTGCTCCAGTTCATCTTCCGCGTTAATTCATTTCTTCAATGTGTCGCTTCTCCGATGGTCCCTTTTTTCGGTCTGCAAATTATTCATTTGCCGCAATAATTGGCCCGTGACGGGAATCACGTGTATTGGTGATGCCGATCACCCGATTCTCAAAATCATGCGCCAGCAGCTACTTGGAAGGCGTGCTGGAACTGAATCGAAACGAAACGTCCGCCTGGCTCTGAGATCGCACCGTAACGGCCTGCGTCTGCGTACCGAGTTTCTCCTGCCATGCACTAACCCTATAGGTGCCTGGCGGCACATTCCTGAATATGAACTTTCCATCCGCAGAAGTAACCGCGAAATAAGGGTGATCGAACACGAATACGAAAGCCCGCATCCACGGGTGCACGTTGCACATGAAAGGAATAGCGAGCTCCGCTTTGGGAAACGACGTCCGTAACACCGCACCCCCAGCCGGCTGCGCTTTGTTCCATTCGCTATTCGCTTTCGGCATAGCGTGGACGTTATGAATCGTGGCGTCGCTGTTCCGAATTTCAAGAACTTGGTGAGTCATCAGCGCCACCACGCGCGGCTCGTACATGCAGCCTTTTTGATCGAGCACCACCGGAGTCTGCGGCGGATCAAACCGATACCGTGCCAATCCATTGCCGTCTGTGAGATAGACCACCACGTTTGCCAGCGCTCCCTCATTGCTAACTGCCACAGGCTGGCCAGACGAGCCATTCGTACCGGCTTTCGCGCAAGCTGCTTCGGATTGCATGTTGATCGCGGGCCCCGAAGGAACGGGGCCATCCAGATGGACCGTGCCGCTGATGCTTCCGGCAGTGGCGCTGTCCACCGCGCGGAGCGATGTGGATGTTCGATTACCTAAGGTGATCGGCGCGGCGGCTTGCTTCCCACAGGCACTCAGCAACAATGCGACTGCGAGAGTGATGAGCCATGCTGCGAATTGCTTGTGGCAAACCTGCCGGATTGCTGTGGTCCTCAACTGTTACTTTCAGGCGGCGCGAACTACCTTAGCCATGGCCGCCAGCGCCCGCTCGATCCCGGCACGATCCACATCGTAATGCGTCACCATGCGGATCGAAAATTTTCCGGTCGGCCCGCAAAGAATTCTTTCGCCCTTCAAGGCTGCAGCGATAGCCTCGGCCGTCTGGCCGGTTCCCTTCACGTCGAAAATGGCGATGTTCGTCACGACTTTCTTTGGATCGAGCGAGATGCCCTTGATATTCGCAAGCCCGTTTGCCAGAAAGCGCGCATTCTCATGGTCGCAGTGCAGGCGCTTCGGAGTTTCGTCGAGCGCCACCAAAGCCGCTGCGGCCAGCACTCCCGCCTGCCGCATTCCTCCACCCAGCAACTTGCGCCCGATGCGCGCTTTATCGATAAATTCGCGCGAACCGACCAGCATCGATCCAACCGGCGCTCCGAGCGCCTTCGAGAAGCAAAACATTACCGAATCGACATTCCGCGCGATATCCGCGACGCTGCAGCCAAGCGCCGTTGCCGCATTGAAGATCCGCGCCCCATCCAGATGCACCGGAATTCCCACCGCATGCGCATGCTCGCAAATATCGTCAATCACATCGGGCGGATAAACCGTGCCGCCGTGCATGTTGTGCGAACTTTCCAGTTCGATTAGTCCGGTTTGCGCGCGGTAATAGATCCGCGGGCGTATCAGCGGCTCAATCAAATCCCAGCTCAGAACGCCATCGGGGGCGCTCACGGTCGTCGGCAGGCAGCCCGCAATTGCCGAGATGGCCGCCATTTCGTAATGGTAGATGTGCGCCTTCTGATCGCAGATCACTTCCATCCCGGGATGCGCCCAGGTTTTGATTGCCAGCAGGTTGCCCATGGAGCCGGTAGGCACAAAAAGGCCGGCGTAGAAGCCGAGCATTTCTGCCGCGCGATCCTGCAGCTTGTTAATGGTGGGATCTTCGCCGTAGACGTCGTCGCCCACTTCCGCTTCCGCCATGGCTCGCCGCATCGCCGGCGTGGGACGTGTCACCGTGTCGCTGCGCAAATCAACGAAAGAATCGCTCATAGCCTCGTTCGACATGCACTTATTTTATCCCGCATGCCCCAAATTCTGTAGCGCGCTACGTTCGAAGCGCGGTATGCAGCACCACGCTGCCGAAATTCCACGACGCGATGCGCACATCGCCAAATCCCGTTCGCTCCATGAGCCGCGCAAGCGCGTCCGGCGACGGAAACTTCGCCACCGATCCGGGCAAATACGCATACGCTTCAGCGTTGCCAGAAATCGCGCCGCCGATCCGCGGCAGAATGTGCCGGAAATAGAATCGGAAAATTCCCGCCAGCGGGCCGTGCCCAGGTTCAGTAAATTCGAGAATGCCCGCTTCGCCGCCCGGTTTGAGCACGCGCGCGAATTCACGTAAACCGCTTTCGTAATTTGCCAGATTGCGAAACCCAAACGCCGTGGTGAGCAGATCGAAACTCGCGTTCGCGAACGGCAAGCTCAACGCGTCTGCCGCCGCGAATGTCGCCACGCGAGAATGCTTGCACGCTTTCTCTCGCGCGCGATCCAGCATGGGGTAAACGAAGTCGCTCCCGAAAACGGGAAGCCGTGCCGGGCCTGTTTCGCCTCGAGTCAATGCAGCTCGCGCGCGGTCCAGCGCAAAGGCAAGGTCACCCGTGCCGCAGCACACGTCCAGCACGCGCGCCTCGGGCCGCCGCAAAATGTGCCGAAAACGTCTTGCCGTGCGCCACCGCCATACATGATCGAGCGAGAACGAAAGCAGATGATTTAAGAGATCGTAGCGCGGCGCGATCTCGCCGAACATTCGCTGCACATGGGCCGCTGCTTCACGTTCGTCGCGGATTCCCTGCGGCTGTGTTCCGGAAACTTTTTGGGCGGTCGCGGTCATCGTCACAGTGTTTTATATTCCCGCTTCGCGCGCAATGGTCGGCGTCTCGGCAAACGCCCGTGCAACAACAGTCCACGGCACATCGATGCCCCAATCCGTTTTCCCAATACGGCTCGGCAGAACCCACAGCACGCGCCCGCCGCGAGCTTTCTTATCGCCGGCAAGAATCGGGCGCAACTGCGCCGCGCGAATCTTTCCCAGCTTCGGCAGCGGACCAATACTCGCCACCAACCGAATCATGCGCACCGCATCCCCTGACCGCAACCGGTCCACAGCCACCGCCAGCAGCGTGGCCGTGATCATTCCCCACCCGATCGCCTCGCCATGCAGAAATCTCTTATAGCCCGTGGCGGCTTCGAGTCCATGCCCGATCGTATGCCCAAAATTCAGAATCTGCCGCAGCCCGCCTTCGCGTTCGTCTTTGTTCACCACATCCGCTTTAATAGCGGCGCAACGGGAAATGATGCGTGCCAGCGCGTCCGGATCGCGCCGCAGCACCGCGGGCATGTGCTTTTCGAGAAAACCAAACAAATTCGGATCGGCAATCACGCCGTATTTCACTACTTCATACAAACCCGAGCGAAATTCACGGTGCGGTAAAGTTTGCAGCATGTTCGCATCGGCGATGATCAGCCTCGGCGGATAAAACGCGCCCACTAGATTCTTGCCTTCCGGCAAATTGACTCCGGTCTTTCCGCCAATCGAGCTGTCCACTTGCGCCACGAGCGTCGTGGGCACATGCACCAACCGTACGCCACGCAAGTAGCTCGCAGCCACAAATCCAACCACATCCCCCACCACGCCGCCGCCAATGGCAACGATCGTGGAATGCCTGTCTGCGCCCTCCCGTACCAGCGCGCGCGTAATCGCCTCCACGGTCGAAAGCCGCTTCAACTCCTCCGCGTCGTCGAAAAGGATCGGTTTCCGGCCACCCGGAATTGTTGCCGCCAGCGTCTTGCCCCAATCGCGCCAGACGTTCGGCGACGAGACAACGAATGTGCCGGTGCTCTCCCCGAGCCGTTTGAGAAGCGAAGCGGCATTCGCCAGCGCACCCCGCGCGCAAGCGAAGTTGTACGGTCCGGCGGAACTGTTTATGCGAATGTTTGGCATGTCACCAAGAAGTGCCGCGAAAAAATGTAGCACACTTCTGAGCGCCAAAACGTTAGCGCGCCACCGGTGCTCTTACGTTGTCGTCCCGAGTCGCCGTGGCTTGTTTTACGCTGTCATCCCGAAGCCGAACGGTTCTCAGTGAGGCTAGGGATCTCTCTTCGTGTGCCTGATTTGCCTCGCACTGCCTTCGTTTGCCGTTGTTTTTCCGCCGCCATTCTGCGCTGAACTCGCGCGAAGAATCCCTCTTCGCTGTTCGTGTCTCTCTCGGAAGGGATGGAATCGGACTCAGCGGAATCGTTGCTGCAATTCGTTCAGCGATTCCACAAACACGTGGCCCACAATCGCAATGCTGCGCGGGGTTACCTTGTCGAGCGTGTCCTGCGGGGTATGCCAGTATCCCAATTGCTGGTAGTCGACCAAATCGATGATATCGACAGCGGAGACGCCTCGGTGCAGAAAAGCATCGTGATCGTCGTCGATGCCGATCCGGTCGGAAACAAAAATATTTCCGTAGCCCAGCCGCGCGGCTGTGCGCCACACCAGATCCACAAGCCACGGCGTCGAGTCCGAATCCTTCTCGATTCTCAAATTACGCTGCCCGATCATGTCCGCCAGTAGCACGGCACGGACACGTTTCAGGTCGCCCGAGACAGCAAGGCTCGCGGCGAGTTCCCGGCTGCCATAGACGCTGTCGGTATCGCTCCATTTCACTTGTGCTTCTTCGCCATCCAGAAACGCAATCCAAACCGCGTTCGGTTGATCCTTCTCGGCGCAAAGTAGACGTGCCATTTCCAGCATCAGACCTGTCGATGAGCCCGCATCCTCCGCGCCAACGAAATTGTCGATGCGCGCCGTGTCGTAATGCGTCATCAGCAAAATAATTCCCGGCCCTTCGCCCGGGATCTTGGCGAAAATGTTTTTCATCTCCAGCGATCCGATAGGTGTCTGCGAATGAAAATCGTCTTCGTCCACCGGGCAGCCGAAGCTCTTCAATTCCGTCCGAATGTAATCCTGTGTCCGATGAATAGCGTCAGACGCGGGCGGGCGCGGTCCGAAACTCACCAGCTTCGCCGTGTATTCGTATGCTTGCTGGCCATCGAACCCGCCGGTTTGCGATGCGGGCGGTGCTTTTTCTGCCGCTGAAATCTGCGGCGTTTGCGGGGATGGAATTGCGGGAGAACCAGCGGCGGCAGTGGCCGGCGATGACTCCGAACGCGCCACATCGCGTCCGCATCCTACCGCCAACAGCGCCAGGGACAATGCCGCTGACGCGAGCCAGCGCGCAAGTTTCGTGCTGCTTTTCACGTCGATGCCGCGCCTCCCTCGGCCATTTCCCGCGTCTGCTTTTTACGCAGAACGACATACGATACCAGAACGCCCACGAAATACAGCACGATCATTGGCGCCATGAAAACCAGCATCGTAGTGGCATCGGGTGTGGGCGTAATAATCGCCGCCGCCACCGTAATTACCAGCATCGCGTACCGAAAATTTTTCAGCAGGAATTTCGGTGTCACGATGCCGAACATCGAAAGAATGAAAATCAATACCGGCAGCTCAAAAATCAGCCCCAACCCGATCAACACAATCAGAATCAAGCTGAAGTATTCGTTGATGCTGATCAGCGGCTTTACCGGCCCGTCATAGGCAAAGGCCAGCAGGAAATTGAGCATCTGCGGCAACAAAATGAAATATGCGAAAGCGATACCGCACAAAAACAGAAACATTGAGGAAGCGATGAACCCGCCCGCCGCTCGCCGTTCATGCCTGTAAAGCCCCGGCGCCACGAACAGCCACACCTGATACAAAACCCACGGCATCGCCAGCACGATCCCCAGGTAAACACCCAAATTGATCACCAGGCTGATATACCCGGCCGGGCTGGTGTAGTAGAGCTTGTCGTCCAGATGGTTTGCGCGCAGCGCCGTCTGCATCGGCGTTACGATAAATCCGATGAAGCGCTTCGACACCAGCAACCCGACGATGATTCCCGCGCCCACGCCGATCAGCGCGGCGACAATCCTCTTGCGTAGTTCGACCAGGTGGTCGAAGAACGACATTTTTGAGCCGGGATCATCCTCGGCCGCCTGGAGCGCTGGGCGCTCAGGCTGGGCGAATTCCGGCATCGGTCAGTGACTCGGGGTGATGCTCCGGCTGTAACTCAGGAGGCTCCTGCACCGGTTCTGCTGTGGCCGGAGCAGGTATTTCTACTGCGGAAGTTTCTACCGGCGTCACGGGTGGCGGCAACGGACTTTCCGGCACAGGCGTGTCAACATTTACAGGAGTGCCAATATTTAGATGTGGCGGAGTCGTCGGCACCGTACCGGCCGCGCCCAAAGCTGTCGAAACCTCGGCTTCCGCCGCTTCCGGCGATGCCGTATAAGGCGAATACGGCGCGGGCAACGCAGGAGCCGGTGCCGCAATCGTATTCGACGGCAGAGAGTTACCGGTACGCCGCAGGTCCGCCTCGCGCTCGAGGTCCCGCAAATGACCCTCGAATGTGGACCGCAGATCGCCCGTGGCTTTGCGGAATTCGCCCATCAATTTCCCCATATTCCGCGCCAGTTCTGGCAGCTTCTCCGGGCCAAATACCACTAGGGCCACTACAAACACAATAATTAAGTGCGGAATGCTGAACATTTGAGGGTCACAGCACCATCCTTGGTGCTATTTTTGCATCATAGAAGAGGGGCTGGAGCGTGTCAAACGGCCCTATGTTATACTCCGATAGCTCTACAAAGTGAGGTCGCATGGTAGCTCAGGCGGCAAAACCCTCCGGACGCGGTTTATTCCTTTTGGTGCTTGTTTTAGGCGTCTCAGCGCTGCTCGGCGGCCTTTATGGCCCCGCAGTGCGCGCAACTGCAGCAGGCTCGGACGACATGCAGGATTCCGTCAAGAGCTTCACGCGCGTCCTCTCTGTTGTCGAACGCAATTACGCTGACCCGGTTGACGTCGATAAGTCCATCTACGATGGCGCGATTCCCGGCATGCTGCACGTTCTTGATCCTCACTCCAATTTCTTTGATCCCCAGCAATACGCGCTGTTCCGCGAGGAGCAGGAAGGCAAATATTACGGCGTCGGCATGACCGTCGCCCCGCGCGAGAATCAGACCGTCGTCCTCGCCCCGTTCATGGGTTCACCTGCCGCGAAAGCAGGGATTCGTCCTGGCGACACCATCATGCAAGTAGATGGTAAGAGCTGCACCGGCCTGACCACCACGCAAGTGGCTGACATGCTGAAAGGCGCCAAGGGCACCACTGTCCATATTTCCCTGGGACGCGAAGGTTGGGACAAGCCCATCGAAGTTACGGTTGTGCGCGACGAAATTCCCCGCCCCGGCGTGGAATTTTCGGAAATGGTGAAGCCTGGCATCGGCTATGTCCGTGTTTCAACATTCAACGAAACCACCGACGCCGATCTGGCCGACGCTCTCAAGCATCTCGATTTCCCCAAGCTGGACGGCCTGATCATCGACCTGCGTAACAATGGCGGCGGCTTGCTGAACCAGGCCGTCGGCATGGCGGACATGTTCCTGGATAAAAACGAAATCGTCGTTTCCCATCGCGGCCGTTCATCCCCGGAGCGCCGTTACTACGCCGTTCGCGGCAATCAGGGAATCGAGGTTCCGCTCATCGTTCTCGTGAACGGTCAGAGCGCCTCCGCTTCGGAAATCGTTTCCGGCGCGATTCAGGACCACGATCGTGGCTTGATCGTCGGCGAAGTAAGTTTCGGCAAGGGCTTGGTGCAGACGCAATTTCCTTTGAGTGAGGACACTGCACTGCTTCTCACCACCGCCCGCTATTACACTCCCAGCGGCCGCTTGATCCAGCGCGATTACAAGAACGTCACGCTGTACGACTACCACTACAATCCCAAGCCGCCGCAGAAGCCCGAAGTGAAGCTTACCGACAGTGGCCGCCAGGTGTTTGGTGGCGGCGGCATCACGCCGGATTCCATCGTTTCGCAGCCGAAGCCGAACGAGTTCCAGGACATGCTGGCCCGGCGCGGCGTCTTCTATCCCTACCCTTCAGGTGTGGGCGATTTCATCCGCTACTATCTCGGCACGCGCCCGAATATCACCAAGGAATTTACTCCGGACGACTCGGTGATCGCGCAGCTTCGCAAGTTTCTCGATCAGGAACACGTGAAGTACACCGATCAGGAACTGCAAGCGAATGACGCCTGGCTGAAATGGGAAATCAAGCGCGAAGCTTTCACCACCCTGTTTGGCTTGAATGAGGGCTACAAGGTTGCGCTTGAAAATGACGCCCAACTCAACAAGGGCATCGAGATGATCCCCCAAGCCAAGGCTCTGTACGCCAACGCGCGGAAGATTGTTGCGCAACGCCAGGCCGATCCCAACCATCCGTAGTCCTTTCCAGGCTCTACTCAGAATCTTTCCACCGCGACCCACCTTGGGTCGCGGTATGTTCAGATGGGATCGCGCACTCCAGATGAACCGCAGGCTCGTCATCCGAAACGTGAACGCGAATGTAGCGCTCGGCTTCGGCGCGCCGTCGCGTCTTCACCTCCGATTCGCCATCACCACCTTCTATCCTGTCACGAACCCGATCGGTTTTCAGGAGGGGAGGGATCTCTCTTCGTGTGCCCGATTCAACCGTGAGCGTTGACTCTTGAAGAAGAATCTCTCTTGCTCTGATTTCGTACCCGCATGCCGCATCCTTTCAGTGCTTCGCGAAGTGCGTTGCTCCGCCACCGTCGCAATCAGCGCGTCTTCACCTCCGACTCGCCATCACCACCTTCTACCCTGTCATCCCGAACCCGATCGGTTTTCAGGAGGGGAGGGATCTCTCTTCGTGTGCCCGATTCAACCGTGAGCGCGACTCTCGGTAGGGCCTTGGCCGTTCTTTTGTAGGAGGATTTTCTTCCGGAAGAAAATGCGAGGAGTGCCTTAAGTGGAAAGTGGCGGCACAACATCCAGCAAACTGATGCTCTTCAATTCCCCGCTGATTGCTGCGCTTCAAGCTTGGCCAGGTACTGCTTCGCTTCTTCGGTCTTCTGTTTGTCCTGATTGATCTTCAAAAACTGTTTGACCTCAGCCATCGCCGAAGCCAAATCGCCCTTCGCTTCGTAAATCTGCGCGAGCAAATAATGCACCGGCGCCTGCCTGTGATCGATGTCGACGCCCTCCGCTTTCAACGCGCTCTTCTCTGCTTCAGGCAGCTTGTTCAAATTGAAAAATGCCATGGCGCGGTAAAAATTCGCGTAAACATCCCCCACGGGATTTAGCCCCATCGCCATTTTCGTGACATTCAGAATTTCTTCCCAGTTGCCGCTCTTCGCATCCAGTTCCGCCAGGCACAGATACGGCGGCAAATACGTCGGGTCGGTTGCATTCGCCTTCGAGCACGCTTCGTGCGCCTTGTCCGTCTCGTGCTGGGCTGCCAAAACTTGGCCCAGCATTACCCAGGCAGCCACGTAATTTGAATATTTCTCGATGGCGCCGCGCATGTGCTGCTCCGCTTCCGTCATCTTTTTCTTGTGGAAATCCGAGCAGGCTTTGTCGTAGTCGCTGCGCGCCTTGTCCGGAACTTCCAACCGCACCACGCTGACGGTCGCGCCGCGGATCTGCGAAAGCGACCAGGGCATGCAGGCTTCGTCATCCGCCATCTGAGGCTTCGGCAAGGGCGTGTCCGGTATCATCGGCTGCATGCCAATCGGCTGCGTCGGCTGAGGAGAAAAAACACTCGGCCCGCCAATCCTCGAACCATTGGACATACCTCCGCCGCCAGAGCTTCGGGTACCACCTGTTCTTTGGGCGTAAAGAGGCGCAGACAAGGTAACGGCAATGCAGCACAGGGTGAACGGCTTCCAGTTCAGGATCATACCCGGCCCCCGGAACTTGGCTGTCTCAAGTGGCCTCTTGCCTGGGCCGTTCCCCGCTGGTCGCGCGGCGTGGCAGAGGGCACAACTTAACCTTGAATATTAGTCCAGTTTTCCTCGGTGTCGAGCGAAATCTTGCCTTTCGCCCAATATTTGCCACCAGAGCTATTCGATCCTTCTTCACAACCGTGCTGCTCACGCCCTGTTGCGCACTAAGCACGTTCTTCCAATTATGCGTCGCCCCAATCGGACGCGAATCGTACCATTGTGGAAGCCCACGGCTGACGCTCAGCTACTGCTTTCGCCGCGCTCTGCCCTCATTACAAATTTCAAGTACAGGCCGGCCTAAAATTATCCTCCCGTGTTGTTTTTGGGCCAGCTACCGGAGAACACGATGGACGTTCAGTCACCGCAACCGACGTCAGCGCCAGCGGGCACTACCTTCGTCCCCACGGCCGAAATCATCACGGCCATGCTGCGCGCCGTAAAAAATACCAGCGACCTGATTTTTTCTCCCGGCCGCGCCCCTCAGGCCGAAACCAGCGGACAACTCGTTCAACTCAAAATCCCCGGCGTCGGCGTGCTCACCTCCGAGCACACCGCTCGCATCGCTGCCGACCTCATCGGCCGCAACACGCACGCGGTGGACAAGCTGAAAGTCGAAGGTTCCTGCGACATCTCCTACAACGTGCCCAACCTCGCGCGTTTCCGCGTGAACATCTTCACCCAGCGCGGCAGTTGCGCCATCGTGATGCGCGTTATCGCCAGTAGCGTGCCCGATTTCAAGGCGCTCAATCTTCCCCCCGCGCTTGCGGAAGCGGCCGAACTCGGTCCCGGCATGGTCCTCGTCACCGGTCCCACTGGCAGCGGCAAATCCTCCACGCTCGCGGCCTTCGTCAACAAGATCAACGAAGAAAAAGCCTGCCACATTATCACCATCGAAGATCCCATCGAGTTCCTTCATCCGCACAAACGCGCCACCATTCACCAGCGCGAACTTCACACCGACACTCCTTCGTTCGCCCTCGCCCTGCGCGCCGCTTTGCGCCAGGCCCCTAAACTGATTCTCGTTGGCGAGATGCGCGATCGCGAAACCATCGAAGTCGCGCTCGAAGCCGCGGAAACCGGCCACCTGGTTTATTCCACGCTGCACACCATCGACGCCTCGAAAACCATCGAGCGCATTGTCGGCGTCTTTCCCCTGAGCGATCAGGCCGCCATCCGCATGCGCATGGCCAAGAGCTTCCGTTTTATCGTTTCGCAGCGCTTGATTCGTCGCCCCGGCGGAACCGGTCGTGTGGCCGCATTTGAGATTCTGAAATCCACGCTGCGCACCCGCGAGTACATTCAGAAGGGCGAGGGCGAAGGAAAATCGCTGCTTGACGCTATGCGGGACGGCTCGAACGAAGGCATGCAATATTTCGACGGCGAAATCGAAAAGCTCATCCGCGAAGGCGCGATCGACATCGACACCGGCCTCGCCGCCTCCACCAATCCCGGCAACCTGAAACTCCTGCTCGCCGACCTTCTCGAGCCGCAGTCCGAAATTCCCTCCTTCGAACTCGAAAATGCCTCTGCTCCGCCCGAGGATATTCCTGCCGGCACCGAACCGGAACTTGAGATTGGGTAGATTTTCACTTTCCCTGCGCAAGCAAATCTACATTTAGCTGACGGATATGTAGCCGGCCGTTATACATTCTTCATCGACAGCCACGGACCCGCTCCGTGTCAAAACCTTTGGCCCTCCGAGGAGTTTCATGCGCGCACGATTATTGGCAATCACGTTTTTAGCAGCTCTTGCATTCAGTTTCGTGGCGATTGCGCGGCCTCGCCCCGCGCCCGCAACATACAAACTTGAAAAAGCCATCGCCGTTCCTGGCCATCCCCTCCGCTTCGACATTAGCTGGGTCGACGAATCCACCGGCCGCTACTATCTCGCTGAAGCTGGCAACGCCTCTGTCGACGTCTTCGACGCTCGCAAAGGAACATTCCTCGGCCGCATCGGCGGATTCCACGGAGTGCCAGCCGCCGGCGATCCTTGCGACCGCATCGAAGGTATGGGCCCCAGCGGCGTCCTGGTCACGCCGGACAACCACCTGTGGGTCTCCGACGCGCACGGTACCGTGAAAGAGTTCGATCTCGCCGGCGCAAACCCGCCATTTAATCTGAAGCCCGCCGCCACAGTTACCACGGGTGCCATCTGCCGCTCGGACGAAATTGGCTACGATCCAAAGGATCACGTGATCATGGCTGGCAATCCCGGCGAGGCCGACTTAAAGCCCTACCGCCCGCCTTTCGCTTCCTTCATCTCAGCCGATGCGCACGTCGAGGTGCTTGGCAAAATTCCCTTCTCCACCAAAGACGGCTTCGCGTTCAACGCCACCGGTCTCGAGCAGCCGCTATGGGATTCGGCGATGGATCGTTTCCTCGTTCCAGTGCAAGGAGAAGAAGAAGGACTGCTCGCGGTGATCAAAGTCGACAAGGCCGCCAAGAAATTCACCGTCGAGAAAACCTTCAAGACACCCGGTTGCAACGGCAGCGGACTCGCTCTCGGCCCTTCCGGTCATCTCCTGGTCGGCTGTGACGACGGCAAACCTCTCCTCATCATGGACGCCTCGACTGGCCATCTTCTGAAAACCATTCCGGAAATCCACGGCGCGGACGAAGTCTGGTACAGCCCTGGCGATCGTCATTTCTACGCCGCATCGGGCGCGCCACCGGTTCCAGCCATCGGCGTCATCGATGCCGCCACGAACGAATTTCTGCAGAATCTTCCCACCGGCCCCGGCGCGCATTCCGTCGCGGCCTTTGCAAAGACGAACCACGTGTTCGCACCCATCGGAGCGCCCAATCCGAAAGTCACCAGCAACGCGTGCGTGACCTCCGGCTTGCCCGCCGCCAACGGTTGCATCGCCGTCTTTGCGCCGGAAAAATAACTGTGGTTGCAGTAGAAGATTAATGTTTACTCGTCGGCACTGCTCTGGATTCGACCGGCTATGCCCGTCGCCGCGAAGCACCTTTGTTTTGCGTTGTCATCCCGAGAGGCTGTGACTTTTTTTGATTATGCGCGTAGCCGCGCGGACTTTAATCCTCCATCTTCGTTATTGCCATCAGCGCGCATTTACCTCCGCCTCGTCACCAATACCGCCGCCCTTGTCATCCCGATGCGAGCGCCTTTCAGCGAGTCGAGGGATCTCTCTTCGTGTGCGGATTTCGCCGAGCAGTCTAGTCGAAGGCTCGGCAGTTGTGTTTTCTAGCCACTCATCACCAGCCAGTCGCCACTGCCTTTCCCGCCGTCATCCCGAGCGGAGTTCTGCGGCCCGTCAGAGCCGCTGAACGAAGTCGAGGGATCTACATTAGCCTTTCCGAACAGCAGCACTAACCGCCGCCAACTAGGTGCACGATCTCAAAACTGTCGTCCGGCTGCACCTGCGTTTCCTTCCATCTCGCCCGCGGCAAAATATCGCGATTGCGCTCCAGCGCTACACGATCGAGCGGCATGCCCAAGTGCTCAATCATTCCCGCTACCGTCAATCCATCCGGGATTTCGCGGTTTTCACCGTTAATCATGACCGTCATCAAACCGCGCCCGCAGGAACCTTCGGTTTCGCCCGTACTCCGAAGCGAATTTCGTCATGCCCAGCTTCGCTGCTGGCCCGGATCACCAGCGTCAAGTCATCTTTCCCCAGAGTTGGCAACGGAAAGCGCAGCACCAGACGTCCGCAGTCGTCACTGCGCCCGCAATAGGTGGCATCCTGGCCCGCGCCCTCGATAGTGACTTCCACTTCCACATCCCGCTCCGGCGTCAGATCGGCCCGGCGCACCGTCTCCAGTTCCAGCGAAACTTCTCCTGACGATAGCCACGACTTCGTATTCACCAATTGGACTTGAATTCCCGCGGCTCTGGCCAATTTATCGAGCGCCGCGCCAATTTCCGCATCCAGCACGCCCGCCTGCAGATCCTCGATCATGCAGCGATGCTGTTCTTCCACGCGCTCGCGCAAGTCCTGCCGGTTGAATTCGGGGGATTTTACAAAATGCTCGTAACTTCGGCTGTGCCGGTAGAGTACCTGGCCATTGTGGTACACCGCCGTATCGATGACGAAATATTCCGGCCCGCGATCTTCCGTCTGAACGTGAAAGATTCGCCCGCCGACCTCAATGTCTGTGTTAAATCCGGAACTCATGGCCAGGATTTTCCGTGTCCACCATGTGACCCAAACGCGCTGCGGCTGAAGGTGTCCTCGACGCTATAATTTATTGGAAGTTCATTTGACCGTTGTGCGGCCGGAAGTTATTATAGCAGCGCATCAATCATGGACAGCGCCTACCTAGACAACTACGGCGGACTTTTGCTCATGTTTATACTGTCCGCTGGACTAGCCGCCATACTGGTCATTGCGTCCACTGTCGTTGGAAAACACACGCATTCGCGCGCGAAAGACCTTCCTTATGAATGCGGTATGACCCCCGTGGGCGACGCGCGGCAACCTTTTTCCGTCCACTTCTATATGGTGGCTCTGATCTTCATGTTATTCGATATCGAAGCCATCTTTTTGTATCCCTGGGCGCTGGTCTATCACGACTTGAAGCTGTTCGGCTTTGTGGAGATGCTGCTCTACATTATAATTTTATTTGTCGGTTACATCTTCCTCTGGAAGAAGGGCGCCCTCGACTGGGATCGTTAAACGTCGCCCCGCCAGAATCGGATCAACGAGTGCAATCACCGGAAACCCAGACGATCTCCGCCGTGCGCAAGCTCCAGGAATGGGACGCGCAATCCGTCGCGCAAGTCATTGAATCCAGGGGCGAGACGACCATCGTACTTTCGCGCGAGCACTTGTTTCCGGTAGCGCAATTTTTGGCCACCGAGCCTTCCCTCAAGTTTTCGTTTCTTTCGGACATTGCCACCGTCGATCGCTTTCCCCTCGAACCGCGCTTCGAGGTGAACTATCAGCTCCTTTCAATTGATTTGGCGCAGCGTTTGCGCCTCAAAGTGAAGCTTTCAGGGGCGGATCCGGTGCTTCCTTCGGTGTTCTCGATCTGGCCCACCGCCGACTGGCACGAGCGCGAAAATTTCGATCTTTTCGGCATTCGCTTTGAAGGCCATCCGAACCTACGCCGCATCGTTCTGCCCGACGAATGGGAAGGCCATCCCTTGCGCAAAGATTATCCGACCGAAGGATTTCGCTGATGAGCGGACCACATTCTCCGACGATGACCATCGAGACGGCCACCGGCGCTTCTCCGTCGATGGTTCTCAACATGGGGCCGCAGCATCCCTCGACGCACGGCGTGCTGCGCGTGGTGCTCGAACTCGACGGCGAAATCGTCATGAAGGCCGATCCGCAGATCGGCTACCTGCACACCGGCATCGAGAAATCCTGCGAATCGAAGACCTATTCGCAGGTCATCACGCTCACAGACCGCATCGACTATCTTGCTCCACTCTCGAACAACCTGGGCTTCTGTCTCGCCGCGGAAAAGCTCATCGGACTTGAAGTTCCCAAGCGCGCGCAATACATTCGCGTGCTGCTCACCGAATTGACCCGCATCACTTCGCACCTTGTGTGGCTCGGAACGCACGCCATCGACTTGGGCGCCATGTCCGTGTTCCTGTACAGCTTCCGCGAGCGCGAAGAGATCATGAAGATTTACGAGTACGTCTCCGGCCAGCGGATGATGACCAGCTACTTCCGCATCGGCGGCCTGGCGCTCGAACCGCCTCCCGGCTGGCTTGACCGTGTCGCTCGCGTGGTTGATTCCATGCCCGGCCACATCGATGAATACGAGACGCTGCTTACGAAGAACCGCATCTGGCTTGCTCGCACCAAGGATGTTGGCTATCTCTCGGCTGCCGACGCTATCGCTCTCGGCGCTTCCGGCCCGCTGCTGCGCGCCAGCGGCGTGCCTTACGACATCCGCAAGGTTTTCCCCTACTCCAGCTACGATGAGTTCGATTTCAACGTGCAAACGCAAACCGCAGGCGATTGCTACGCCCGGTACCAGGTGCGCGTGGCGGAAATGCGCGAAAGCGTGAAGATCGTCAAGCAAGCTATGGAGAAGATTCCATCGGAAGGTCCGTTCCGCGCCGAAGCGCCCGGCATCATTCCTCCGTCACGCGAGGAGATGAAGACCTCCATCGAAGGCCTCATCTACCATTTCAAGATTTTCACCGAAGGTTTTGCGCCGCCCCCGGGTGAAGTTTACCAGGCCATCGAGTCACCACGCGGCGAAATGGGCGTATTCATGGCCAGCGACGGCTCGCCGAAACCGTACCGCGTGCACTTCCGCACGCCTTCTTTCGTGAATTTGCAGACCTTGCGCAAACTTTGTGAAGGCCGTTTGATCGCCGATGTGGTAGCTTGCATCGGCACCACAGACATCGTTCTGGGAGAAGTCGACCGCTAACGCGAACCATGCAACTTCCGCCGGCACTAGAAGGAAAATTTAATACTCTCGTGGGACGTTACCCCATCAAGCGCTCTGCGCTCATTCCCATGATGTTGTACGCGCAGGACCACTTCGGCTCGCTCAGCGACGAACTGCTCGAAGAGATCGCGCGGCGCCTGGACCTGAACATGATTCAGGTCACCGAAACTCTCGCTTATTACTCCATGCTGCGCCGCAAGCCCGCGGGCCGTTATCACATCCAGGTCTGCACCAATATTTCCTGCATGGTGCGCGGCGGCAACCAGCTTCTCGAACACGTGAAGAGCCGCTTGGGCATCGGCAACAAGGAAGTATCCGAATCCGGCACGTTTTCTATCGAAGAAGTCGAGTGCATGGGCGCCTGCACCGGCGCTCCGGCCGTGCAGGTGAATTATGATTTCTACGAAAATCTCGATCCGGATAAAGTCGACGAGCTTCTCGAACAGTTGCAGGCTGGCAAGCAGCCCAAACCAGTTCCGTACACCTCCGGCGCGCTGCATGACCGTCTGCCCGCGGAAGTTCCGGTCATCAGCAAGCGCTTCGGCATGCGCAATTCGCGCAGCATCGATACGTATCTGCAAACCGAAGGCTACCAGGCGCTTGAAAAAGCGCTGAAGTCGATGACTCCCGACCAGATCATCGACGAAATGAAAAAATCCAACCTCCGCGGACGCGGCGGCGCTGGCTTCCCTGCCGGCATGAAGTGGAGCTTCGTTCCCAAGGAAACCGGCGGCAAGCCGAAATACATTCTGGCCAATGGCGACGAGAGCGAGCCGGGCACTTGCAAAGATCGCCCGTTGCTCGAAATGGATCCGCACCAGCTCATCGAGGGGATGGTCATCGCCGGAAAAGCGGTCGACGCGCATCGTGGCTTCATCTACATCCGCGGCGAATATCGCTACGTCCTCGACATCATGGACGTCGCCATCTCCGAAGCCTACGCCAAAGGTTATCTAGGCAAGAACATTCTGGGCAGCGGGTTCGATTTTGAACTCATCACCCACACCGGTGCGGGCGCTTACGAATGCGGCGAGGAATCCGCGCTGATGGAATCGCTCGAAGGCAAGCGCGGCTATCCGCGCATTCGCCCGCCCTTCCCTGCCGTGGTCGGCTTGTACGGCTGCCCGACGGTTATCAACAACGTGGAAACTTTGAGCACCGTGCCCGCAATTATCCGCGGCGGCGGTGAATGGTACGCGGGGCTCGGCACTCCGCGAAATGGCGGCACACGCCTCTATTCCATTTCAGGACACGTGAATCGCCCTGGCATCTATGAATTGCCGCTCGGCTTTCCCCTGCGTCGCCTGATCGAAGAAGTGGCTGGCGGCGTGAAGGACGGCAAGAAATTGAAAGCGGTGATTCCCGGCGGCAGTTCCTGCCCGCTGCTGAACGCGGACGAAATCGACGTCAACATGGATTATGACTCCGTCGCGAAAATCGGCTCCATGCTCGGCTCGGGTGGCACGGTGATCTTTGATGAAGACACCTGCATGGTTGATCTGGCCCGCCGCATCATGCATTTTTACGCGCACGAGTCCTGCGGCTGGTGCATTCCCTGCCGCGAAGGCACCGCCTGGCTGCGCAAAATGCTCGACCGCTTCCATGAGGGTGGTGGCAGTCCGGAAGACATCAACCTGATCTCCGAGCTTTCGCAGAACATACTTGGCCGCAGTTTCTGCCCGCTCGGCGACGCCGCGGCGCTGCCGACCATCAGCATCGTGAAAAAGTGGCGCAATGAGTTTGAGGATCATCTGCAGGGAAAATGTGCCTATCAGCACGCCGACCTTGCAGCGGCGCGCTAGCTGATTTATTGTTTTGGGCTTTGTATCTAGTGCGATTTTAGTCAGGGTTCACGTCACGATTTCGCTCGTGGCAGGTGTGTTCACTTCGCCGCTCCGCTGGCAATTGTCATCCCGAGCGGAGCGAAGGCGGCCCAGTTAGGGTCGCGGTAAAAAAGTCGAGGGATCTGCTTTTGCTTTCGTCAGGGCACGGCCCGATATAACGCAGCCCAGCGCGTAAGCGCTGGAAAAAAAACGGGCGCGCAGCGCCTTCCTCTCGCGGTGGATTTTCCGCGACTCTTGTATGTGTCAGGGTACGGCTTCAGCCGTGCCGCAAAAGCGATCGACCGAAACGGGGCTTTAGCCCCTGAAGGAAGCTTCAGAATGGCTGGCAAGGAAATCAAATTCTCGCTCGACGGGCGCGAAATCACCACCGCGCCGGGCACGCTGGTCATCGAAGCGGCCAAACAACAGGGCATCGAAGTTCCTTCCTTCTGCTATTACCCAGGCCTTTCGCTGCAGGCCGCTTGCCGCATGTGCCTGGTTGAAGTGGAAAAAATGCCCAAGCTGCAGACTGCCTGTACGCTCGTCGCCACCGAGGGCATGGTCGTAAAAACCGACACCCCGCAGGTTCACGGCGCGCGCAAGAACATGATCGAGTTCCTGCTCTCGAACCATCCGCTTGATTGCCCCGTCTGCGACAAGGGCGGCGAGTGCGAATTGCAGGACATGACTTTCCGCTACGGCCTCGACAAGACCCGCTTCATCGAGGAAAAGCTGCATTATCCCGAGGAAAAGTGGTCGCCCCTCGTCTATTACGACGCTCCGCGGTGCATTCTCTGCTTCCGCTGCGTGCGCGTATGCGATGAAGGCATGGACGTAAAAGCCCTCGGCGTCGGCGCCCGCGGCGTGCAATCGGTGATCCTGCCGAACAATCCTGGCGAACTGGCCTGCGAAGAGTGCGGCATGTGTATCGACATCTGCCCGGTCGGCGCGCTTACCAGCGGCACATATCGCTATCAGACCCGCCCCTGGGAAATGACCTATGTTCCCGAGCCGTGCACACATTGCTCGAACGGCTGCAAGACCACGCTGAGCGTCCGCAATAACGAAATTCTGCGCGCCAACAATCGCGACCATTCTGGATTCAACGGCGAATTTCTCTGCGGCAAGGGCCGCTTCGGCCACGAGTTCACCAGCAATCCCGAGCGTATTCGCCAGCCGCTGGTACGCAAGAACGGCAAGCTTGAGCCGGTAAGCTGGGAAGATGCTCTCGAAGAAGTCGCGCGCCGCCTGAAGCAGGTTCATTCCACGCATGGCGCGTCCGCCATCGGCGTCATCGGTTCGAACCACACCACCAACGAAGAAAATTATCTGCTCAACCGTTTCGCGCGCGCCACGCTCGGCACCAACAATCTCGATCATCATCGCACCGCCGATTACGTGGGCCTCGCCGCCGCTCTCGGCCCGAACGCCCACAAATCCATGGCGACCATGTCCGACATTTACAATGCTGGCGCCATCTTTCTCGTCGGCAACGACGTCACCAACCAGAATCCTCTAGTCGCCTGGCAGATTCGCACCGCCTTCCGCCATCACGGCACCAAGCTGTACGTCGTCAATGGCCGGCCCAGCAAAATTCATCGCCAGGCCGCGATTGCCGTCCAGGTCGCCGAAGGCGCGGAAGCAAACGCCATTCGCTGGCTAGCCTCCGAACACGGCGAATTCGATCCGCAGACCACACAGAACTTGACGCAGCTCAAAGCGGGACTCGAAGCCGCTACCAACGTCGTCGTACTATTCGGCGCGGGGATTCAAGGCGCGGCCATTCGCGATCTTGTCTCCGTCGGCGCCCGCTTCGGCGGACAAACCCGCTTCATGGCTCTTGGCGATTATTCGAATTCCCGCGGCGCGGCCGATATGGGTGTGCTGCCCGACCGCCTGCCTGGATACGCTGCTCTTTCCGACGCTTCTGAGCGCGAACGTTTCGGCAAAATCTGGGGCGTCGAACCGTTGCACACTCCGGGACTCACCGCGCGCGAAATGATGGAAGCTGCCGTCAGCGGAAAGCTGAAGGCTCTCTATGTTGTCGGCGCGAACCCGTTAAAAACTTTCTCCATCTCCGCACCTGACCGGCTGGCCGGTCTTGAATTGCTGGTCGTGCACGACATGTTCCTTACTGAAACTGCGCAGCGCGCCGACGTGGTCTTGCCTGCGGCCTCCACTTACGAAAAAGACGGCACGATGACCAACACCGCTGGTGAAGTGCAGATTACCCAACGCTCCATCGATCCGCAGGGTCCGCGGAGCGACTTCGATTTGATTCGCATTCTTTCGCACCAACTCGGCATGTTGGGCCTTGGCTCCCCCATCAAGCTGCGCACTGCCGAAGCGGCTTTCGATGAAATCCGGCAGAACGTCGCAGGCTACGACTTGTCCCATGCGAATCTGCTGGCGGGCGGTTCCGAGCAAGCCACGGCAAGCTGCCGCAATATTGAATCGTCTTACGCGCCTCCGGCCGGCGCCATTTTCTCGTCCAACGATTACTTGTTTACAAGCGGCACTTTGGGCCGCTACTGTTCCAAGCTCAGTTCCACCAACGAGGCAAAAGAGAGGCCGTGGACTTCATCAACCAGCACCCAGTCCTGGTGGTATCGCTAGTCAAGATTGCCGTTCTGCTGTTTGTGGTTATGACCGGCCTGGCATACCTCACCTGGTTTGAGCGAAAAGTTGTTGCGCACATTCAGTCGCGCTGGGGTCCCTATTTCGTGGGCGCCCACGGGCTGCTTCAGCCTCTCGCCGACGGCCTGAAATTCCTTTTCAAAGAGGACATGACGCCGCCCGCTTCCGACAAGCTGGTCTACATCCTCGCGCCGTTCCTCGCTTTGGCTCTGGCGCTCACCGCCATCGCGTTGATTCCCTTCGGCCCGCCATCGGTTCGTGTGCTCGGCCAGCCCGTGTTCGTCGTTGCCAATCTCGATATTGGCCTGCTGTTCCTTTTTGCCGTCACCTCTATGGGTGTGTACGGCGTGGCGCTCGCGGGCTGGTCCTCCAACAGCAAATATCCGCTGCTTGGCGGGCTGCGCAGCTCGGCGCAGATGGTTAGTTACGAAGTTTCGCTGACTCTCTCGGTGGTCGGCGTGCTGCTCATCGCCGGAACCCTCAATTTCAACGACATCATAAGCGGCCAATCCGGCTACTACCTCGGATTCATTCCGCGCTGGCACGTAATTCCGCAGATCATAGGTTTCCTGTGCTACATCACCGCGGCCATCGCCGAAACCAACCGCATCCCGTTCGATTTGCCCGAAGCGGAAACCGAACTTGTCGCCGGATTCCACACGGAATATTCCAGCTTCAAATTTGCCATGTTCTTCATGGCTGAATACGCGAACATGATCACCGTGTCCTGCCTGGCCACGATTCTCTTCTTCGGCGGATGGCTCTCTCCCTTTCCCGATAGCTGGACTTGGCAGCTTTATCTTCCTGGAGCAGGCCTGATCCTGCTCGGCATCTACTGCGCCTACGACACAGTCGTCAGCATGCGCGGCATCGCCAAGATTCAGTTCGCCGTTGTCACCATGCTTTGCCTGGGCGGCGGCGCGATTAGCCTGATTCCTCAGGTAGCGCCCATCATTCAGGGGCCGTTCTGGTTCACCACCAAAGTAATTTTCTTCCTGTTCTTCTACGTCTGGACGCGCGGCACGTTGCCCCGCTTCCGCTATGACCAGCTCATGAATTTCGGCTGGAAGCTGCTTTTGCCGGTTTCGCTCGCGAACCTGGTGATCACCGCTTTCGTACTGATCCTTCCCTCTGCGGCGAGGCACGGATGATCCCCTTCATCGTGTTCTTCGTCTGCGCGCTGCTGGCCGTAGCTGGCGCGATCATGCTGATCGTCGCTTGGGAGCCGATCCACAGCGCTCTTTCGCTGGTCTTGGTGATGATGGCTCTGGCGGTTCTCTATCTTCTGCTCGGCGCGGAATTCATTGCCGCCGTGCAGATCATCGTTTACGCCGGCGCGGTCATGGTGCTGTTCGTTTTCGTCATCATGCTTTTAAACGCCGGAACCGAGGAGCGCACCAACTGGAGCAAGTTCGCCAAGATTGCCGGTCTGCCGCTGGCCTTCTTTCTGCTGCTGGCCATCGCGCATTTTCTCTCGCGCACGGCCATTGGCTCGAATATCGCCAACGGTCCCGGGGCCGTCTCGAACGCTGGCGTTTCCACCCGCGCGCTTTCCATGGCCTTGTTCCAGCAGTACCTGTTCCCTTTTGAGGCCACTTCCATCCTTATCCTGATCGCGCTTTTGGGCGCGCTGATCCTCGCGAGGAAAGACGAGTGAGCGTAATTCCCATCTCTTATTACCTGGTGCTGAGCGCCATTCTGTTCGGACTCGGCATGGTCGGCGTGGTGTTCAAACGCAACATCATCACCATCTTCATGTCCATTGAGCTGATGCTCAATGCCGTGAATCTCGCGTTTGTGGCTTTTGCCCGCGCGCACAATCAGCTCGACGGCCTGGTCTTCGTTTTCTTTGTCATCGTGGTCGCGGCCGCCGAAGCGGCCGTAGGGCTGGCCATCGTGATCATGATCACCCAAAACCGCCAGTCGCTGAACGTCGAGCGCGTGAACCTGCTCAAGTTCTAAAAAATGCCCATACTCAATCATCTGTGGATCATCATGGCCCTGCCCCTGCTGGGCGCGGCCCTCAACGGCTTGCTCGGCAAGAACTGGCCGAAGTCGCTCGTCAACTCCATTGCCATCGGCTCCGTTTCCCTTTCGTTCCTTTGCGTGCTCGAGCTTATCCGCGAATTCGTGCAACTCCCGGCGGACCGCATTCCCTGGATCGGCAACTACTTCACCTGGATCACCGCCGGCTCGTTCCGCGTCGACTTTGCCTTGCAGGTCGACCAGCTCACCATCGTCATGCTGCTGGTGGTCACCTTTGTCAGCTCGCTCGTGCACATCTACTCCACCGGCTACATGGCTCACGAGGGCGGCTACTACCGCTTCTTCTCCTATCTGAACCTTTTCGTTTTCTTCATGCTCACGCTGGTTCTCGGCGCGAACCTGCTGGTCATGTTTGTCGGATGGGAAGGCGTGGGCTTGTGCAGCTACCTGCTCATCGGCTTCTGGTTCCTGAAACAGTCCGCCATTGCCGCCGGGAAAAAAGCCTTCATCACCACGCGCCTGGGCGATTACGCCTTCACCGTGGGCATCCTGCTGGCTTTCTGGACTTTCGGCTCGCTCAATTTCGAAAACATGTTCAAATCCGTCTCCCAGATGCCTTCTGAAACCATGGCGCACGCGGGCGTGCTCACCACCATCGCTATCCTGCTGTTCATCGGCGCCATCGGTAAATCGGCGCAGATCCCGCTCTATGTCTGGCTGCCGGACGCCATGGAAGGTCCCACACCGGTCAGCGCCCTGATCCACGCCGCAACCATGGTCACCGCGGGCGTCTACATGGTCGCGCGCATGAATCCGGTTTTCTCCCGCGCGCCTATCGCCATGCTGGTCGTCGCCATCATCGGCGCGCTCACTGCGTTCTACGCCGCGACCATCGGCCTGCTGCAGACCGACATCAAGAAAGTTCTCGCCTACTCCACCGTTTCTCAGCTTGGCTACATGTTCCTCGGCCTGGGCGTCGGCGCCTATGCAGCGGGAATCTTCCACCTGATGACCCACGCCTTTTTCAAAGGCTTGCTCTTCTTGTGCGCTGGCAGCGTGATCCACGCCATGGGCGGCGAGCAGGACATGCGAAACATGGGCGGCCTGCGCAAGCAGATCCCCATCACCTACTGGACCATGCTGATTGCCACGCTCGCCATCGCCGGTATTCCGGGCTTTGCCGGGTTCTTCAGCAAGGACGAAATTCTCGACGCCGCCGGCTCCGGCCCGCACAAGAACATCGTGCTCTGGACTCTCGGCCTCATCGGCGCCGGTCTCACTTCGTTCTACATGTTCCGGCTGATCTTCCTCACCTTCTTCGGACACGAGCGGTTCGACCATCACAAAGTCCATGTGCACGAATCGCCCAGCAATATGACCGTTCCGTTGATGGTGCTCGCGTTTCTCTCCATCTTTGGCGGATGGTTTGCCGCGCCGCACCTCGTCGGCGGCACCGATTATTTCGAGAAGTTTCTGCATCCCGTTTTTGCCGCCTACGCACCGACAGCTGGCATCGAGCAGGGCGCTTCCCTCGCCGGCTCCGCGGGTCAGTCGGGAGAGATCGCTCAGAGCGGGGCAATGGAATTTATCCACGCAATCACCGGCCCGCCCGTCATCGTGGCCGTGCTCGGCCTCCTGCTTGCCTGGTGGCTCTACATCAAGAAACCCGAGTTGCCTGTCAATCTCGCCGAAAGCATGCGCACGCCGTACAAGATCATTTACAACAAGTATTACATCGACGAAATCTACAACGCGCTCTTCGTCGCGCCGTTACTCTTCATTTCGCGCTACGTGCTCTGGCACGTCATCGACGAGGGCTTAATCGACGGTATCGTCAACGGCTCGGCTTCCGTGGCTCGTGCCACCGGCAGCCGCTTGCGCGAATTGCAGTCCGGCAACACGCGCAGCTACGCAAGCTGGGTCGTGCTCGGCGCGGTAGGATTCGCCGTGCTACTGCTGGCCATGTTGGGGGTGCGCCACTAATGTCGCAGCCTCTCTTGCTTACGGTC
Source organism: Candidatus Acidiferrales bacterium (assembly GCA_035551975.1). Lineage (GTDB taxonomy): Bacteria > Acidobacteriota > Terriglobia > Acidiferrales > UBA7541 > Palsa-295. The sequence continues at coordinate 38,444 of DASZMG010000024.1, read as the reverse complement.
ATCACTTTTCTGCCGCTGCTCAGCGTCCTGGCCATCCTTTTCCTCAGCTCGGAAGATCACATCTGGATCCGCCGCATCGCCCTGGCCGCTTCCATCGCCGAGTTCATCATTTCCCTTTTCCTGCTGCGCGGTTTCGAGATCGCCAACGCCGGCTACCAGTTCGAGGAAATGCGCAACTGGATCGGCGAAGCCATTCATTACCACCTCGGCGTCGACGGCATTTCCCTGTTTCTCGTGCTGCTCACCACCTTTCTTACGCCCATCGCCATCCTCTGCTCCTGGGAATCCATCAAGGAAAATGTTAAAGGCTTCTTCATCGCCATCCTGATCATCGAGACGGCCATGATCGGCGTCTTCGTCTCGCTCGACCTCTTCCTGTTCTTCGTCTTCTGGGAACTCACGCTGATCCCCATGTACTTCATGATCGGCATGTGGGGACACGATCGCCGCATCTACGCCGCCGTCAAATTTATTCTGTACACCATGTTCGGCTCCATCCTGATGCTGGTGGCCATTTTGTGGCTCTATAACCTCACCGGTACCTTCGATCTGCAGGTCATTGAATCGAAGTTGCAAGCCGGGCTGATCGCCATTCCGCCGCACACGGAGTTGCTGCTGTTTGGCGCGTTCTTTCTCGCGTTTGCCATCAAAGTCCCGCTGTTCCCATTGCACACCTGGCTGCCAGACGCGCACACCGAAGCGCCCACCGCCGGCTCCGTGATCCTTGCCGGCGTCATGCTGAAGCTCGGCACCTACGGCATCCTGCGCTTCTGCTTGCCGCTGTTTCCCTACGCCGCGCACCGCATGGCTCCGCTCATCGGCGTCCTGGCCATCATCGGCATCGTCTATGGCGCGCTCGTGGCTACCGTCCAGCACGATTTGAAGCGCCTGGTCGCTTACACTTCCGTGAGCCACCTGGGCTTCGTCGTCCTCGGCCTGTTCGCCTTCAGCACCATTTCCGTGCAGGGCGCCATCTACCAGATGCTCAACCATGGCATCTCCACCGGCGCGCTCTTCCTTGGTGTCGGCATGCTCTACGACCGCCGCCACACGCACGAAATTTCCGAGTTCGGCGGCCTCGCGAATCCCATGCCGGTGCTGATGGGCTTTTTCCTGTTCATCGCGCTGTCGTCGCTGGCGCTGCCGCCGCTCAACGGCTTCATCGGAGAATTTCTCATCCTCATCGGCACCTTTGAGCACCATCACCAGTGGGCCACCTGGGCTACCAGCGGAGCCGTCCTCTCCGCCATCTACCTGCTCTGGTCCTACCAGCGCGTGGCGCTCGGTGAAGTGACCGTGGAGAAGAACAAAACACTGAAAGATGCCAATGGCCGCGAGCGCCTTATTCTCGTCGCCATGTCCGCCATGATCATTTTTATGGGTATCGCTTCCCCGCTCTTCACGCGCCGCATGGAGCCGTCCACGAACGCTTTGCTGCGCCTAATGGACCGCCCGCAGAACGCTTCGCGCCCCGCGCCGCAGCCGCAACCCGTCGCCCAGCGCTCGCCGACTATCATCCCGAGCGGAGCGGTTTCGCGACCCGCCCAGGGTCGCCTTGCGCAGTCGAGGGATCTGCTTTTGCCTTTCGCTTTTAGCCAGCGCACGCACTCGCAGAATGAGCGCTTTTTAGGGGGTCGGAGCTTCAGCTCCGACATTTACCGCACGCCGCGAGCCGGGGCTTTAGCTCCTGAGGCGTTCGCCGCTAGCGGCTCCGCGCTCGCAAGCCGGCAGGTGCGCCCATGAACTCCGCCGTTCAAATGGCCAACTTCCACCGCCTGCTCCCTGAGATCATTCTGTCCGGCTTCGGCATTCTGGTCATGATCGCCGATCCGTTCGTAGCCCGCGCCCGCAAGAAGTCGCTGGGGTGGCTAGCCTTCGTCGGCGCGGTTCTGGCTTTGCTTTCCGTTGAAGTTGTCGCCCGCGATCCCGGCCCGGCCTACAGCAACCTGATCAGTTCGGACATGTTCAGCGTCTTCCTGCACATCGTAGTGATTGTCGCCGCCATCCTGGCCATCCTGGGATCGCTGAATTACCTCGAGCAGGAAAATTTGCAGCGTGGCGAATACTACGCGCTCGTCCTGTTCGCTACCGCGGGCATGGGCATCCTCGTGGGCGCCAATGAGCTCGTCACCGCGTTCATTGGCCTGGAAATGAGCTCCATCTCCACCTACATCCTCGCGGGCTTCCGCCGCAATTCCGAAAAGTCCAACGAAGCTTCGGTGAAATATTTCCTGCTCGGCTCTTTCGCCACCGCGTTCTTCCTGTACGGCGTCGCCATGGTCTACGGGGCCACCGGCACCACTAAAATTGACGGCATTCAGGCCTACCTCGCCGCCCAATCCTCGGTTCCGTCGCTCGCTATTCTCGGCCTGGGCCTCATCTTCGTCGGACTCGGATTCAAAGTCGTCGCCGCGCCGTTCCAGATCTACGGTCCGGACGTGTACGAAGGCGCCCCCACTCCGGTCACCGCCCTGCTCGCTTCCGGACCGAAGGCAGCGACTTTCGCCATCATGCTGCGCGTTTTCGTGGTGGCTTTCGGATCGACCTCGAATCTCTGGTTCTGGGCCATATTCGTTTCCGCCGTGCTCACCATGTTTATTGGCAACCTCGCGGCGCTGGTGCAGACCAACGTAAAACGCATGCTGGCCTATTCCTCCATCGCGCACGCCGGATACATTCTGGTCGCGGTGGCCGCCTCCAGCGTCATCGGCGTTGCCGCCGTGCTCTTTTATCTCGGCGCGTATGTGCTGATGAAGGTCGGCGCGTTTCTGGTAGTCACGCACTTGGGACAGAAAGGCGAAAAGCGTCTAGAAATTCGCGACTACGCCGGCCTCGGCCAGAAACAGCCCGTCCTCGCCGCCGTATTCTCTCTGTTCTTGTTGTCTCTGCTGGGATTGCCCGCCACCGGCGGCTTCCTCGGCAAATTCTTCGCCTTCCAGGCCGCGCTCGATGTCAAAGACCCGCGCTTCACCTGGCTGGTGGTCATCGCCGCCATCAACAGCGTCATCGGCGCTTACTACTATCTGCGCGTGATCATCGTTATGTACTTCTCCGCGCCCTCCAAGGACTACGCTCCCACGTCGGTCGCGCCGGCGCTCGGCTTCGCCTTGGCCATCGCCGCCATCGGCACCGTGTATCTCGGCGTTCTCCCCGCGCGCGTCTTGGCTCTCGCCAAATCCGCCGCCGACTCCCTCGCCCTCCGCTAGTAATTGCCTTATCATCCCGAGCGAGCGCAGCCGACGACCAGATGTCGTCGGCGTTTTCAGCGACCCGGCGAGGGTCGCTGAGCGAAGTCGAGGAATCTCTCTTCGTTTTTGCGGCGCGCCTTCCGCCGGCGTCTATTGATGGCTCTCGCCAAATTTCGTCGCCGGCTCGCCTTTACGGGTTTCGCCGTCATTCTGAGCGCCGCCTCTGCGCGAAGAATCCCTCTTTTCTTTCTGTTCTCATCGGCGCGTCTTTACCTCCTCCATCGGCTCCAACCGCTGTTGTCATCCCAACGCGAGCCGCGCCCGGTGAGGGCGCAGAAAAAAAATGTCCAGCGAGTTCGTTTTCGCGCGCATTCCACCGTCGCGTGCCTCGCGGTGTGATTTCGTCGTCGTGCATCGGCTTTCGCCACACCCGCCGCGTACTCTTTCGCGGGTTTTGTTTGACGCTGTCATCCCGAGCGAGCGAAGCGGGTTCCTTCGCGACGAGGGATCTCTCTTCGCTTTTGCGCCGAGCATTCCGCCTCTCACCCGGCTGAACGCAGCAAGGTAACATCTCTCGTGGGTGCCGCACCATTGCGCCTTCTGCAGTGAGTGCGCGCCTCGCACGATGCTCTCACCACCCGCGAGGTGTTGATTTCTGTGTCATCTCGACGTGAGCCGCGCCCGGTTAGGGCGCAAAGAAAGAAGTTCAGCGAGTCGAGGGACCTCTCTTCGTGTGTCAAATTCGCCTCTCACTCCTTGTCCATCGAACAGGTGCCATTCGCGTCACCCGCTTCTACAAATCCGCCCTCCTCTTCACGGTTACCGCGAAAATACAATCTGGAGGTCCACGATGCGCCGCCTGGTTGTGCTCCTCATAATCCTCGGAATCGTTGCTTCGGCGTGGCTGATATACCGCAACTCTTCGTCGCGCCACGAGCAATCGGCCCAGCCATCTCTCACAATCGAAAAGCAGCCCGTTGCCTTCGCCAGCCACACCTTCGATCTCCACGCGCCGCCCGCTAACATGCCTCCGCTCGCCTACGGAGAAGAAGCGCTGTGCGATTCAAATTTCTCATCCGAAACCAGCGTTGCAGGCGAGTCACAAAATTCCGACGCCGCGCATGCCACCGTCACCATCACCAAGGTCCACATGATTCTCCACTTGAGCGTCGACATCTGGGTCCCAGACGACGCAACCCCACACGTCGTCGAACACGAAAACGGCCATCGCCAGATTTCGGAATATTATTATCGGTCCGCTAATCAACTCGCCGAGCACGTCGCTGCGTCATACCTCGGCAAGCAAATCGAGATCACCGGCCCCGATCTGCATGCCGGATTGGAAAAGGCGCTGCGCCAAACCGCCACCGAGATCACCAACGAGTACGATCGCGACCTCAACTCTCCGGCCGCGCAGCAGTATTACGATAGGATCACCGATCACGGCCGTAACGAAACCAACGTCAAAGACGCTATCGCTGCGGCGGTCGAAAACGCGAAAATGGCCTCGATCCAATCTCCCACCACGGCACCCAAATGAGTTTTGCGCGACTTTGCGGGCACAAAAGCTCGAAACGGGCTTCGCGCACGCCCCAAGCTCGTCGGTCGGTCACGGAGGGGGCAGCCCGTGCATTCTATGTTTTTTCCACGGGCGCGATTTTTGTCTGACGGTGTCATCCCGAGGCGAGCCGCGCCGGGCAGGGCGCAGAAAAGGAGTTTGCGACCCGGTTAGGGGCGCCGTAGAACGGAGCGAGTCGAGGGGCCTCTCTTCGCGTGCCGAATTCGACCGCCTCTACGCGCCCAAACTCGCCACTTCTCAAACCTGGTCCCGCCGAAACACCATGCGCCCCGCACCGTTGCGCGCCAGCAGCGCCTTCAATCGCCGCGTGCCCTTACGCGCAAACAACAAATCCACAAAGCTGTTCGCCGCTGCCGTCAGTTCCGCCGAATAACCGTACCACCATGCCTTGGCCATGTGCGGCAAACGGTCCACATCCACATATTTCTCCTGGACCATCTCCATCAGCCCCGCGCGCGAATGTGTCCGTCCCCAACCGCTCGCGCCACGCCCGCCGTGCGGCGCCTCGCAAATCGCGTAATAGCTCGCCACGTCATTCACCATCACCGATCCCGCTCTCATCCGCGACGCGAGCTCCCTCCCGCGCTGCGCATCTCCCGTCCACACGCTCCCGCTCAGCGCGAACTGCGAATCATTCGCTAACGCCACCGCTTCCTCCGTCGACGCAACCCGCTGAATCGCCATCACCGGCCCAAACGTTTCCTCGCGCATCAGCGCCATCGAATGATTCACGCCCACCACCACCGCGGGCTCGATAAAATTCGCGCCCAGTTCCGGAAGCCGCCCACCTCCAGTCAAAATCCGCGCCCCGCGCGCTACCGCATCCCGCAACTGCGCTTCCACCTTTTCAAGCTGCTCCCGCCGGATCATCGGGCCCACTTCCGCCTCCGCATCCGATGGCCCACCCAAGCGCAGCTTCTTCGTCTTCGCCACGCACAATTCGGTAAACCCGCCCGCTACCGATTCCTCCACGTAGATCCGCTCCACCGACAGGCACGCCTGCCCGCAATTGCAAAAACTTCCCCACACCGCCGCGCTCGACGCCACTTCCAAATCGGCGTCCGCCAGCACGATCATCGCGTCCTTCCCGCCAAGCTCCAGAAGGCTCGGAATCAGTTTTCTCCCGCAAGCCTCCGCGATCAGCCGCCCGGTCGTGACGCTCCCGGTGAAAGCCACTTTGTCTGGCCCCGCTTCGATCATCGCCGCGCCCACGGCTGCGCCGCCTTGCAGAATCTGCAGCAAATCGCGCGGAAATCCCGCGCGCGCGAAAAGCTCTCCAGTCAGCGCGCCCGTCCACGGCGTCAGTTCCGACGGTTTCAGCATCACCGCGTTTCCAGCTAGCAGCGCCGGAACAATGTGCGCAATGGGAATGGAAAAGGGAAAATTCCACGGTGAGATAACCGCGATCACTCCGTACGGCTCATATTCCAGCCATCCGGATTTCGCTTTCAGCGCCAGATTGTGGTGTGGAACTCGTTCAGGACGCAGCCACCCCGGCGCGCGCCTCGCGAAAAATCCGGCTGTATCGATGGCCAGAGCAATCTCCGCAAGTATCGCTTCCACGCGCGGCTTGCCCGTTTCGCGCGTAATCACATCGGCGATTTCGTCGCACGAATCGAAGATCACGTCGCGCAGCCGTTCCATCTGCGCGCAGCGCTCGCGCAATGCCTTCGCCTGCCATTGCTGTTGCGCGGCCCGCGCCCGCTTCAGAAGGTCCGGAACATCCGCCGGATTCGTCGCCTCGAACCGCCTGTTTACCGCTCCGCTCGCGGGCCCACTTGCCAGATTGTTGATGGATGGATCGATCGACTCAACGTAGTTCACCCCCGATCGATCACCTAAGGATGCATCCACCGTCGATCCAGCTACTGGAGCAGTCGTATTTTGCGTAGTTTTCACTGCGAGAATTCTACATCGACACAGGCAGGCACATTAGCGACGATGGCATCAGCGCGGTAATTTCGCAGCAGAGCCGGAATATTAGCGTGAGCTTTTCTTTGCTTTACGGTGTCATCCCGAGGCGAGCTGGGCCGGGTAGGGCGCAGAAACGGAGTTTGCGACCCGGTCAGTGTCTCGGTAAAACGGAGCGAGTCGAGGCATCTCTCTTCGGTTTTTATTTTGCGCCGTCATTCTGAGAGGCTGTGACTTTTTTGATTTTGCGCGAAAATCGATACTGAAAAGAATCGAGTTGCGCGACAAAATTCGCGTTTCTCGGGATAACGTCACACGCTCTGAGCGTAGCGAAGAATCTCTCTTCGTGTGCCACGTCACGGCTCAATCTGACCTTCAATCAACGCTCACAATTTATACGCCGCCACGCGCAACCGCCGGTAATCCAGCTCCCACACGCCGTCCTTGAAAAGCCGCGGCCGCACTTCCTCTTCAATTTCTTCCAGGAAATCAATTTGCCGGTCAATGGGCAGTCGCTCGATTACCGGCTTCCGAAACATACGAAGCCAAGTCTTTAATCCCTCTTCGCCATCTTCCAGGCGCGTGGGCCGCTCAAACAGCGACGCCTCTCGCACTTCCATCCCATGTTTTTCCAGCAGCCCCGCATATTCGCCGATGCCCGGATAATACCAACCCAATTTATCCAGCCCTTCCGCAATGCCGAATTTCTCCGCAGCGTTGTTCATCGCGCCCATCAGCGTGCGGATATTTCCCTTCCCCCCAAATTCCGCCACCAGTCGCCCGCCCGGCTTCAGCGCCTTCGCCACGCCGCGCACTACCGACTCCGCATCGAGAATCCAGTGCAGCGCCGCGTTGGAAAATACCGCGTCGAATTCTTTGTCAAACGCAAGCGCGGTCCCATCCGCCACCTGGAACTGGATCCCGGGATATTTCTGCTTCGCTTCCGCGATCATATCGTCGGAGCGGTCCACGCCCAGTACGAGTGCGCCCTTCGCGGCAATCTCCGCGGTCAAATGTCCCGTGCCGCAGCCGAGGTCGAGAATCCGCTCGCGCGGCTGCGGGTTCAGCATCTCCACCACGCCCTTGGCCTTCTCCCACACGAAAGAATGCTTGTCGTTGTACAGCTTCGCGTTCCATGTTGAGCTCATCGCTGGATTGGATTACCCGCGGGGCTTGCGCGCTTCGTCCCATTTGAAAATGGCGTTGCGGACGCGCTTCATGGTGCTCTTTGCTTCGGCGCGCGCTTTCTTGTCGCCCTCTTCGAGGATGTCCCAGACTTTTTGCGGCGTCGCTTCAAATTGCTTGCGGCGCGCCTGTATCGGCTCGATCCACTTCACCAGATTTTCCGCCATGGCCTTCTTGCAATCCACGCAGCCGATGCCCGCGCTGCGGCATCCCTGCTCGCTCCAGGCAATTGTCTCCGGCGGCGAAAATAATTTATGCCACGCAAACACCGGGCACACTTCAGGCCGCCCCGGATCGGTGCGCCGCTGCCGCTGCGGGTCGGTCATCATATTGCGCGCCTTGGTGCGAATCTCGTCCGGCGGATCGGATAGCCAGATGGCGTTGCCGTAACTCTTCGCCATGCGCCGCCCATCGGTGCCGGGTAGTCGTGGCGTCTCCGTTAACAAAGCCCTAGGTTCAGCAAGTACATCTCGGAAGTCAAAAAACTTACGATGTGAACCCAATAATTCCCACAAATTTCCGATCCCAATGCTAAGCGCCCGATTTCGAAACTCTGTACGGACGAAGCCTTGAATATCACTACCCGGTGGAGGCGTAAGCGCATTGATTCCCACATCATCGTAAATTTCACGAAGCAATTTGAAGTCGTAATCTAAAAACAATTTGTCGTTCGGGCCAAAACCATATAGGAAGTTCAACCGCCGGACGACTTCGCGGGTCAGCTCCACGTGCGGCACCTGATCCTCGCCCACCGGCACGAGCAGTTCATGCTTCGGGTCGCCGTACATGACGATGTCAGCCGACTGCAACAGCGGATACCCGAGAAATCCGTAGGTGCCCAGATCGCGGTCCTTCAGATTCTCGATCTGCTCTTTGTAAGTCGGCACGCGTTCGAGCCAGCTCAGCGGCGTGATCATTGAAAGCAGCAGATGCAGCTCGGCGTGTTCCAGAATGCTCGACTGCACGAAGATGGTCGACTTCTCCGGATCGAGCCCCACCGAAAGCCAGTCCATGGCGATCTGCAAGGTATTTTCCGCGACGGACGAAGTGTCCTCGTAATGCGTGGTCAGCGCGTGCCAGTCCGCCACGAAGAAAAAACATTCATATTCTTCCTGAAGTTTGAGCCAATTCGAAAGTGCGCCGAAGTAGTGCCCGAGATGCAGCCGGCCGGTGGGCCGCATGCCGCTGAGGACTCGTTTTTTTTCTTGAAGTGGGCCTTGTGCCACGCGCTAGGATGTCTCCAAAAATTAAATTTGCGAGTTTCGATGCTAGCACAGAAGTGAATCTAGGACGGCCACCGCGCGAAGTCGCGCGAGAAGTTTTGCCGCTCCGTGACCCCCGGTAGCGAGTCGCGCCCGTTACCCAGAATCAGTTAAAAATCTCTTCGCCTCTTCTTCGCATTCCGGCGGCCTCAGGCAAAGAGCAGGCGAAGGGTCGAGGCGAAAGTAAAGCAAAAGCGAAAGGTCCCTAATGGCAACCCTTCCCGTGCGCAAATTTGTATAAATTTGCATCAAGTGCGCCGTCAGATTGCAGAAAATTGCACGAAATTGAGGGTCAATTTGGAGGGGCGAAAGACACGCTGTTTAGCGCAACATTTCGCGAATAAAAATCTAGCACGGTTTCCGGGACTCGCGAATCGCAAAAAGATTCACGATAAAAATCCGCTCTAAGCCTGCGGATATCCCGGCGTGGCCTGCACTTCACGAATCTGGTCGAGATGCCGCAGCGTGTGGCTGCTCATCATGATCACCAGTTCGTGGCTGGTCATCGCGCCGACGGGATGCACCACGGTACGTGCGTGCAAATCGTCGGGACAGTCGCGCAAGTAGGCCATGGTTTTCTCGCGATTGGCGGCGAATTGCTGCAACGCGTTCGCGAGCGATCCAAAGCGTCCCGTGGGCCGCGCGCGTTCCGGCGCGTTTCTTTTTCCGCTGCGGTCGCGCCCCAGCTTGGCGAGTTCCGCCTGGCGTTCGGGACGCTCGGTGTGATCGCAGGGCGTAGCTTCCTGCGTGAGGCGCGCCAGCAGCCCATTTTCGACCAGCGCGACGTGCTCGGCGCATTCTTCGATGGACCAGCGATCCGGCGCGGGTTTGAATTTTCCCTGCGTGTCGGAAATTCCGGAGCAACCTGCGAGAAAAGTTTCGCGGGTGTCCTGCAGCAATTTGACCAGGTCCGAACGCGCGGCCACAGCTTCCATGATTTCCCTTTCGACTAACGTTTGTGCGCGAGCTTCGGTTCAACGATTTCGGCGGGCTGCATCGCCACACCCTGGCGCACCAGCGCCACGAACGCGGCGGCGGAACGAGGCAAAGTGCGGTCGCGGCGATAGACGATGCCAAGTTCGCGATGAATTTCCGCGTCGGCGATGGGAATCAGCTTGGCCGTCCCGGCCTTCACTTCGTCGCGCGCGAACGTTTCGCTGATGATCGAAACACCCAGGCCTGCGGCCACGAAGCGCTTGATCATGCCCACGCTGGGCAGCTCCATGGTGACGCGGAGAATCGAGCGATAGGGGCGGAACTGCTTGTCGAGTACCTGGCGCATGAAACCGGTCTTGGGGAAGATGAGCGGCTGCTCGGCGATGTCGCTGGTGCGCACCGTTTTGTAAGCAGCGAGTGGATTGTTGGGATCGACCATAAGCATCAGGCGGTCGCGGAAAATGGAGTGGACTTTCAGGCTCGGCGATTTCACCGGCATGGTGACGATGCCCACATCCACCGTGCCGTCTTCCACCTTTTCGAGGACCTTGTGGCTGAAGTTCCGGTAGATGCTGATCTGCACCGCAGGAAAGCGGCGGCTGTACTCGGCGAAAATATCGGGCAGAACGTAAAGGCAGGTGGCCTCGTTGGCGCCCACCGCCAAAGTGCCGCGAGGGGTGGCGGATTGGTCGGCCACCGCACGCACCGACTCGTTCTTGAGCGTGAGCAGGCGGCCGGCATATTCGAGCAGCGTTTCACCCGCGACGGTAAGACGCACGGATTTGCCGACGCGATCGAAGAGCTTCTGCCCATATTCCTGTTCGAGTTGCCGGATTTGCGCGCTGACGGCCGGTTGCGAGCGGTAGAGCTTCTGGCCTGCGCGCGAGAAACTGCCTTGTTTCGCGATTTCCACGAATGTAACTAAGTGGTCGAAGTCCATGTATAGGCGACGAATTATAGCAAATGACGTTAAAAATCAGGTAGATAAACGAATGGGCAGTTCCCTCTGCGAAAAACTCCATCGCGCCGATTCCGCCACAATTCAAGATTCTCTACAGAGCGGGCGGGCGAGACCGAAAACGGATTATCGGTCGCTTAATACTTTCTTAAGGAAATGGTCACGTTTTGTTTACTCAGTTTTTTCCTGACGTTAACGATTTCCCTGTCTCGCTTGTGTGATTTTCTCCCACACCCCAGGAGGGTTACGGATGAAACGTTCAGCCGCAAAAACAGTGGTGTGTCTTATTGCAATTTTTGTACTGGCAAGCGGATTGAAGGCGCAGGACAACAAACAGGACAATAAAAAGGATCCAGGAGACGACTCAAAGGGGCAATTCAATTTTGTTCCCGGAACGCTGGTGCTGAGCCGCAGCGTATATCAAGGAACCGCAGCAACCGTCACGGTTGGACAAGTATTGCCGCCAGGATGCGTGGCGCAAACAGTGAATGTGCCGGTGCTGCCGGCTTTCGTTGCCGCAAATGGCGGTTCAACCACAACACCGGTAACCGTGGCATGTGCCAAGGCCACCGCTGACGGCGCCTACCCTGGAGTTTTCGCGAATGACGGCCCGGATGGCAGTTTCGGAGTAACCTCACCCATTTTTCTGGACAACATTACAAATACGGGCAAAGTGCTGCACACATTCGACATCGATCCCTCAAGAATCGTCACCAGCTTCAGCTCCAAATCCGAGTTGTCGGTGAACCGCTCGATCGACAAGAAGTCGATTACCTTCATGGGCTACGTCGGCGGCCCTGGATTCGTCACAGCCCCGAACCAACTGGACGTTTCCAATTCAAACACGCCTGGTGTGATTGATCCGACAAATCCGGTGGTCTCCGATTACTACCGTTCAGTCGCCGAAGTCGACGCTTCGGGACACGTCACTATAACGGAAGGCAACGCTTACAGCGGGAACAACGGCCGGGCCGCTATCAAGGGAAATTCGATTTATTACATGGCCGGCAACGATAACAACGGCGGATTGGCTACACCGACCAAGAAGAACGGGCTGCCGATCGATCAAGTCGATGGCACCCAAATTGGCGTGAACCTGATCAACTCTACGGGGGCTGAATTGCTCTATCCCGGGCAGGCACCGCCATTGCCTCCGAACATCGATATGATCGGAAGGTTCAGCATTTCACAGGTGACCGATCCTGGCACTTGCACACCGGGTCCGTGCATGAACTATGCGGCCGACAAACCTGGGAAAGACACGAATTTCCGCGGGGTGACCATCCATGACAACACGCTGTATGTAACCAAGGGCAGCGGCGGAAATGGAATTAACACGGTATATCAGGTAGGCGATGCCGGGACTTTGCCAAACGGTAACGCCACGACGCTGGCGGCGCTGCCCTTCACAATCCTGCCGGGCTTCCCCACCGGACTGGCAAGCGGTACCGATCCGGCAAAAGGCAATAGCTCGCCCGTCGCATATCCATTCGGCATCTGGTTCGCGAATGACAACACGCTATATGTCTGCGACGAGGGAGACGGCAATTTGACATCGCCTGCCGTCAACGGCAATGTGGCATCGACCTATTCCCAGCAGTTCTCGGGCGTGCAGAAATGGCACTTCGACGGGAAGACCTGGAGCATGCTCTACGTGTTGAATAAGGGATTGAACATCGGCATTCCGTACAACCCACCGAACAATCCTTCTGTTAACGGCTATCCCATGTCTGCAACCGATGGCTGCCGCAACCTAACCGGTGAGGTCGATGAAGACGGCATCGCCTCGATTTACGCCGTCACCTCAACAGTGAGCACCGCAGGTGATCAGGGCGCCGATCCGAACATGCTGGTCAAGGTGTCGGACAAACTGAACGCGACGACGTTGCCTGTAGGCGACGGCGATCATGATTCGGACGACAAACTCGGCGCGTTCACCACAATTCGCCAAGCCAGTTTCGGAGAGGTCCTTCGCGGCATCGCGTTCGCCCCGCAGGAGGGACGGGGATGACCGCTGGGATGATTACTAGACCGCAGACAATGCGAATCGATTGAACGAAACGAGCAGGAACTGATACGCCTCCTCTCGCCCGAGCCAAGCCGGAAATTGTCGGCTGGCGAATGCGAGAGGAGGCGCTTCCGTTTGATCCCGCCAAAATCCTCTCTGTGCCAGCCGCGAATATTGCAACAAGGCTACACAAGAGAGTGATCGATCAACGCTGCGACCACGCCAATGTTTTTGGCTAAATCGGCAGGTACGTTATGGCGTGCCTGCAGATAGGCCGGATCGTTGAAGCTGATCCATACCGCGCCGGCGGCATCCTGCCAGACGAGGACTTTCAGCGGCAAGTCAATTGCGATGGAGGGAGCGGCAAGCATGACCGGTGTGCCGGCCGCCGGATTGCCGAAGATGAGTAGCTTCGTAGGCGGCATCTTGAGGCCGGCTTTTTCCGCTTCCCCGCTGTGATTGACCAAAGCGAACATCTGAACGTTCTTGCCTTTGAGCAGAGCTTCGAAACGCGCGACAGTTTCGTCGACGGAGTATTTGCTGGGTTTGCTGACGAAACCGGGCACGACGCCGGAAAGCTTCGGCTGCGGAATGGGCTGTGGCGTGGGCGACATGGAAGCCTCCTCTCAATTCATACCTGAAAATGTTTGCAACGAAGTGAAACGTTTTAGCGTTTCGTGGCGGAGACGGATTCGGGTTGAGCAGGTTGCTGCGGCTGGCCGTTGCCCCCGGATGAAGGCGGACGCACAGGATCGCGCCATTCGCGTCCTTCGCGCCGCAACAGCTCATTCGCGGCGGCCGGGCCCCAGGTGCCCGCGGCGTAGTTCGGAAAATCGCGGGGTGGCAGCGCGTTCCAGACATCGAGCACCGGCTGCACGGCAGCCCAGCCAGCCTCGACCATGTCGGCGCGCTGGAACAAAGTGGAGTCGCCCATCATGCAGTCATAGAGGAGCGTTTCGTATCCGGTGGATGGCGTGGTGCCGAAGTAATCCGAGTATTGAAAATCCATGTTCACCGCGCCGAGGCGCACTACCGGCCCGGGAACCTTCGCTTCGAAGCTGAGCGAAATGCCTTCGTCCGGCTGGATGCTGATGACCAGCTCGTTGGGCGCAATGTTGTTCACCGAGGTGTTGCGGAACAACACGAAGGGCGGACGGCGGAAGCGGATTACGATTTGGGTGAGGCGCTGCGAAAGCCGCTTGCCGGTGCGCAGATAGAACGGGACGCCGGCCCAGCGCCAATTGTCGATGTGCAGAGCGAGCGCCACGAACGTGGGAGTGTGCGAATGCGGGTCGACGTTGGGCTCGGCGCGATATGCGGGAACGCGCTTGCCATTGATGGAGCCGTCGCCGTATTGGCCACGCACGGCTTGGTCGAGAACGCGTTCCGGGCTGAGCTGCTGGACGGCACGCAGCACCTTGGTCTGCTCGTCGTGAACTTCATCCGCGTCGAAGGAGATGGGCGGCTCCATGGCGGTGAGGGTGATGAGCTGGAAAATGTGGTTGGGCACCATGTCGCGCAGCGCGCCGGCCTGATCGTAGTAGCCGCCGCGCAGCTCGACGCCGAGTTCTTCGGCCACGGTGACCTGCACGTGATCGACATAGCGGCGGTTCCACACCGGCTCGAAAATGCCGTTAGCGAAGCGGAAAGCCAGGATGTTCTGGACGGTTTCCTTGCCGAGGTAATGGTCGATGCGAAAGATCTGCTTTTCGTCGAGCACTTCGAGAATGTCGCGGTTGAGCGCGACGGCGGAAGGGAGATCCTGGCCGAAGGGCTTTTCGATGACCACGCGGCGCCAGTGATTTTCATCCTGCTTGGTGAGTTTTGCTTCGCCGAGGCGCTTGACCACCAGCGTGAAAAAGCGAGGACTGGTGGCCAGATAAAAAAGACAATTGCCCGCGGTGTTCTGTTCCTGGTCGACCTTCTTCAGCAGCACTTCGAGGTTCTGGTACAGCGCCGGATCGTTGAAGTCGCCGGAGAGATAGTAGATGCGGTTGATGAACCATTTCCAGGAGGTCTCATCTACGGGAACGGTTGAAAATTCTTTGATGTCCTTGGTGGCCAGATCGCGAAACTGTTCGGTGGTGTAGTTTTCGGCGGAAACGCCGACAATGGCGAAGTTCTCAGGAAGCAGCTTGCCCTTGGCCAGATTGTAGATGGCGGGCATCAGCTTGCGCTTAGTGAGATCGCCCCCGGCGCCGAAGATGACCATGGCGCAAGAACCTGGAGGTTGGCCCAGCGTTTCGCGTGTTACGTTCGGCGCGCCATCGTGCGAGTCCAATGCGGGGCCTCCCAAGTTTTGTTGCGATCACGGCCGGGACGATAGCGAGAGCCCGGCTGCCGAACTATTCCATCTTAGTACAGAGAGAAAGATGCGCAAGACATCGTTCGTTCAATGAATGGGAAAAAATTGTGGGTGACGCGTGTCGTCGGTGCTTGTATTAGACGGAGCACTCACCAAGCTCACGAGGATTGGTTTCGGACGGCGACCAACAGCGGGTCGCCGGGATAGCCGTGATCTACAGGGGCGGCACGCATTGCAAAGGCAAAGCGATGCGGCACCCGGCAAGACTCCGACGGAGTGAGCCGCACAACTGGCTTTCCTGTGGTTCCCATCCATTGCTAAGATAGCTCTTGAGCGAACCGCCCTATGATCTGCAACGCAATCGTGAAGGACCCAAACATTCTCGGCGGGATTCCTGTTTTCCGCACCACCCGGGTTCCCTTCCAAGCGCTGCTGGACTATCTGGAGGGCGGAAAGAAAATCGACGATTTCCTCGCCGACTTCCCTACCGTCAGCCGTGAAGCTGCGATCGCCGCACTTGAAGAGGCCAAAGCTCTTGTTGTGGCGCACCTGGAATGAAGGTGCTTCTGGACGAATGCGTCCCTCGGCCCATCAAAATCAGCTTTTCTGTAGAAGGCCACGAATGCTCTACGGTGACGGAGGCAGGCTTCGCCGGCAAAAGCAACGGTGAACTGCTGAGGCTGGCGGAGAGCCGGTTCGAAGTATTCGTCACGCTCGATAAAGGCATGCGGTTCCAACAAAATTTGTCGGACTGTCGCCTCGCAATTGTGATGATTTGCGTCAAGTCCAGTCGTGTCGAAGATGTTCTCCCGCACATTCCCGCTTGTCTTATGGCGTTGCGTTCAATCACACCCGGGACGATAGTTCATGTAGGCGAAAGCCGATAAAAGATCAGCCGGTTCGAAAAGAACCGACCGCATTACGCTCAGGATGATTGGTTTCGGACGGCGAGCCCGCGGGTCGCCGGGATAGCCGTGATTTACAGGGGCGGCACGCACACATTGCAAAGGGCGCACAGCAATGCGGCATTCGGACGCGAAAGGCACAGGCTCAAAGGCGAATTGGTGAGCGAGCCAAACCCTCGACTTCGATTTTTGATAGTGAAATCAAAACCTAATCGAAGAGAGATCCCTCGTCGCTCAGCGCCAAGAGAGATCCCTTGCGTTGCTCCGCTCGGGACGCCGATCCTCACCGGATCGGCGGCTACTCGGGATGACAACGTAAATCAAAAGAAACAACGAAGAAAACAACAAGCAAAAGAGACCACGGCAGAACTCCAACAAAACTCCAACAAAGAATAAAGCTCTTAGCTGAGGGCTTGCTTGATCAGGTCCTGGAGCTTGGCCAAGCCGGCGTTTACGTCTGCGCCCAAGTGGACGCGAAGCGCGCGGCGGTTGCGGTCCGCGAGCACCTGAAAATCGCCGCGAGACTGCGCGGCTTTCACAATGCCGAAAGTGTACTTCTGGCCGGGCACAGGCAGATCGCTGGCATCGTCGCAAGTGACTTGCAAGAAGACGCCGGAGTTGGGTCCGCCCTTGTAGGCTTGCCCGGTGGAGTGCAGGAAACGCGGTCCGAAGCCCAGGCAGGTGGCAACGCGCTTATTGTCGCGAACGGCGTGACGAATGGTCTGCAAAGCCGTTTCATGCGCGTTGTTCATCTGGATAAAACCGAGAACGGCGAAATAGTCGCCGGGCTTGATGCGTGCGAGATGCGCGCGGAGATACCCGACGAGCGTGCTGTCTTTTGCCGACTGCTTGAGCGCGGCGGCGTTCTTGGGATCGGTGAAGAGCTTGATCCCGCCTTCTTCCAGCACAGGCGACTCGGCCGGCAGCGAGCCTTTCTTCTCGTACTCGTCGGTGAGCTTGCGCGTCTCGATCTTGCTGGCTTCCACGTCGGGTTGGTTGAAGGGGTTGATGCGCATGATAGAGCCGGCCACGGCGGTGGCAATTTCCCAGCGGAAGAATTCCTGAGCGACCTGGTAGATGTCCGCAACGGAGATGCGCACGACCGGATGGCCGGCTTTTTCGAGGGCGTCGACAGCGGCGTCCTGCTTGGCGTCTGGTGCGGGGGCGAGGCGGAGATAGGCAAAGATGCGATCGCTTCCGTAAACTTCGGGCGCCGCGAGATGCTCGCGATCCACGGGAATGAGTCCCTTGCCTTCCTTGCCGGTGGATTCAGCGATGAGCTGTTCGAGCCAGGCGCCAAGATCGGAAATGCCGGGCGAAGTAAAGATGGTGACTTTGTCGCGTCCGCGATTATGCAATGTGCCAAGGATGGCGCCGAGAATCACGCCGGGATTCTGATCGGCGGGAACCACCGAAGCGCAGGCGTGGACCATTTCCTCAGCGCTATCGAGGAATTTTGGCAGGTCGATGCCTTGCACCGTAGCGGGCACGATGCCGAAATTCGAAAGCGCGGAGTAGCGTCCGCCGATGGATGGCACGCCGAAAAAGATGTGGCGGAAGCCGTCGCGTTCGGCGACCTGCTGCAGCTTTGAGCCGGGATCGGTGACGGCGATGAAGCGTTTCCCTGCTTCGGCCTCGCCGATGGTTTGCTTCACGCGCTCGAAGAAATATTGCTTGAAGATATTCGGCTCAAGCGTGCTGCCGGATTTGCTGGAAACGATGTAGAGGCTCTTGCTGAGATCGATCTGCGATTCGACGGCACGCACCTGCGCCGGGTCGGTGGAATCAAGAATATGTACTTGCGGATGGCCGACAAAATGGCCGAAGGTGAGATCCAGAACCTCAACACAGAGACTCGATCCACCCATGCCTAGCAGGACCATGTCCGTAAACTGGCCCGAAGCCACTTCTTCCGCAAGGCGCTTGAAAGGCGTGAGATTGGCAAGCTGATCTTCGACGACGCCGAGCCAGCCGAGCCATTTACTTTCGTCGGCGTTGGTCCAGAGCGAGGCATCGCGCGCCCAAAGGCGTTTCACTTTGTCGTTCTTCTTCCAATCCTCGATGGCCGATTGCACTTCTTTGTCGAGATCGGCGGGAAGCTTGTAGCTGAGATTTTTCGCGCCGGAAGGCGCGCCTTTTTTGGCGCGCTTGTTTACCGCTTCGAGGAGTTTGTCGAACGCTTCCTCAAAGAGCTTTACGCCGTCGTCGGTGAGCTTGTCGGTGACTTCCTTCATGGAGATGCCCGCTTTGGCGAGGGCGGCCATGGTCTGGCGGGCGGCTTCGACATCTTTTTCGAGCGTGGCGCGCGGATGGCCGTGATCGCGGAAGGCGTCATAGGTGGCGGGCGGAATGGTATTGACTGTGTCCGGGCCGATAAGTTCTTCGATGTAGAGCACGTCGCTAAAGGCGGGATTCTTTGTGCCGGTGCTGGCCCAGAGAACGCGCTGCGTCTGTGCGCCGCGCTGGGCGAGAGCCTGCCAACGAGCGTCGCCAAAAATCTGTTTGTAGCTTTGGTAGGCAAGCTTGGCGTTAGCAATGGCTACTTTTCCTTGCAGAGCATTGCCCGTGGCTTTGTCCACAGCGCCTTTCTTGATGCGCTCATCGATGAGAGTGTCGACGAGCGAGTCGATGCGGCTGACGAAAAAGCTGGCGACACTGGCGATGCGGCCCACGTCTCCGCCAGTTTTCGCAAACGCCTCGACACCGGCGATATAAGCGCGAGCCACGCGCTCGTAGACATCCTGGGCAAAGAGAAGCGTGACGTTGACGTTGATGCCTTCGCCGATGACCTGCTGAAACGCAGGAATGCCTTCCGGCGTGCCGGGAATTTTGATCATCAAATTCTCGCGGCCAACCGCTTTCCACAAGCGGCGCGCTTCCTCGATGGTTTCCTGGGTTTTGTGCGCGAGATAAGGAGAAACTTCGAGGCTGACGTAGCCGTCGCGGCGCTTGGTCTGGTCATACACCGGGCGCAACACATCGGCGGCGTCCTGAATGTCGCGAATGGCGAGCTGCTCGTAGATCTGCGTAGCGTCGAGATCGCCGCGTTTCTCAAGTTCCGTAAGCGCCTGAGCATAATCAGTGCTGCCGGCGATGGCCTTCTCGAAAATGGCGGGATTGGAAGTCATGCCGCGCAGACCGTCCTCGCGGATGAGGCGCGCGAGCTCTCCGGTGCTGATCAGGCTGCGGCGAATGTAATCGAGCCAGACCGACTGGCCGAAGCGGTTGAGCATCTTCAGCGGATTTTCCGGGGCTTCACTGACCGACTGCCTGGGGGTCACTTCGGTGGAGGAACTCATGGTGGTCACCTTCCCGCGTGTCTATGTGAGATGTCGGGCTGCGTGAGGATACAGCGCGAAGTTTGAAGGTTCAGTGTACGCCGCATGAGAGGTGAATTAAAGGGCGGCGACTGCGACTCTTTCACAGAAACTACAGGAAGAGTATCGTGATGCTGCGTGCAGAGGCCGTTTTCGCCTATACTAGGCCGCCATGAAACTCTTCTCGCCCCGCGAAGCGGCCAAGGTTCTGGGCGTCAGCTATCCCACACTGAAACAGTGGATCTACAAGGGCAAAATTCGCACGGTGAAGACTGCCGGCGGGCACCATCGCATCCCGGAAAAGCAAGTCGACAAATTCCTCTATAAAGCGGGCGAGCGCAAAGAGGTGAGCGAGCGGCGGCCGAATTTCCGGCGCATCAGTGGCCGGAACCAACTGGTGGGGCGCGTGACTGAAATCAAGGTCAGCGGGCTGATGGCGCAAGTGAGCCTGTCGATCGGCGGGCAGCACATCACGTCAATTATCACTGCCGATGCCGTGCGCGAGATGCGGCTGAAGGTGGGCGAAACGGCCGCGGCGCTGGTGAAATCCACGGAAGTGATGATCGTGCGCCTGTAGAGCGCAACCCGGCATACAGCCGCGAGAACAAAAGCAAAAGCAGAGCCCCTTCGACACCGGCAGGCGACACCGATCGCAAAAACCGCGATCAGGCTCGGGATGACACGTCTAGTTGACAGACTTCCCTTCCCTCCGTCTCAAAAAACATCGTTTCAATTCTTGGCCGCTGTTTATCGTATTAAACCGATTTGACATATCCATCACGTCCGTATTAAAACGTATTGCGCCACTTTCCGCCGTCGAGCATTCCGAATCGCTCTTCCGGCCTAAAAAGGATAATTGCGAATGCGTCGATTTTTTACATGTGTGCTGGTTCTTCTATTTGGTTCTGTGGCCTTTGGTCAGGTTTCGGCAACGCTTTCGGGGATGGTAACCGATCCATCCGGCGCGGCAGTGGGTGCCGCTGCCATTACCGTGGTCAACGTGGGAACGGGTGTGGCCCGAGGCACCACCACGGACAATGCGGGGCGATACGACGTGTATGCGCTGCCCGCGGGCGAATATGAAGTCCACGCAAAGAAGCAGGGCTTTTCCGAAGCGGTAAGGAAAGGGATTCAACTGGTGGTGGGGCAGGATGCCACCGCCGATCTGGCGCTGAAGCTGGGCGCGATCAACGAGCAGGTGGTGGTAAACGAGAATGCGCCCATCGTCAACGTGACCACCGCGGACATATCGGGACTGGTGGGCGAGCGGCAGGTGAAAGACTTGCCGCTGAACGGGCGCAGCTATGATGAACTGATGATGCTGAACCCCGGCGTGGTGAATTTCACCTGGGAGAAAACCGGAGGCACGGGCGTTTCCAATTCCACCACGGCGAACGATTTCGCGGTGAGCGGGAACCGGCCGCAGCAGAATTTGTTCCTGCTGAACGGAATCGAATACACGGGTGCAGCGGAAAACAACATGACGCCGGGAGGCGCAAGCGGACTGCTGCTGGGCGTGGATGCGGTGCGGGAGTTCAACGTGCTGCGCGACACGTATGGCGCGGAGTATGGGAAGCATCCCGGGGCACAAGTGTCGATCGTGACGCAATCGGGGACCAATCAATTCCATGGCAACGTGTTCGAATTTCTGCGCAACAACGCTCTGGATGCGCCCAACTTCTTCGATGTGGACGGCGCGCCGCGTTTTCAGCGCAACCAGTTCGGAGCTTCGGCGGGCGGTCCGCTGATGAAGTCGAAAACATTCATTTTCGGAAATTACGAGGGCTTTCGCGAGAATTTGGATCAGACGGCGGTGACGGATGTTCCGGACGCCAATCAGAAGCCCACGTGCACCGGGGCCTGCGCAGGAATCGTGCAGCGGATCCTGAACGCCTGGCCGAAGCCGAACGGTCCGGAACTGCTGCTGCCGACCGGAGCGGCCGGCGGCATCGCGGTGCTAAACGCGACGCCTCTGGCAACGATTCGCGAGGATTTCGGGACGGTGAGGCTGGATCACGTGTTTTCGGCGGCGGATACGTTCTCGGGCATTTACACGGTGGACGACAGCCACAACAACACGGCCACGGTGTTCGATCCGTGGGCCACGGACATTACGACACTGCGGGAGCAGGTGTTCAGCATGGAGGAAACGCACACCTTCTCGCCTTCGGTGCTGAATACGGCGCGTTTTGGCTATTCGCGCGCGGGATATTTTTTCACGGGCGAACCGACGCCGGGAACGCCCGCGGCGACGGCGCCGAGTTTCGTGGCGGGCCATCCGATTGGAGCGGTGGTGGTGGGCGGAAGCGCGGCGTCGAATCCCGCGACGCAGTTGGGGCTTGCAGGCAGTAATAACGGCAGCAATCTGCCGGTGGCCCGCAACCTGTTCACCTACGAAGACCGCGTGACGTTCACCTACGGAATGCACCAGATCAGCGTGGGCGCGTGGATACAGCGGTTTCAGTCGAACGAAACGCTGGCGCTGAGCCAGTACGGACAGGCTTCTTTCACCGGTCTGGCGGCGCTTGAGGCCGGCACCATTTCCACGTTCCTTTACGATCCCGCACCGACGGAAATGAACTGGCGGGCCTTGTTCGCGGCAGAATATTTCCAAGACGAGATGCGCATTACGCCGAAGCTGACGGTGACGCTCGGATTCCGCGGTGAAACCAGCACAGGATGGAATGAAGCGCATGGACGCGCCGCGAACTACACTTTTACAAACGGCGTGATCTCGACCAATCCGGCGATCGGCAACTCGGCGCTCACCGTGAATAATGCGCGTTTTCTTCCGGAGCCGCGCGTGGGAATTGCCTGGAGTCCGCTAAGCCCAAAAACCGTCGTGCGCGCCGGGTTCGGAATTTACAATGATTTGCAGGACGCGCTGGGATACCGCATGGACCAGAACCCGCCCTACAATCCCGCGTACACATTTTCGAATTTGTCGGTAACGTCGCTGCCGCTGCAGCCGAGCGTGGCAGCTGTCCCGGCGGCCGCGAAGATCGTACCCGGTGGAGTACAACCGGATTTCAAGACGCCCACACTCATTTCGTATTCGCTGCGCCTGGAGCAGGAACTCACGCCCAACACCTCTCTTACAGTTGGTTATGTGGGTAGCCACGGTTATCACGAAATGATCGGGCTCGATGCCAATGAACCAATTCCGACGATTTGTCCGGCGGCGCCCTGCCCTGCAACGTATCCCACAGGATTCGGCGCGCTGTCAGGAACTCCAGTTCCGGCTGGCTCCTATTACATTCCGGTGGGGACGCCAAAAGCCAATCCGGCGTCGATTCTGACGAATACCTGGACGTGGTTCGCCACCGGCGACAGTTTGTACAACGCGCTAGAAGTCGATGTGAACCACCGCTTCAGCCATGGGCTTTCACTGCGCGGCGTTTACACCTGGTCGAAAGCGCTGGATAACGGCGATTCGCTGAATGGGACGGCAGCACAAAATGCGCCGGGGTTGGTGTCAAACCCATACAATTTGCGGGCGGACTGGGGACTGGCCACCTACGATGTGCGCAACACCGGGGTGATCAGCGCCGTGTACGATCTGCCCTTCGGAAGCGGAAGAGCCTACGTCAACGGCTTCACCGGGTTCGCCAACGCCGTGGTGAGCGGCTGGAGCGTGAATTCGATTGTGACGGCGCAAGGCGGCTTCCCATTCACGCCGCAGCTCAGCTACAACCCGTCAAACAACGGCGACAGTCGCAATCCCGTGCGGCCCTTCATCAATCCCGCGTTCAGCGGGTCGGTGATTGAAGGCAATCCGAACCAGTGGTTCAATCCCGCGGCATTTATCGCGCCGCCGAGCAACAGCGGGTTCTATGGCAATCTCGGCCGCGACACGCTGAGCGGGCCGGGGCTGGCCACCTGGGATCTTTCTTTCCTGAAGGACACGCCGGTGCGCGAGAATTTCCACGTGCAATTCCGCGCCGAACTGTTCAACATTTTGAACCGGGCGAATTTCAATACTCCGAACCTGATCGTGGCGGTGTTGCCGCCTGGGTCGACCACGCCACAAGCAAATCCGGCGGCTGGCCAGGTGCAGTCGACGTCAACGACATCCCGGCAGATTCAGTTTGGGCTGAAGTTGCTGTGGTAATTGCCGAATGGAACAGATGAAGCGTGGGCGATTCGTTTGGGCGATGCTGCTGGCCGTGGTGCTGGCGACCTGCAGCTTTGCCCCAGCGATCGCGCCCACCGCGGCGGCCGCGGCGAGTGAAGAGATCACCGTTTCTGCCGCGGTGAGCCTGAAAGACGCGCTCGACGAAATTTCCAATCTGTACCAGCGGCAGAAACCGGACACCAAGCTGCGCTTTAATCTTGGCGGCTCCGGTGCGCTGATGCGGCAAATCGAACAGGGCGCGCCAGTGGACGTGTTCATCTCCGCTTCTCCGGATGAGATGAACGCGCTCGCGATGAAAGGGATGTTACTGGAGGGAACGCGGCGCGATCTGCTGAAGAACCGCATCGTGCTGATCGTGCCAGTGGGAACGTCGGGCGTGGAGACGTTTCAGGATCTCGACAAGCAGGAAGTAAAGCGGATTGGGATAGGCGAGCCGCAAACGGTGCCCGCCGGAACCTATGCGCAGCAGGTGTTGACACACCTGGGAATATACGACCGGCTGAAGCCGAAATTGATTCTGGGGAAGGATGTGCGCCAAGTGCTCACATACGTCGCCAGCGGGAACGTGGATGCTGGAATCGTGTACGCAACGGACGCAAAGGTATCGGATAAAGTGAGGGTGGTTGCCAGCGCGCAGGAAGACTGGCACTCGCCGGTGATCTATCCGGTAGCGGTGCTCAAGGACTCCAAGCACGCGGCGGCGGCAAAGAATTTTGAGGCGTTCCTGTCTGGGCCAGCGGCAAAGCCGGCGTTTGAGAAATACGGCTTCGTTCCGGCCGGCAAATAAAGGGCAGCGCAGAGGCGAGGTCGAACATGAGCGATATCTATCGACGAATCAGTAGACGCCAGATGGGATTTGCGCTGGTTGGTGCGCTAACTATGCTGCTTGGCAGCACAGGCGCGACGCTTGCGCAATCGAATACCGCTGCTCCGGCCAGTGGCGCGGCGTTGACGGTCAGCGGCGATGTCTCAAATCCCCTGACGCTTTCGCTTGACGCGCTGAAGAACATGCCGAGGAAAACGATCCACGTGAACAACGAGCACGCGCAGGAAGAAGAAGTTTACGAAGGCGTGGCGCTGGCAGCGATCCTGAAGCAGGCCGGAGTGCCGCAGGGTGGACAAATCCGCGGGAAGGTAATGGCGAGCTACGTTCTGGCCCAGGGCGGCGACGGGTACCAGGTGCTCTTCTCGCTGCCGGAACTCGATTCCGACTTTGAAAATTCCGATGTGCTGGTGGCGGACACCATGGGCGGAAAACCGATCAACGATAAGCTGGGACCGCTGCGGCTGGTGGTGCCGCACGACAAGAGACCGGCGCGCTGGGTGCGCATGCTGACTGAGATCAAAGTTGTGAGGCTGAATAAACAAGAGTAAGGCCGGAATAAGGGCCGGAGTGACCGCAGGTTTTCAGTGCTCTTCTTTCAGTGAACTTCTTTCAAGGCGCTTCGCGATACTTCCACAGCAAACGCAAAGGCCGCAACAGCGTGTATAACGGCTGCAGGTAGCGCGGCAAGCGGACCATTTCCAGATCGTCCTGCGCCGGGGCGGTGGTGAGGCGCAAGGCGTAGCGCCAGCCCGCAACGTATCCTGGAACGCAGCGGCGGCGGAAGGCGAAGCGCTCAGCGGCGGACCACGGTTGGCCTTCGCGCGCGAACAGCTCTCGCGTAAAGTGTTTTACCATCTCGAACGTTTCCTGGTCGTCACGCACCAACTTGCTGTCACGCGGGATGCGCGCGCCCAACACCTGCGTGGCCAGGAGCAATCCCAGAGACACCATGCGCTGGGCGCGCAGAAATTCCGCGCAGCGCCAGAGGCGGTCCCAGTCGAGCTGCGGATGAGCCTGGATCATCTCTGAAATGTCCACGACCCAGATGAGGCGACCCCAAAAATCCTTTGCGCCGTGCACGCACAGCGCGACCAAAGCGTCTGCGGGGCAAAGCGTGAGAATTTCGCGACCGCTGAGGGCGATGTTGACGCCATCGCGCGCGAAGTCGCCTAGATTGGGCGGAGTGGGAAAATGGCGCAGAGTGCGCTCGGTGTGGATCTCGACGATGGCATCGCGTTCCGCGCTGTAATACTTGTACTCCCCGGGAATTGCTGAGGGAAAATTCTGCGCCGTAGCCGAGGCGAGCCAGGAAAGGCTCGACTGATAGCCGAGCGTAAGCATCACTTCGTGAGCCTTCGGCATGTCGCGCTGCGGAACGAGGATGTCCACATCCTCGAACGGACGCAGAGATAAATCGCCATAGGCCTGCATGGCCACGACGGGGCCTTTGTAGGGCAGGGCGAGAACGCCGCGCGCCTCGAAAGCCGCAAGAACTTTCAGCAACTCTGCCGTGAGCTTGAGCCCGCGAAAGGCGCTGTTGCGGGCCGCTGTGGCCAATTGCTCCATTTGCGCCGGGAGCAGCGAATCCGCCGCCAGCGGGCGCAGGTTGCGTTCGAGCAGCGGCAGCATGGAATGTTCGGACCCGGCGGCCAAGAGTCGATCCCAATCAATATTATTCCCAGAAGCTTTCGACCGGATCGATTCGGCGAGAACGGGAGAAACTGTGGTGTGCGCGCACTGAATCAGCAGTGTTTTTTCGGGCGAAGACATGACCAAGAATGAAGATGGCATGAGAGGCGCGAAGCGCCGCTTGGATTTTACGCGAAAAGACGCGCGGACTCATTCGGCGGGTGCATCCCGTGCAAAAGAGACATTACTCTGAGCCCGCCGGCGATACCGCGAACGGGAGGCGCATCGCACAGATTTTTTTGTCGCAGCTAAAGCTGCGACCTACAAGGAGAGTGCGCGCGTCTTTTCATGTAGACCGCCGTGAGGGCCTGCAAGGCGAAGAGAGATTCTTCGCTGCGCTCAGAGAGTGTGACGTTATTCCGAGAAACGCGAATTTTGTCGCGTAAACCGATTCTTTTCAGTATCGCTTTTCGCGCAAAATCAAAAAAGTCACAGCCTCTCAGAATGACGGCGGATTGTTTTTACGGCTGTGCCGGAAGGCTAGGTCGAGAAGGATCGGAGCAAATGCAGATCCCTCGACTCGCTCCATTTTACCGCGACCCTAACCGGGTCGCACACATCTTTCTCTCTGCGGCCTTACCGGGCGCGGCTCTCTTCGGGATGACACCGTGCTGTTATGAGTTGGCTTCTAGTGGACGACTTCGGCGGTCAGGATTTCCTGAATTTTCGATGCGAGCGTCGCGAGGCTGAAGGGCTTTTGCAGCAAAACAGTATCGGTCTGGAGAATGCCGTGGTGGACGATGGCGCGGTCCGTGTAGCCGGACATGTACAGCGTCTTGATGCCGGGGCGCATCTGGACGATGCGCTCGGCCAGCTCGCGTCCGCTGATGCCGGGCATGACCACATCAGTGAGCAGCAAGTCGATGTGGCCCATATGAGCCGACGATAATTCCAGAGCGATCTGACCGTCCTCCGCTTCCAGCACGGTGTAGCCGCTGGCTTCGAGGTATTCGCGGGTGAGCTGCCGCACCCCTTTTTCATCCTCGACCAGCAACACGAGGCCCGAGCCGCGGGAGATGGCCGGGCGTTCGTTTGAATTTTCGCGGCCGGCGGAAGCGGCTTCCTGTTCGATCCGGGGCAAATAAATTTTGAAGGTAGTGCCGCGGCCGGGCTCGCTATAGACCCAGATATATCCACCGCTCTGCTTGACCACGCCGTAGACCGTGGCGAGGCCAAGTCCGGTTCCCTTCCCTTTTTCCTTGGTGGTGAAAAACGGCTCGAAGATATGAGCCTGCGTTTCGGTGCTCATGCCCACGCCGGTATCGGTGACGGCAAGCATCACATATTTGCCGGGGGCGAGAACCTGCGGCGCGCGAGAGAAGGAGTCGTCGAGCTCTACGTTGCCGGTTTCGATGGTGAGGCGACCACCGCCGGGCATGGCGTCGCGGGCGTTGACGGCCAGATTCAGGATGACCTGCTCGATCTGGCTGCGGTCTGCTTTCACGAGCCCGAGATCTTTCGCCGAGCTGGTGTCGAGCTGAATGTCTTCACCGATGAGGCGGCGGAGCATTTTTTCCATTTCGCTGACGACGGTTTGGATATTGAGAATTTTCGGCGCCAGGATCTGCTTGCGGCTGAAGGCCAGCAACTGCTGCGTGAGCGCAGTGGCGCGCTGCGAGGCGATCTGGATTTGCTCGGCGTTGCGGCGCAGCGGATCTTCCACGGAAAGGCGTTCGGACAGCAGGTCCGCATAGCCCTGAATCACCATGAGCAGGTTGTTGAAGTCATGCGCAATGCCACCTGCGAGCCGGCCGACGGCTTCCATTTTTTGCGCCTGGCGAAAACGCTCCTCGAGTTCCTTGCGGTCGGTGATGTCGAGGGCCATGCAGATGGCGCCGAGCACTTCGCCTTCACCGCCGCGCAGGGGTTCGACGTGGCAGGCGTAGGAGCCATTTTTCCATTCGACGTGGAATGTGACCGGCTCGCCGGCTATGGCACGGCGATGCGCGGCAAACGGCAAGTAGGTAGGATCGGATGTTTCGAAATATTCCTGCAGGCTCAGCCCGACAATCTGGTTCGGGCGCAGATTGAGGCGCGCAAGCCCCGCACCCAGCACGGACGTGAAGCGAAGATCCTTGTCGACGGTCCAGAGCACCGCGGGCAACTGCTCGATCAAAACCCGCAAGCGCGCTTCACTTTCGCGAATGCGCCCTTCGGCGCGTTTGCGCTCGATGGCCAGCGCGATCTGGTCGCCGATGGACGAGAGGAATTCCATGTCCCGGCGAGTGTAGGCATTTTCGGGCTGGTAATTTTGGACTACCAGCACGCCGATGGAGCCAGCGGTGGTGCGCAGCGGAACTCCGACGAAAGAAGCGGGAGGCCGGCGCGAGGATTCCACTTCCTCCTCTTCGACAAGCCGGTAAAAACTCTTGGGCGAAATGATCATGGCGCGCCCGGCGCGATAGACATAGGCGGCGCAGCTTCTCCAGACCATTTGGGGCGGAGGCACGGGCTCGACTTGATCGACGAAGAAGGGAAAATTGAACACGCCGGTGGACGGCTCGTAGAGCGCCACAAAGCAATTCTGGGCGTCGAGCACCTTTAGCAGAGCCAGGTGCATGCTGCTGAGCAGATCGGCGAGAGTATCGCTGACGCTGATGGCATGGACGATTTCGGTGGTGACCTGGCGCTCGGACTCCGAACGCTTTCGCTCGGTGATGTCCTCGACCGTGCCCTCATAACAGCAGACGTCGCCGTTGGCATCGCGGACGGCGCGAGCGTTCTCGGAGATCCAGATCCTGGTGCCGTCCTTGCGGATGATCTCGGATTCGAAGGCCTCGACGAAATTATTCTTGGCGATGGTGCGGCGGAATTGGTCGCGGCGAAGAGGATCGGCGTACAAGGATTTTCCGATGTCGCGCATGGTGTTGACCAGTTCCATGGCCGAGGAATAGCCGTACATGCGCGCCAGAGCCGGATTGACGCTCAGATATTTTCCTTCGGGAGTGCTCTGGAAAATTCCCTCGACGGCGTTCTCAAAGAGACGGCGGAATTTTTCTTCGGCTTGCTGCTGGGCCACTTCGGCCTGGCGGCGCTCGCGAAGGTCTTCGTAAATGCCGACGCTGCCAATTCTCGCACCATTCAAAATCAGTGGAACGATCAGAGCCTGAACGTCGACGAGGGCGCCGTCGCTACGCTTGCGCTGCGATTTCTCGCGAACGATCTCGCCCGCGCTGACGCGTTTGATGATTTCTGCAGTGGCGGCAGCCCGCTCAGGCGGCTCGAGCAAAGATTGAGGGCGCATTCCTTTGATTTCAGACAGCGAATATCCGAAAAGCTTTTCAAATGCGGGATTGCACATCTGGATGCGTCGTTCGGTATCAAGAACCATCACGGCCAGAGGCAAGTTCTGAACAAGAGCGTCCAGATACGCGCTATGTTCCGCGATGGCCTTTTCGGCTTTTCGGCGCGGAGTGATGTCCTGCGCCACAACGAGCACCGCTTCGCGCCCGGCAAAGGTGATGCCTTCGCTGGTCGCCTCGACCTCAAAAGTGGTGCCGTCTTTCCGGAGGTGCCACCAGAGACCTTGTCCCTTGGCGGCCTTTTCCGTACCGCGCATCGCTTCTTTGTAACGAGCGATTTCTTCGGGCGGACGAATGTCGGTGGTGCGCATTTGCAGCAATTGTCCGCGCGAGTATCCGTACTGATGAACCGCTGCCTGATTCACCTCGAGAAATTGCAGAGTCTCGCGGTCCACGATGTACATGGGTAGCGGGTTTTTGGAGAAAAGCAGTTGGAAGTTGCCGTCGGCGAGGGCCGAGGACGCTGGAGCTTTCCGGCGTTCAGCCGAGCTGATGGAGCGGAGCAAGTCCTTGGCGGTCTTCGGCGAACGCGAAGAGACCTTTCGCTTCAGACCCCTTGAGACACTCTTCCCCTTCATGTTCCCCAGGCCAACGATTTGTGGGCGAAATGCCCCCGCAGAGGCGCTTACGTTGTAGGTATAGCGTTCTGCTGGACTTAGTCTCAATGGTACGAAAGTACCGAAATGTGACAATTGTTACTTAGGGGGCCGGGTCCGACGCATCGCGCTTTGCCTAAGGTGATTGGTTTCGCCCCGAACCGTACTGCTTTGTCTGGATAGTCAATCGCTATAGGCTCCGGTAAGATGCTTGCGCGAGTGTCGATAAACCCGCGCGCCGGAAAAGAGAGAACACCTTGTCCGAAATTGAAGCCGTTCGCGATCCATTTCAAGTTGAAGCGGAGATGTTGGCGAGTGGAGGGCATTCGGACCCGTTCCACATCCTGGGACCGCATCTGGACGAACGAAATGGAAAAGAAGTCCTGGTTGTCAGGGCGTTTCACCCTGGTGCAGTTGAAGTTGGACTTGTTGACACCGCGAGCGGCAAGTTTCATGTCGCGCAAAAGATTCATCCAGAAGGCCTATTTGAGGCCATTCTGAGGCCGGCGGAGCTGCCGCCCGGCGAAGGACGCGTGGTAAGCCCGAGTGCCTACCAACTCCGCTTGCGTTTTGCGGATGGCAGCGTTCTGACCCAGCATGATCCTTACGCGTTCCCTCCTGTGCTGACCGACTACGACCTGTATTTAATTGGCGAGGGCACCGACTACCTGAACTACGAAAAGCAGGGAGCCCACGTCCGAGTGCTGGCGGGGGTGAAGGGCGTCGAATTCGCCGTGTGGGCGCCAAACGCGCAACGCGTGAGCGTCGTTGGGGATTTCAACCTATGGGACGGCCGGGTGCGGCCCATGCGTACGCGCGGATCGTCGGGAATCTGGGAGTTGTTCATCCCTGACTTGGACGAAGGCGCGATTTACAAATTCGAGATTTTGTCGCGTGCGGGGGGCCATCTGGGGCTGAAGTCCGATCCCTACGCCTTCTGGAGCGAGTTGCGGCCCAATACCGCCTCGGTTGTGAAGAATATCGACAAGTATCAATGGAACGATTCGGCCTGGTTGGCAGAGCGCGCCTCGCGGGACTGGCTGCACGCGCCCATGTCCATTTATGAAGTTCACGCAGGCTCCTGGAAGAAGAAGGCCGATGAGGATTATCGGTGGTTCAACTATCGCGAACTGGCGGCCGAATTGATTCCGTATGTGAAGCAGATGGGATACACGCACATCGAACTGCTGCCGATCATGGAGCATCCGTTGGATGCGTCGTGGGGATACCAGACCGTCGGCTACTACGCGGTGACCAGCCGCTTCGGTACGCCCGACGACTTCATGTACTTCGTGGATCGCTGCCACCAGGAAGGCATCGGCGTGATTCTGGACTGGACACCGGCGCATTTCCCGCGCGACGCGCACGGCTTGGCGTTCTTTGACGGAACGCACCTGTACGAGCATGCCGATCCACGCCGGGGCGAACACCCCGACTGGGGCACGCTGGTTTTCAATTACGGACGCAACGAAGTGAGGAATTTCCTGCTTTCGAATGCGCTGTTCTGGATCAGCAAGTACCACATTGACGCGCTGCGCGTGGATGCGGTGGCTTCCATGCTGTACTTGGACTATTCGCGCAAAGCGGGCGAGTGGATTCCGAACGAACTTGGCGGCCGAGAGAATATAGAGGCCATCTCGTTCATCAAGCAATTGAATGAAGTTCTGCATCAGCGGAATCCGGGCGCACTGACCATTGCCGAGGAATCGACAGCGTGGCCGGCAGTATCGCGTCCCGTCTATTTGGGCGGGCTGGGCTTCGACTTGAAGTGGAACATGGGCTGGATGAACGACACGCTGCGCTATTTCTCTCTCGATCCGCTATACCGGCAGCATCATCACGGCGAGCTGACTTTTTCGCTGCTGTATGCGTTCCATGAAAATTTTATACTGCCTCTGTCGCACGATGAAGTGGTACACGGCAAGCGTTCGCTGCTCGAGAAAATGCCGGGCGATGACTGGCAGAAATTCGCCAATTTGCGGCTGCTGTTCGGCTATATGTTCGGGCATCCCGGCAAAAAGCTGCTGTTCATGGGCAGCGAACTGGCGCAACGCGCCGAGTTCTGGGAAGCCACGACCGTGGATTGGTCGTTGGAGCAATCGCCTTGGCACAAAGCCGTTCAAACGCTGGTTGGGGACCTCAACCAGCTCCACCGCAATGAGCCGGCGCTGCATCAAGAGGACTTCGAGTGGTCCGGATTCGAATGGATTGAAGCGCACGACGCAGCAGCGAGCGTGCTCGCTTTCATGCGCCATGCGAAGAACCTGGACGATATCATTATAGTGGTGTGCAATTTCACGCCGGTGGTGCGCGAAGAGTATCGGGTGGGCGTGCCGCGCCCTGGCTACTATCGCGAGATTCTCAATACCGATTCGCGTTATTACGCAGGAACCGATCTGGGGAATTCGGGCGGCGTGAACGCGGAACCCATTCCGTGGAACGACCGGCCGTATTCCATCAAGCTGAAGCTGCCGCCGCTTTCCGTGATGTACTTCAAACCGTAGCCGCTTCTTTTCAGTACAGCGCTCGACCAGATGGTAACGCAACGGCTCTTCTTGCCGCGCAGTGCCGCTCTTCGGTGTACAATCCCGCCTTTGAACGGGGGCGGCGATTCCATGACGATTGAGTCTACGGCGGGCAATTCCATAACCAGCATTGGCCGTCATTGTGTGGCGGTGATCGGCGGAGCTATTTCAGGATCAGTAGCCGCCGAGATTCTGGCGGATCACGGCGTTCCGGTAGCTGTGTTCGAGCAGAACACGCGCCCGTACGGCAAGATTGAGGATGGGCTTCCGCGCTGGCACGTGGAGCAACGCAAGCAGGAGTATGCGCGCATTGATGCGCGGATGAAGAAGCCGAACGTGTTTTTCGTTCCCTCGACGAAACTGGGACGCGACTTCGACCTGTCGCAGCTTTTCAAATGGGGATTCTCGGCAGTGGTGCTGGCCAATGGGGCGTGGCGCGACCGCGAATTGGGAGTGTCCGGCGCGGAGCAGTACGTCGACAAGGGTTTGGTCTATCAGAATCCGTTCATCTACTGGTACAACCACAAGAATGAGAAGGATTATCACGGGCCGCGCTACGAAACGCCCGATGAAGCACTGGTCGTGGGCGGCGGGCTGGCTTCCATCGACGTGGTGAAAGTGCTGCAACTTGAGAACTACGAGCGCGCGCTAAAGGCCCGCGGCGTCGAGACCAGCATGCATGAGTTGGAAAAGGGCATTCCGGCATTTTGCAAAGCGCATGGGATCAAGCCCGAAGAACTGGGCGTGAAGGGCTGCCTGCTGATCTACCGGCGGCGTGAGCAGGACATGCCTTTGGCCCAACCTCCGGACAATGCCACGCCAGAGCAACTCGCCAAGACCGAGCAAGTGCGCCAGAAAATGCTGAAGCTGGCGCGGGACAAATACCTGTTTCGCTTTCAGGAACGGAGGCTGACCACCGGGCTGGTGGTCGAAAATGGCCGGCTGGTGGGGCTGAAGCTGGCCGAGACAAAGATCGAAGGGCGCAGAGCGGAGCCGATTCCGGGCTCGGAGCAGGATCTTCGAGCGCCGCTGATTATTTCATCGATTGGGTCGGTTCCGGAAAAACTGCCTGGGATCAACATGAAGGGTGAGTATTACACGTTCGCGGACGAGGATTTACCGCGCTATACCGCGATGGATCGCGTGTTTGGCGTGGGCAACGTGGTTACCGGGCAAGGAAATATTCGTGTTTCTCTGGTGCACAGCCAGAAGGTGATGAAACACTTGATCGAGAATTGCATCAAAGAGCGAAACGATCATCTGGCCCAAACCGAGGAGAGTATCGCGAAGCAAATGGATGCGATCGAGAAGCAGATCGATGTGATCCCGCCGCTTTCGGATCAGCAGATGGTCGCAGTAAGGCGGGAGATTCATTCACTGCAGGAAAAGGCGGGATATACGTCCGACTACGATTCGTGGATCGCGAAGGTGACGCCGCCCGATCTGGAATAGCCCAATATTGCCCGTTTGCCCGCAGCGAGGCGCTTAAAATAAGAAAGGCGCCGCGACCTGCTCAAAGCTCCTACTGCTGCGGACCGCCGCGTCCCCCCATTCCTCTCATCATCATGGGATTGAATGGAACTGGGGTTTGGGTAATTCTGCTCTTGGCGCCGGTGACCACCTTGGTCAGAATCACGGTGTTTTTATCTTTCCCGTTATATTTGACCAGTCCATAGGGGGACACCTTGTCGCTAATCCAAGCTTCACCCGAACCATCCTTCATGCGGTAATGGCGCGTGTCAAAAGTGCCCGCGGGTGTGGTTACCGATTCCGATCCGAGATCATCCACATCTGTGCGTACGTCGAAAGGCTTGTTCTGATCGTTTTGCATACGCGCCGGTTGCTGAGGCATCTCCATTGGGGGTGTACCGGGCATTTGCATAACGGTTCTGGTGATGGTCGGTACGCCTTGGTCGACGGTCATAAACATTTTGATGATCATTCCCTGCATTTCTGGAGTGTCGATGGGCGCCTCGAACCAAAATCCATCTTTCCCATCGATGGTGTCTTTGCCCACCACGTCGTACTCCAAGGTCATCTTCTTGTCGTTGGGACTGGTGATCTCGTATTGCGCGCCGGAGCCGACGACAGGATTGTAGAGACCGCGTGGAAGCTGTGGCCGGCGAAACATGCCGCCCATTTGCGCGCTGGCTGTTCCCGCCAGCATCAGTGCTACAAAAGCGCCAGCGAAACCGATTTTCCGCTTGAGCATAGGACACCTCTCATGAACAGCACTTGAAGTCTACTTGGCAGCGCGCTTGGCCGCGGCGAAAGGCTTTTCCGGATTGCTCGCCAGAGCGCCGACGCGCGATCGTCCGATAATCCGATCGATACGATACACCGGTTCGGCTCCCGATTCAAAGTGGGTGCGCATCAGCAGTTCACCGACCAAGCCCAGCGCCAGGAGCTGCACTCCAAAGAGGCATAGCATCAATCCCAGCACCATCAAAGGCCCATGTTCAGCGAACAGATCGATTTTCCAGAATATTTTTTCGACGAAGAGCCCGAAAAGAATCACTGAGCCGGTGAAAAGCCCGAGCAGGCCGGTAGGGCCGAAAAAGTGCAGAGGACGGGTCATGTAGCGCATCAGGAAGCGAATGGTGAGAATGTCGAACAGAACGCGCAGAGTGCGAGAAATGCCATAGTGCGACTTGCCGTCGGGCCGCACGATGTTCTTGATGGGCACTTCCACCACGCGCGCGCCATTCCAGGCGGCCAGTGCCGGGATGAAGCGGTGCATCTCGCCATAGAGGTGTATGTCTTTGATGGTGTCGCGGCGGTAGACCTTGAAGGTGGTGCCGAAATCGTGGATGTCGACGCCGGAAAGCTTGGCCATCATCCAGTTGGCAATTCGCGAAGGCAGACGGCGCAGCAGAAAATTGTCGACCCGTCGCTGACGCCAGCCGCTGACGATATCGTAGTCGTCGGACTGAAAAGCCTCCAACATAACGGGAATGTCGGCGGGATCGTGCTGCAAGTCCCCGTCCATGGAGATGATCACATCCCCGGTGGCGTAGTCGAAGCCGGCGGCAAGGGCGGTGGTCTGGCCATAGTTGCGCTTCAGGCGCAGCACGGTGACGCGCGGATCTAGTTCGGCAATCTCTTCCAGGCGCGCAGGAGTGGCGTCGTGGCTCTGATCGTCCACGTAGATAAATTCCACGGGCTCGTAGCGGCCGGTCATCACTTCGCTTAATTTTCGATGGAGTTCGACGACGCTTTCCTGCTCGTCGTGAAAAGGCACCACGACCGAATACTTGGGGGCTAATGTATCG
Organism: Candidatus Acidiferrales bacterium; assembly: GCA_035551975.1. GTDB lineage: Bacteria > Acidobacteriota > Terriglobia > Acidiferrales > UBA7541 > Palsa-295. The sequence continues at coordinate 2,545 of DASZMG010000024.1, read as the reverse complement.
GCTTGCATCGGCTTAGTTTAACCCCGTATAGGTAATTAACTGTATGCCTTCTTTTGCGATGGTGAGTTTCACGTCGGAATCCGTGAGGCCATCGAGTTCAAGTTGGCGTTGTTGCTGCAGACGCGAACGGGTGCTGGCAAGGTCCCCATCGCAAATTCCAGGGTGCAACATAATCTCCACCGTACCTTCCGGAAGGTTTTCGATCATGCGACGCAATTCCGTGCGGCCGAGTTGCCCGGTCATAGCCAGGCCCAGGAAGTGATCCGGGGCGCGCAGGCCGTATTTTTGCGCGAGGGATTGAAATTCGTTCGCCACCGTACGCACCGCAACAGCCGCTGCGAACTGCTTTGACAAGCCACCGCCCTCCCAGGATTTGCCGAGCTGCTCGATGGGACGACGTATTCGTGTGATCCGGCAATCCCGCGCTACCTGGCCAATGACATCCATGACCTTCGGGTGCGCGTGTGTGTGCTTATGTGTGTCGATATGGGTCGGCTCAATTCCGGCGGCACGAATTTTTTGAATCTGGGCTGCCACTTCGGTGGCAATATCGTTGGCGCGAATCTGGCCGCGGCTGACTTTTGCGGCGAAGCCCAGGAGAGATTTCGGCAGCGCGCCACTTTGATCCGCGAGCGAAGAAATCTTCTCCGGCGGGGTGACCGCCGTCCCTCCTACGAGAACAATGTGGCAACCCACACCCAGAGACTGGTTCGCACGCGCCAACGCGCAAGCGTCCTCAAATTCGGGAGCGGTGGCCATCAGAGTTGTGCTGGTGAGAATTCCGTGTTGGTGAGCGCGAATGATTCCCTGATTCACTCCGCGTGTCAAGCCGAAATCATCGGCGTTCAAAATTAAACGTTTCATTGTGAATTAGAACACTTCAGGTGGAACTTTATGATAGCACGCGTGAGGCCGGTAATTGTTGCGCAGCGAGTGCAAGAAGTACCAGCGAGGGGAATGCGCCTGCGCATTTATTTATTTGTTTTGCTGGAGCAATTCTTCCACCACTTGTTCCGTTGCCAGGGTTCTAAATGTGAATGGAGGGTTAAAGTTTTCAACAATTTTGTTGAAATCCATGTGGAAATGCACCGGTCTCTAATCGAAAACCCTTATCAGTACGATTTGAAATCCTCTTTGCACAATTTCAGGGCAACCGAGCGATCAAAATATTTTTGCTGATGGCGCCGCTCCCTTCCACAACCGTAACAATGGTTCTGTGTGCGGTTGTGGAGCATGGAATGAGACGTTTCATAAATGTTGCGTGGGAAATTCAGACTAGAAAGGAAAAACTTTGCGCAAGAAAATCAATACCACTTCGTGGGCGGCTCAAGCTTGATTTCGATGGAGTCTTCGTCTTTATTTATTTCGTACCACTTGCCGTAAGTGTGCCAGCCGGTTGCGATTACCTGAACCAGAATTTTTCCCTGCGGAACGGGCGGAACTTTCACATCCCCTTCACCGTTCGTCTTCAAATCGAGTTCCGCGAGCTTTTCCTTGCGCAGAAATCCGCCGGGCTTGTTGTACCGAACATATACGCTGGCATTATCGATCGCCTTGCCGTTGTTTCCCGTGACGTGAAGCCGGAGCTTGGTCATGGCGCGCTCGGAAGAGTTGTCGCTCTTCGTGTCGGGCTGAGCGTCATCGTTCGGACCCGAGGTATGCGGAATAGAATTTTCCTGAGCTCGCAGGCTGGTGGCACCGAATGTGCCGCACAAGGCCGCGGACAACAGCGCGACGGAAGCCATCATGCAGGCTCGACGGTTGAGTTGGAGCAAATGGAAATTCACTGCGATACCGTGCTTAGGTTGTACCGCAATCTGGCTTCACGCTCAAGCCTGAGTTTCGGTATCGATCTTCAGGCATCTGTCTCGCCTGGGTCACTCTTGCAGGCATCCGTCTTGAGTTCTGGACTAGTTCGGTATGATGGTTTGCGCGTCGACATCGCCAGGAGGAACTCATGGGCTTTTCTACGGATGCGATCCACGTGGGGCAGGAGCCGGACCCGCTGACCGGCGCCGTGGTCGCACCGATTTATCAAACTTCAACCTACGTGTTCGACGGCCTGGAGAAAAATAAAGGCTACGTCTACGCGCGCACCACGCACCCGAATCGCATGGCCCTGGAGCGCACTTTGGCCAAGCTAGAAGGCGGAATGGCTGCCTACGCTTTCGGATCCGGAATGGCGGCCATTGATGCCGTCTTCCGGCTGCTGCGCCCCGGAGAACACACTATTTTGCCGGCGGCTGTGTATGGCGGGACGTTTCGGATCGTGTCGCAACTGCTCGTCGAATTCGGCCTGGAGTTCAGCTACGTCGATACCTCGCAGCCGGAAAAAGTTGAAGCGGCCATCAAGCCCTCGACGCGCATGATCTACTGCGAAACACCCTCCAATCCAACGATGGTGCTCACGGATCTGGCGGCCATCTCCTCCATTGCCAACAGGCGCAACCTCACGCTCGTGGTGGACAACACGTTTCTGAGCCCCTATTTGCAGCAGCCCATCTCGTTTGGCGCACACATTGTCATCCACTCCATGACCAAATAT
>DASZMG010000023.1:0-7195 GCA_035551975.1 Candidatus Acidiferrales bacterium | reverse complement strand
CTCCTGTGTTTTGTTCATGTTAGTGGAGCTTGATCGGTGTAGTTGCCACATAATAAAGGACTTGCTTGCAGCTCCCAAATAATGAACAACTTGCGATGCGTGCTGCTTTACGCGCTCAAGTGGTTTGTTTGACATTTCTGGTTTTGTGACTAGCAAAAAGAAAAAAAGGAACCACCAGCGCGGTTCCTTTTCTTTGACTCTATATTTCTATTTTATCAGCTTGAAGAAATTCAAAAGCACCGTCGAGTTTGATTACGAGCCGCACGACTAAACGGCTAGTCCTCTCCGGGAGCCAATAGGCGAGGCATCGGGATAAAAGAACAATCCTATCGCGGATCGCGCGATGCACGCGGACTCGCCGCTACACGTCCTAACAATCCGAGTTTCACGAATTCGACGATCACGACCCTGAATCCAATTCGCACAAATTCAGGCCGGAATGAGAAGAGAATCGGCTAGAATACTTTCACCTTCATGCCTGGCCCGAAGCAGATTCGGGCATTGCTGGCCATTCGGAATGAAATGGCTGCCAATGCTCTCCGTGGATATCTCCGCGCCCGCGGCGATGTCGTTGAGCTGGCGTGCGAACCCGATCTGCACTCGGCAATACGTTCAGGGCGCCCCGATCTTACCTTTCTCGAACTGCAGGACGGTGAAGCTCCGCTGGCCAGCCTGCGCCAGGCGTTTCCCGATCTTGGCGTCGTAGCTGTTGCTCCTCCGAATGCCGCGGTTGCATTTGCCGCCGCAAAGCTTGGAGCGCGAGAGCTGCTTACTCTTCCGCTCGACAAATCCTCTCTGCAGCAGTGGCTCTCCCGGCTTTTTGACGGCCTGCCCGGTCCCGCCATTTCTGCCGCTGTTGAAGTCGAGACTTTGCCTGCGCCCGAGCCGTTGCCCGGGTTCGCCAACCTCTTCAATTCCTCGCCGCGCATGGTTGAGGTGCGGGAAACTATCGAGAAGGTCGCCAACACCAGCGCGACCGTGCTCATACGCGGAGAGAGCGGCGTAGGCAAGGAGATCGCGGCCCGACTTATTTTTTCGCGCTCACAGCGCAGCCAAAAGCCTTTCGTGAAGGTCAACTGCGCGGCGATTCCGAACGACCTGCTGGAAAGCGAGCTCTTCGGGTACGAAGCCGGAGCCTTTACCGGCGCGCAGCGATCCAAGCCCGGCAAGTTCGAGCTGGCCGACGGCGGCACTCTGTTTCTGGATGAAATCGGCGAAATGCATCCCGCCCTCCAGGCCAAGCTGCTCCATGCCCTGCAGGACGGCGAGTTTGCCCGCCTCGGTTCCAAGCGCGACACGGCCGTCGATGTTCGCGTGATTTGCGCCACCAACAAACTGCTCGAAGAGCGTGTCGCCGCCGGAATGTTCCGCGAAGACCTCTTCTACCGCATCAACGTGGTCACAGTGCATATTCCGCCACTGCGCGAGCGCCCGGATGAGATTCCTGTTCTGATCCGACACTTCATCGAAAAATACTCCGCGCTCTACGAACGGACAGTAGACCCCTTCGAGCCAACCGCCATGCAGGTGTTTGCAAAGTACGCATGGCCGGGCAACATTCGCGAGCTTGAGAATATCTGCAAGCGATATGTCATCGTGGGGAATGCCAGCCAGATTTTGCGGGAAATCTCTCTCCACTCTGCTAACAGCGCGTCCAAGGCGATACTCAATGGTTCATCTGAGGCGGCTGCGGACACTGTTGCCGCCCAGCCATCCCTGCTCGAAATTGGCCGGCAGGCCGCCTGGCAAGCCGAACGACGTGCGATTCTCGACATGCTGGTGAAAACCCGGTGGAATCGCCGCGAAGCTGCCACCCGCCTTCGCGTCAGCTACAAGGCTCTGCTCAATAAGATCAATCGAATGGAGTTGGAACAGGAAGAAGACCTCCGCCGCAAAGGGCATGTCGGCTCCTAAAAGTGGCATCAATGTGCCACTTGTGATCAGGACGACCAACCCAACGGTGCTCGAAGGGGGAAGCGCTTTTTAATGATTTTTGGTGTTTAGCGGCTGAGAGCTGTTAGAAAGGCCCGTAATAAGGCCCACTTAGGAAAATCTAATCGTTTGTGGAAAACCAGGCACCTTTTTGGAGCCGGGATTGCATCAAACTTTACAATTCTTAGAGGCAGCTACGGGTGTATTAACCTACCTTCGCTGTGAATCTTCCTGGTTGTATGTCTGCTTTCGTTATGCAGGCACTCCTCAAGCACGACTCTCTGGATCCCCTCCTTCCAAATCAAATGCCTCTTGAGCGGGTCCGCTGGAAAGCGGACCCACTTGCTCCCCTCTCCTCGACGGCCTTGCTGCCGCTCCTGGTCCGCCAGGTCCGCGCGTCCTTGGCCTTAGAATGGCCATATGCCCGTGTCTCCTGAATCTCCCGCCGCCATCCGCGATATCGATCGCCTCCTGGATGCGGTCGGGCTTCGCCACGGGCGCAGAAAACTGATGGCGGCCGGGTTCGAGCGTCAGGCAAAGCATCCCCGGCAGACTTCCAAGCCGGAGCGGCCGTCGCCCCGCGCGGTCAAAAATCAAGTTGAAATTATTCGCCCGCCGCTGCTCGGCGAGATCGATTGGCTGGTCAGCGGCTTCAGCACGCGCGCAGGCGGGAAAACCGAGATATACAACTCCGGAGATGCCGCTGCTGAGCTCAACCTCGGTTTCACCTCATCGGACACGAGGGAAAACGTTCTCGAAAATCGGCGGCGCTTTCTCAAGGCGCTCGCGGGTGATCCCGGCTTTCGGATGGTCACTCTCAGGCAGATTCACTCCTCGCTGATTCGGCGTGTCACCGCCAAAGATGCCGGAAAAGACGCTCAATGGAAAGCCGACGGAATGATGACCTCCGAGCCCGGCGTGCTGCTGGCTATCCAGACCGCCGACTGCGTTCCGGTGCTGATTGCGGATCGCAAACGGCGGGCCGTGGCAGCCTTTCACGCAGGCTGGCGTGGAACCCTGAAGCGCATTGTCGAGAATGGAGTAGGCCGCATGCGATTGGAATTCGGCAGCAAGCCGAAGGATCTGGTCGCCGCCATCGGCCCGGCGATCGGCCAGTGCTGCTATGCCGTCGGCGAGGAAGTGAGAAGCGAATTTCTCTCGCAGTTCGCCTACGCCGAGGATTTATTTTGCGATGTCTACGACTCAGACCCGGTGCGGGAAAAATATCCACTGCTGTTTTTGACGGCGCGCGCGCCGGGCCACAGCAACATCGGCCCCAGTCTGCACCTCGATCTTGCTGAGGCCAACCGGCGTCAATTGCTCGACGCAGGACTTAAGCCGGGCGCAATCTCAGTGCTGGGCGAGTGCACCAGCTGCCGGGCGGACCGCTATTTTTCCTACCGCGCGAGCCACGGCTTCACCGGACGGATGCTTTCTGCCATTGGCGTTCGCGACTAGCTCGCGGTAGCCTTTTCGCCTGGATTCACAAGGTCGCGCAGCTCTTTGCTGGGCTTGAAATAAGGAACACGCTTCGCGGGAACATCGACTTTCGCGCCGGTCTTGGGATTCCGGCCAATGCGAGGTTTGCGTTGACGGATGCGGAAGCTCCCGAATCCACGAATCTCGATCTTGTCGCCCGCCTTCAACGCGCCAATCACCGCGTCGAAAATAGTGTCGACGATCACTTCTCCGTCGCGCCGCGTCAGATCGCCGATCTGAGTAACTTCTTCAACCAGTTCTGCTTTTGTCATAGTGAACGTGCTCCACGCTTAGAGACTGCTAAGAACTTAGGGTAAACCCTTTTTACGATAGTAGATGCGTGAAATTTTCTGCACAGACTTCTATCAAATCAAAATTTCCCGGCCCCGAACTCTTTTCTCTTCCGGCAGATAACGATATGATATCGGGAGATTTCCACGGCAGGGTGCGCGGCTCGATGAAAATTGAATACAGCATCGTGATCCCCGCCTTTAATGAAAAGGCGCGCATCGGAGCGACTTTGTCCGAAGTGATCCGGTGCGTCGAGGCCAATCGCTGGGCTGCTGAAGTTATCGTGGTTGACGATGGCTCAACCGATAATACCGCGGCCATTGTGAAAACGTTTGCAGTGAGATATTCCTTTGTGCATCTGCTGTCCAACGGCCGCAATCGCGGCAAGGGCTACAGCGTTCGCAACGGCATGTTACACGCCGGGGGGGAAATCGTCCTCTTCACAGACGCGGACCTCTCTTCGCCCATGGAAGAAGCGCCACGCCTTTTCGACGCAATTCGCCAGGGGGCGGACGTTGCCATAGGCTCGCGCTGGCTGGAAACCAGCCGGCAGACAATCCGGCAGCCGCTCTATCGCAGGTTTTTTGGCCGCTGCTTCAATCTCGTCACGCGCATGATTATGCGACTGCCTTTTGTCGACACACAATGCGGATTCAAGGCCTTCACCCACGAGGCCGCGCAGACTATCTTCCAGCTCCAACGCATCGAGCGCTGGGGATTCGATCCCGAGATTCTCTTCATCGCGCTTAAGCGTGGATATATCGTGCGTGAGGTTCCGGTGAGCTGGGGACATGATGAGCGGAGCCGCATCAGCTATTTGAGAGACGGCCTGCAGATGCTCAAGGAGCTGGTGCTGGTTCGCTGGAACGCGCTGACGGGTGTCTACGGAAAAGCCGTTGTCGAATATGCTCCGCGAATCCCCGTAGTTAAGTGAGCTAACGGTGATCTAAATACAGCCCCAGCGAGTGCTTTTTTTCGCGTGACCGGCGGGCGTTCAGGAAGCGAGCGACTGACTGATGCTCTCCATGGTGGTGATGCGCATGGGGCCCTTTTTCACCGTTCGGACGCCTTCGACGGTCTTCTCCAGGCGCAGCGTCTGGCAGCATTCTCCGCAAAGCCAGTAGTGCTCCATGCGGTGAATCGGTTTGTCGCTGCCGCTCTCCGCATCGAAAACGAAGATGCGACCCTCGCGCAAATAATGCAGCGGCTTCGCACATTTTGGATTCGCGCAATTGTTTACCATTGGATTACTCCGCTAGGCGCAGCGTATCACGTCTTGGTCAAAACGTCATGGATTCAGCCGGTCTTTTTTCCACCCGACGGCTGACGCATCACATTAATTCTCGTAGTTTGCTCTGTACCTTGATTGGATGCATTCGTCGTCCAAAGGAGAAGCCTTTCCCCTAATTCTTTCTCCCGGGATGCTTCAAATGAGAACCGCTATGCGAAAATGGGCAGTTCGCCCTTAAACAGAATTCATGGCCATTCTACGCTCCGCTTTTATCGCGCTTTCCCGCAATCAGCTTCTCCGCCATTTTTCCGAGCGGTCCACTTTAGGCGGCCGCATGTCTTCGCGCTTTGTGGCGGGCATGGAGATCGAGGATGTTCTGCGCGCCGCCCAATCCCTGCAGGACCAGGGCATCTCCTCGACGCTGGACAGTCTTGGGGAAAACGTCAGTACGCCCGAACAGGCGCGCCACTCGGCGGAAATTTATCACCAGCTCCTTGATGCCATCGCCGAGCGAAAGCTTCAGGCCAACGTAAGCGTCAAGCTCACGCAAATGGGCATGGACCTGGGCTCTGGCCTGGCGGCCGAAATCGTCTCCGGCCTGGTCAATCACGCGGTCGCCGTCGATAATTTTGTGCGCATCGATATGGAGGGCAGCGAGTACACGCAGGCCACCATTGATATGGTGCGATCGCTGCACGCGAGGCCCGCCAACCGCGGCCACGTCGGCATCGTCATCCAGGCCTACCTATACCGCAGCGCGGAAGATATCGCCACGCTTATCGCTGACGGCATCCGCATCCGCCTGTGCAAGGGCGCGTACAAGGAGCCGCCCAGCGTGGCCTTCCCCAAAAAATCCGACGTCGATGAAAACTTCGTCCGCCTCACTGAGGTTCTGCTTACAAGCGGCATCTATCATGGCATCGCGACACATGACGAAGCCATGATCTCCGCCGCCAAGCGCTTTGTGCAGGAAAATGCGATTCCCAAAAACGGCTTCGAATTCCAGATGCTCTACGGTATTCGCCGCGATCTGCAAACCGCTTTGGTCGCCGAAGGCTACAACCTCCGCGTCTATGTTCCATTCGGCGCGGAATGGTATCCATACTTCATGCGTCGTCTGGCGGAACGGCCCGCCAACGTCCTCTTCCTCGTAAAAAATATGCTGAAGAGCTAGTCAGCCCACGACCGAATCAAAGAAACGGCGCAGCAACCGTCCCGCCATCTGCGGCTGCTCCCAGGGTGCGAAGTGCCCTGCGTCGTGCAGCTCCGTGTACTCTGCCCCATAGCCGCCATTGCGAATTGTTTCCGCCAGCAGCTTCATGTCCGCCGGAGTCGAAACCGGGTCTTCTCCTCCTGCAAGGACAAAAGCCGGCACGCGAATTCCCCGCGCGGTCTCCACTGAATCCGGACGGGCCGCCAGACCCTGCAACAGCGTGATCACGGCTGCCGGTGCGGCCATCTGCATCATCTCCCGCGCCTCGCCTAGCCGCTCCGGATGCCTCCTGTGCGCGGTGGGGCCGATAAGCTTGTCCAATTGAGCCTCGATAAATTCGCCGGTTCCATGGTCGCGAATCTTTGCAATCGATTCCGCGCGCTGCAAACGTCCGGCTTCGGTGTCCGCCTGGGGCCTGGCGCAGCAGAAGGCGAGCGTCTGGACTCGTGCCGGAGCTTTCCGCCAGATTTCATAGAGCGTGTAGCCGCCGATGGAGCAGCCCCCAAAAAGCGCGCGCTGAATTTGCAGCTCATCGAGCAGGCGCATGACGTCGGCGCCCAGCCGCTCGATCGTGATTGGGCCTTCGCCTGCCTCGGACTGGCCGAGTCCACGCAAATCGGGCAGAATCACCCGGTACTTCCCGCTGAGGCTTTGCGCTGCTTCCAGCCAGAAGCGGTGATTGCAAGGAAATGGGTGCAGGAGGACGACCGCCGGGCCCTCCCCCTGCACCGCATAGAAAAGCTTCGCGCCGTCCGATGTGTACTCCACGGCTCGAGTTTAATGGAAACCGTACGCCCTTGCCGCGGCGGCCCGGTTTCGTTTTTGAATCAATCCGTGATCAGAGAACTGATTCCAGATGATCGAAGCAACCCCTCCAGCCTTGTTCGTGGCGCTCACGCATCTCTGGCGTCTGGAAGTTCTGATGGGTGAGCGTGACTTCCGTCTTGTCTCCTGCTTCGAAGAATTCAACGGTCACGACGGTATCCTGAGCGACCGTGTCCCCGCAGTTGATGCCGCTCCAGGTAAACACCAGCCGCTCCGGTGGAGCG
>DASZMG010000022.1:0-20098 GCA_035551975.1 Candidatus Acidiferrales bacterium | reverse complement strand
GAATCCCTTGCTGGCATTGAACCACTTTACTGTTCCTTGTTCTCTCAACTGTGTTTCTCTCTTCTTTTTAAGCTATTTGCGCTACTTTTCCACTGCCTCTAGCCACAAAAAAAGGCCGCAAGTGTGGAACTTGCAGCCCCTTCAAATTCCAAAGGTTTTACAAGAGCAACAAACGCAGCCTCATCCTCTCACATTTCCGCCCCGCTGTCCACTAATTATGTGTGCCTTGCTAACTCACGTTATGTTATATGGTTAAACAACTCGTACTTCCAAGGAAACCCCGACGAGTTCCCCGGCATGGCCGCCTAAACGTTTGCAAAAACGTAGCTGTGTAAGTAATCTCTCTTCCGCTGTGGCCGATTTAATTACCGCCGACGCTAGCAAGGTTCTAGCCCTCTTCAAAGAATTTCATGATTGGTATCGCCAATACCTTGCTGATATTGGCCTCCTGTCGGAGAAGGCGATTCAATTCAATAGCCACGTGATGTCTTTCTATGAGCGCATGATGCTTGTCAGCATCGGCACGATAGGGCTCTCTGTCACGGCGCTCACGTCAATCGTTTCAAAAACTACTTTGTCCCCATATTCGCGGCATATCTTTGTCTCCCTCATCGCTCCTGCATGGATTCTTCTGCTGCTTTCGGCAATTCTCGCGAGAATTACTATGGCACATCTCATCGTTGCGAACAAAAGCGTATATGATGACTGGCACAATGCCGTAAATAGCCACAACCTGAATCTCATTTCGGTTACATTGACGCGACTATCAGGAGCTCTTTCCGGTAAGGTCGAGATTGAGCAGACCGAAAAAGACGTATCAGTCCTGTTTAGGGACTCTGCCCAGGAGCTTCGTAAACTTATTTCCGATCAGCAGAAGGCCCACAACGACAAGAAAAAGCCAAACGTCATGATTCCTGCGCGTATGGGCCAAATTGCCGGTTTGTCTATGACTCTAGGACTTGTTTTTCTCGGCATTTCCGCGATCCGACTCTTCCTCGGATTGTAACCGCTATTGCCATCCTATCAGCCGAACCTTACCAAGCCATTCCCAACGATGGCCGGCGCCGATTCAGCGGGCTCCAACGGATCAGGCGTGTGCCACGCGTTTCCCTCGCAGCACCGTTCCCGCCGGGAACAGCCTCTGGTGCCCGGTAATCGTCCCCTTGAAATTGTCTAGGAACTGAAAATCGCCCTCGCGCAATTCCAGCAGCGCCACATCCGCTGGCGCGCCCACGTTCAGCGTGCCGCGGTCGTTGAACAGCGGAAAAATCCGCGAAGGATTCCGCGTCGCCCGCGCAATCGCTTCCGGCACCGTCATCCCGTAGCCAAACAGTTTCGACATGCAATTCGGCAGATCGATCACGCCCGTCTCATGTGCGTTCGTGTTCCAGTCGGTTGAAAACGTGTCCGGCCAGAATCCCGCCTTCATGATCGCGCCGATGGTGTCCCAGCGCATGTGCCCGGTCTGCCCGTTGCCCACGTCGAACCACACGCCGCGTCGCCGCGCGGCCAGAACTTCCGGCACAATGTGCCCGCTACCGTCGATGATGCTGTTGGGCGGCGGCGCGAACATGTGCGTCACAATGTCGCCGCGCTTCAGCAGATCCATCAGCTTGCCGATCGGCGAAATGGTCTGCCCCATGTGGATCATTACCGGCAGCCCGAATCCCGAAGCCACTTCCTGCGCGCGCCGCAGCACTTCGTAATCGTTCGGCCCCGCCACATCGCGCGACAGCCGCGCTTTCACGCCCACAATGTAGTCGCGATTCTTGGCGATCGCCGCGCGCGCCGCGCCCACATCTGCGCGCTTCAAATCCATGGTGTCGCCTTCGGTCAGAATTCCCGCGCGCCCGATGTTGATCAGCACGCGCCCCTGCTGCGGCGACCCTTTCGCCACCGCAATCGTGTCGCTGATCTTGTCCGCGCCTTGCGAGCCCGCGTCGATCCACCCCGTCACGCCGTCCTGCAGCACCATGCCCGGCCCGGCGGCGCTGCGGCCGCAGTGCGTGTGAATGTCGATCAGCCCGGGCACCACGAGCTTGCCGTGCGCCTCGATCGTCTCGGCCGCTTCGCCCGCGATGCTTTCCTCGATCGCCGCGATGCGCCCCGCCGAAATGGCTACGTCGCGCACCGCGTCCAGCCGCATCGACGGATCGATCACTCGTCCGCCGCGAATCACCAGGTCGTATCCCGCCGCGAACGCTTTTCCGGATCGGCTGAATATTTTCCAGCCTACCGCCGCGCTGGCGGCCACACCCGCCGCCGCGACCGCTGTCGTGGAAAGAAACTGTCGCCGGTTCACCATCGTGTTCTCCTCATAATTACCTCAAGATGTTGCAGACGTTGTTCTGGTTATTCGTGTCTGTCAACTTGGGCGTTTTACGTTGCCCGCCGTCGCCGATCGTAGCGGCGGCCCTCAGGCCATCGTCTTCGCTTTTTCGCCGTCGCCTCTCGTATCCCCGCGACGAAACTCTGCAATTAAGCACAAACCGAACGAGCCTGTCATCCCGAGTGAGCGAAGCGCGCCCGGTGAGGGCGCGGAGAGTTGTCCTTCGCGACGAGGGATCTGCTTCCTCTTTTGATGTCTCTCAGGGCGCGGCTTCGGCCGTGCCGCACGAGGCGCAACTTCCTCAAGGGTTTTAACCCCTGAGGTTAAAGAATCAGTCTGGCCGCTATTTATGAGACAAGTTCTATACAGTGTTCGATTTCTTCACACATTGATCGATTTCTTGGAAATTTCCCCGATGTTCCGCAAACCCGTGTGCCGCATGGCCGCCTGCAGCTCACCGTTGATCTGCTCCAGCGTCTGCTGCACCGCCATCCATCCGCCCAGCGCCAGCGAATACATGATCGGCCGCCCAAGGCCTACGGCGTTTGCGCCCAGCGCCAGCGCCTTAAAAACGTCCTGCCCGCGCCGGATCCCTCCATCCACCACGATGGGTATGCGCCCGCGAACCGCCTCCGCGATGTGCGGCAGCGCTGTAATCGTGGCCGGCACGTCGTCGAGCGACCGCCCGCCGTGGTTCGAGACTTGAATGCCCCCGCAGCCATGCTCCACGGCCAGCGTAGCCATCTCCGGCGAAAGCACTCCCTTCAAAATCACCGGCAGCCCGGCAGTTTTCTGGATAAACGTGACGTCGTCCCATCCGATATTCGATTTAAAGGCCGGCCTCGCGTCGGACGTTTCACCCGGAAAATTTCCGATGGGTATCGCCGGAAACGTGGTTCGCCGGCCCGCCTGCGTTTCCGCTCCGCCCACCGAATCGATGGTAAGCACCACCGCCAGAAAGCCTGCGGCCTTGGCGCGCTGCAGCAGCTCCTTGGCCTTGCCCGCGTCCGCCGGCATGTAGATCTGAAACCACTTTGGCCCGGGCGTGGCCTGCGCGATCTGTTCCATGCTCAAAGTGGACTGCGAGCCCGCGGTAAAAAGCGTGCCCGCGGCGTGCGCTCCCTGCGCCGTGCCCGCCTCCGCGGTGGCGTGCGCCAGGCCGTGGCCGCCCATCACGCTCACGATCACCGGCATGGCGATCGGCGCGCCCAGCAAAGTGATTTTCGTGTCGGTATCGGTGTGGCCGGTCAGATAGCGCGGCGTGATGGTGATGCGCTTGTACGCCAATTCATTTTCGCGCCGCGTCCACTGATCTCCGGCCGCGTTGGAGATGTACCGGAAAGCGATCGGCGGCAGAACCTTTTGCGCTTCTCCGTCGAGATCGCGCAGGCTGTTGAATTCGATTTTTTTGATCTCCGCGGGAGCCACATACTCCGCCGGAGACGCGCTAGCGGCCTTGGGGGCGGGCGGCTTCGCTGTCACCGGATTCCCTGCTGCCCCAGTTTGTGCCAACAGCGGATGCGCAGCCGCCAAAGTTGCGGCCACGGCCGTGCCGCTCAGAAACTCACGCCGCTTGCGATTCATAACCACCTCCACCACGGCGATTTCTGCCGCTGCCGCCGCACTCGCCTTCACTTAAGTCGCGCGGCTATGCCAGCGGCTTGCAGTATCGCCATGGCCGAGGACTATATTCTTGCGGCCCTCGCCCGTCAAACGGTGACCGCCCGCGCCGCGCACGGTTCATACACATTGCGCATCGCAGGACCGTCGCGGCTAGGCTCTCCTTGAGCGTCTGTAACAATCAGGGTGATAAGATTTGTTTCAGAGGGAAACATGGAAAACGCGGCGGCATTATTTGTAAGGATGGTCTTCGATTCGGACGAGCGCATGCGCGCGCAGCTCAAGGAGCAGGCCGCCTCCAATCCGCAAGCGGCTGCCGCATTTCTCAGGCCGTGGTATCAAGCGATGCTGGGGATGATCAAGAGCGCCGAGGATTTTGACCAGGGCCCAAGCCCTCATCGCTGAGCCCGCACCGCTGAGGCCCCCAGCCGTACCTTAAAGAGTTGCGATTCTGATCGCCGCATTTTAGGTTTCGCGTTGTCATCCTGAAGCGAGCCGTGCCCGGTGTGGGCGCAAGAGGAAGATGTTCTTTGCGAACGAGGGATTTCTCTTCGGTTTCGATTAGGCGGTTTTGATTTCGTGTTTTTGGTTTGATGCTTTGGCTTTACGTTTGTCATCCCGAGTGAGCGCAGCGGGCGGCCAAAGGCCGTCCGCGCAGCGACGAGGGATCTCTCTTCGGTTTTGACTTCGGTCTTTTGTATTGACCTGGCTCTTCTTCAGCGGGTGGGGTTCCCGGCGTTTCCTTCGAAGAACCAGAGACCTCCGCGCTCCCACAGCGGCCGAAGAGACATATTCCGCATTAGCCACGGCGTGATTACGTCGGTCGTGGCATCGCTGTGAAGCAGATAGAAATGCGGCGTTTGTTGCACGAACTCCTCGGCATTGAAAACCTTCAAGTCCGGCCTGAATTCGCTCCAGTGATTCACCGCATCTTCGTTCGTGGGGTCGGGATTCACCTCGTCCGGCGGAGCTTTTAGATACACCAGGCGCGCTTTCAGTTCCGGGCTGGTCCTCTCTTGCAACTCGATAAAAGCAAGCCCTTCCCCCACGACGATCGGCGCGGCATCGTGCGTCTCCGCCATCAAGTTCATTTCATAACGGTCCGTGACAGGCAGTCGCCGTGGCGCATCCGCCATCAACAGGATGGAGCCGAGCAGTAATGCGCAAGCAATGAACTGCGTGTGTCTCAAGCGCGAGACAAAAAAAGCAAAGAGCATGGCAAAACCGAAACAAGCCGCCGCGGCGTACCGCCCGTTGAACGTTCCATGCGTGATCTTCGCGAACAGAAAAACCACCACCGGAATCGCTGTGGTCGCCGCGAGAATGATGGTGAAATTCAGATCGCCGCCAAACGCGCGCCGGTCGCCTGCAAACCCGTTTCTCTCCGGCATTCTCCACCGTTCACTCTTGAGATGATCCGCGAAACTTGCCAACAGCACCAACCCCACCAGCAGGCACAGCAAAGCCCATCCGCGTTCGCCTAAAGCAAGGTCCACATAGGCGGCCAGCAGACGCCCGAATGTTGGCGGTGCGAAGTAACCCGGCGCACTAGCCTCTTTGCCGATGATTTTCGTGATGTTGTGGATCAGCGGCAGCCACAGCAGGAATAATGCTCCGGCCAACGTGATTGCGCCCCAAATGTCCTTGCGAATTTTTTGACGCGCCACCAGCCACAGCAATTCCATCCCTGTGAACACCACGATCAGCAAAACGCCATAAAAATGGAGCGCGCCGCAAAGTGCCAGAAACAAAGCAATCAGAAGAAATCGCCATGGCGAGAAACGATCCCCGAAATTCGTGTCCCACACCAGCACCGCCAGCGCGAAGCATGCGGTCACCAGCGTGTACTCGCGCACCTGCGTCGCGTATGTGAATAATCCGCACCCCAGGCACAGCGCCAGGGCCAGCCCGGCAATCCAAATGGAGAATCGCCGCCGCATCAGCATATAGGCCGCGAGCCCCGTCACAAATCCGCCGAAAACCGACGGCAATCGCAGCACTACGTGGCTGCTGCCAAACACACCTCTCACCATTTTCAGCATCAGGAAATAGGTCGGCGGCGACGACATGGCGCCGTGATTCAGCGCCAGCCACATTACTCTGGGCGACAACTGCGACATCCAGTCGGCCATGACCTCGTCCATCCACAGCGGAGCGCGAATTCCAATCACAATCGCCGCGAAGAAGTAGCTCAGCGCAAATAGCCCCACCAGCGCCAGCGGCCCGATCTCCGAGATCTCCTTCCGGATGTCGGGGAATTCTGCGGCGCGCGCCGCTCCTGAATCAATATCGGTAGGCGTGTAATGGTCCGCGGTCTCCGCGTGGTGAGCTGTGGTGTGCGTGTAGTCGTCGCTTGCGGTACGCGTGGTGCGCGTGTAATTGTGAGTTGAGGAAAAATCTCCACGGTTCAATCGCATTGCCTCTGACCCGAAACATTGCTGCGAATACCGGGCTGAGTCTGACGCGCGGCCACCCGCTCTTCGTACAAAGCCCCTTATAAAATTATGGGAACCAGGCGAAGCTGCGCATAGGCACTCTCCCTAGATAAACTGGAAAAAACACCTTAGCTCCGCGCTGCGCCGGCGCGCATCCGACCACTTGCCCTCCGAGACTTTTGAGGGCCGCGCCCACTTCCGCTATGATCGTGGGTGCATGTTCTGTCCCAATTGCAAAACGGAATACCGCGCCGGATTTTCTGTCTGCTCTGATTGCGGAGCTCAGCTCGTCGAGCACCTTGATGAGGCGCCCACCGAAAATCCACGGAGCGCCGGTCCCGAACTTCTTTGGACCGGCGCCGATGCCGCTATCTACGGTGTGATCGTCAACGCACTCGACGACGCGGGAATTCCTCATCATGAGAGCAAGCGCGAAGTAGGTCCGATTCCCGGACTCGGCCAACCGGTCTACGCCATTTTCATTCCGTCCCGCCAGAGCCGTGCCGCGCATATCGAAATGGAGAAGGCTGTTCGCGAGCTGGAAAATGACCCGCGCGAGCCAGAGCAAGAAATCGGCACATCCACGGTTGCGGGCGATTCGGAACTCGGCGGCGAAGAAAAGTATGCTTCGCCGGCGGACGACATTGTGGAAGATTACGATCCTGAGCAAGCCACTGCCGAAGTCTGGTCGGGCAGCGATCTTGAAATCAAAGAGATGCTCGTCGCTTCCCTTCGCGAAAACGGAATCGGCTGCGCGCTGGAAGTGAACGGCGCGTTTCGTATCCGCGTGATGCCTTCGGATGCGGACCGCGCCCGCGAAATCGTTCGCGAAGTCATCAACGCCTCTCCACCGGAATAGTTGCGGCAGCGGAACGTGCCGGATGGCGTATGCGCCAAAAAGTGGACACCCACGCCGTTCGCGACCTCCGCATTTTCCTGTATCGCTGTCCGGCGAGATTCGAGTCACCATACTTGCCAGAGGTGGCGATTATGGAAGACATCATCTGCTACTGCCCCATCTGCCAGGGACAGCTTCTTTTCGAAGACGTGAAAAATGTCAACGCCGCTTACTCACCACAGCCGCTGATCACTGACAAACTTTACTGCCCGCATTGCGAAATGCTCGTCGATCCGGTGATCGCGAAAGTGGATTCGCTGGGCAAGGGCGATCCCGCGTACCACGACCTTGCTCCTGACAACCGCGGGCGAACGTTCTCTGAAGGAAGCAATGCGGGCGGCAGCCAACGCGGCGATGATTCCGACGAAGGCGCCACGCAATGGCGAAGAGATCCTGAGCAAGCCGAACGGAATACCTGGCGCCCGAAATCCTGAGCCGTTTCCCGCTATTTCTTCGCCTTTTTATTCGCTTTCGATTCGCCGCGAACCGGCAAATTTCCTTCTCATTTTGTTCGCTGCGGCGGGATGTCGCCGGAAGGGTTTGCCCTTTATTCGCCATATTCGGTTTGCTCGATTTTGCACTTCCCTCCGCTCTCCGGCGCAGGAATTTGTCGATTTCAACACGAAATTGACACTCACGCAAAAATGCAATTTTCAACAAAAAGTGTCGCGTGATGTGAGTT
The DNA here is from genome assembly GCA_035551975.1 of Candidatus Acidiferrales bacterium. Taxonomy (GTDB): domain Bacteria; phylum Acidobacteriota; class Terriglobia; order Acidiferrales; family UBA7541; genus Palsa-295. The sequence goes on along the minus strand of DASZMG010000022.1, from coordinate 12,134 downwards.
AGCGCGTAGTTTTCCAGAGATTTTCAACCGGAATTACATTTTCCGCGTGTTGCTTCGCTTTCCTTCGCTTCCGTGCTTCCGCTATCATCCGGAGCATGCCTTCGAGTGGAATGAAAACGGTCGCGGTGCTCGGCGCCGGCACCATGGGCAACGGCATCGCGCACGTTTTTGCGCGCAGCGGCTATGATGTGATCCTGCGCGACATCGAACAGCGCTTTCTCGACCGCGGTCTCGACACGATTTCCAAAAATCTTGACCGCGAAGTGAAGAAAAACAAAATAAGCGACGCGGAAAAATCCGCCGCGCTCACCCGCATTCGGCCGGTCACCGATATTCAGGCGCTTGCCGCGGCCGACTTCGCCGTGGAAGCGGTTCCCGAGCAGCTCGATTTAAAAGTGCGCGTGCTGAAGGACGCCGATTCGGTGCTGCGTCCCGGCGTGATTTTAGCCAGTAATACATCGTCGATTTCCATCACCCAACTGGCCGCGCAGACGTCGCGTCCGGAAAATTTCATCGGAATGCACTTCATGAATCCGGTGCCGGTGATGGTGCTGGTGGAAGTGATCCGCGGACTAGCGACCAGCGACGCAACATTCGACGCGGCGATGTCGCTCTGCGAAAAGCTCGGCAAGAAACCGGTGGCCGTGAACGACGCGCCTGGATTTGTTTCCAATCGCGTGCTGCTGCCCATGATCAACGAAGCCGCTTTCGCGGTGATGGAAAATGTGGCCACGCCAGAAGCGGTCGACGCAGTAATGAAAACGGGAATGAATCATCCCATGGGACCGCTGGAACTCGCCGACTTCATCGGACTCGATGTGTGCGTCGATATTCTCGATGTTTTATTCAAAGGATTCGGCGATCCGAAATATCGCGCCTGCCCGCTGCTGCGGAAATATGTGGCGGCGGGCTGGCTGGGCCGGAAGTCGGGACGAGGCTTCTACCAGTATTGATAAATAAGGGGGAATTTACCATTCGCTTTAGTTTCGCCCTGTGCTATACTCCGGCTCCGGCAAATGACAGCACCGGCAAATAGCGCGTCTGGTAGAATCGGGCCGCCCGCTGAGGCGGGACCTAAACGAAAGCCCTTCGAGGTGGCAACTATGAACGACGAAAAAACTAAAAATCTGGACCTGGCAATACTGCAAATCGAAAAGCAGCATGGCAAAGGCTCGATCATCCGGCTGGGCAGCAAGGACGTGCTCGTGCCGGTGAGCGTGATTCCCACCGGCTCGATCTCGATCGACGCCGCCCTGGGTGTTGGCGGCTTCCCGCGCGGCCGCGTGATCGAGGTGTACGGCCCGGAATCGGGGGGCAAAACGACTCTGACGCTGCACGTGATCGCCGAGGCGCAAAAGCTCGGCGGGCAGGCGGCTTTCATCGACGCGGAACACGCGCTCGATCCGGTCTACGCTCGCAAACTGGGCGTGGACGTCGACAACCTGCTGGTTTCGCAGCCCGACAACGGCGAGCAGGCGCTGGAAATTGCCGAAGCGCTAATCCGCTCGAACGCCGTGGACGTGGTGGTAGTCGACTCGGTGGCGGCCCTGGTACCCAAGGCGGAACTCGAAGGCGAAATGGGCGAGCCGCAGATGGGCTTGCAGGCGCGGCTGATGTCGCAAGCGCTGCGCAAGCTGACCGCGATCGTGTCGAAATCGAAGACCTGCCTGATTTTCATCAACCAGATCCGCGAGAAAATCGGGGTGATGTTCGGTAACCCGGAAACGACCACCGGCGGGCGCGCGCTGAAATTCTACTCGTCGATCCGCGTGGATATCCGCCGGATACAGTCGATCAAGGAAGGCGACCGGGTGGTGGGATCGCGCACGCGCGCCAAAGTGGTGAAGAACAAGGTGGCCGCGCCGTTCCGCGAAGCGGAATTCGACATTATTTATGGCGAAGGCGTCTCGCGCGAAGGCGATCTGCTCGACCTGGGTGTAACGAAAGGCGTTTTGGAAAAGTCCGGCACGTGGCTTTCCTACAAGGGCGAGCGCCTCGGGCAGGGACGCGAGAACGCGCGCGTGTTTTTAAAGGAACACGAGGACATTCGCGGGAAGATCGAGCACGAGCTGCGCAAGGCACTGGGGCTCGTTGCCAGCAATGGCAATGTGAACCACGACGAGTCGAAGAAGCCGAGTGCCGAGGCGGAGAAACAACCGGCCATGGCTACCGCGGCGGCTGCCGCAGGCGCAGGCAAGGGACGCCCGACGCGCTGAGGGAGTGCGCGTCGGATTGAGGGTCGCGCGCAAGAGGGCAGGCCGAATTCGGCACACAAACAGAGATCCCTCGACTCGCTCCGTTTCTACCGCGACCCTATCCGGGTCGCAGAATTCGCCCGCTTCGGGATGACACGGCGGCGCGAGCGCGTGCTGTACGGGCTATCCCGCGTCGTGTGTCAGGGGTGGCGGTGGCTGCTCCGTGGAACGCGGTATAACGCTTGCGAACAGGCGGCGAAGTTTTTTGGCATGACAAAGTTTATTGTTGATGTATCGTAGGGCCCGGCGCGTCCTCCGCGCCACGCCGCTGCGCCAGCGGTAAGCCCCCACCGAAGCGGGGGCATCGAGAGCAATACCCGGGCGTGTCCCGCGGTCCTGCTCGTAAAACCCGTCGCGAGAACTCGCGCGGCCTTTCCAACTAAAAATTGCGCGGACCTGTTCCGCAGGCGACATCAGGAGGATTTTCCCATGAAGAATTTCGCAGCTTTTTGCGCCGCGGCGGCGCTGATGCTGTTTGCAGCGCCCGTGGCTCGCACCCAGGCGAGCCAAACGGTGATCCCCGGAACGCAAGTTCACGTAACGCTCGTGGAGGGACTGAGCACGCGCGTGGCACGCAATGGCGACCCGTTCACGGCCATCGTGGCGGAGCCGGTTTTCTCGGGCAACACCATCCTGTTGCCTGCCGGGGCCAAGGTTCACGGCACGATCACCACAGTGGAGCATCCGCGCTGGATGTCGATGTTTCGCGGCGGCGCATCGATGAACCTGGTGTTCAACTCGGTAGAAGTGGAGAGCCGGATATTTCCCGCGCGAATGAGCATTCTTTCGATTTACCAATCCGGTACGGGCGCCAGCAAGGACCGCAAAGACCTCTCGACAGTGGAAGGAGTGGTGGTGGAGGAGCGGCACGACGTGAAGACGGATGTGGAGGACATCGCCATTGGGACTGCGGGCGGCTCGGTGGCCGGCGTGGTGTTCAGTCGCGTGCTGCGCGGAACGATTATCGGGCTCGTGGGCGGTTCGGCCTACGTGATTGCCAAGAAGGGTAAGGACGTGGAGCTGCCGGCGCAGACCGGGTTGCTGGTGCGCATGGACTCGAATGTGTCGGTGCCGGCATCACTGCTGCACAACGCAGTTTATTCGCCTGGAACCGGCGAGTAACTCGTGGTAGCTGACGTCGGCGGGCGCACAAGGCAACCCAGCGCGCACGTTCAGTGATTGAGTTGGGGCTGGAGGCGAACCGCGGCGATCACGCGACCGTCGGGACGATCCTCCAGCCTCACAACCTGGAACAGCACCGGCATGGATTCCATAACGCTGCAGTTCTGCCAGTGAAACGAGCGGATGGCTACCACCGAATCCGCGAAGATTTCGGCCTGTAACGGGAAAGCGCAGCTCATTTCACCCACATCGAAACAGGAAGTGCGCTCGATAAAATATTTGCCGCAGCGCTCGAAACCGGAAACCTCGATGGGAAACATGAGCGGGACGCGCGGTTCGCTTCTCCGGTTTGAAATGTGAAGCTGGGCTTGCTCCTCGTGTTTAGCCTTCTGCATCACGAAATCGAGAATTTTCCAATGCATGTGAAGAGCCCACCTGCAACGCAATGAATTGACCCGAATGCGCTGGCAACGGTTGGCGGCGCAAATCGAAGAGAGATCCCTCGTCGCTGCGCGGCCGACCTTTGGTCGCCCATAACGCTCGCTCGGGATGACAGCGCGTTCGTCAGATACCGCGATCCTTACCGGGCGCAGCTCGCTCCACCATGACACCGTGAAACAAAAGAAAACGGCAAAACCAAGTTCACCGGCAACAACAAAAAGCGAAACAAGAGGCGAAGAGAGATTCCTCGACTCGCTGAACTTTTTTTCTGCGCCCTTACCGGCGCGACTCGCTTCGGAATGACGACGTAAAAGCAAAGGCAACGGCCGGCGGGCTGAAGCCCGCAGCCACGAAACCGTTAAGAACCGGCGCCGCTACAAATGTTCCCGCGAGTCGTTGATTTCATGAGGCGGCGCCGATTGCCGCGCGACTCAGGAGGCGGCGGCGCTGGCGCCCGCGCAGGCGCTGGTGGCGGCAGCCTGCCTGGCGCTGCGTTTCAAGAAACGGTACAGGCTGGTGCGGCCGATACCAAGAGTTTGGGCGGCGCGCACGCGATTACCGCGGCACATTTCAAGAACGCGCTGAATGTGAATGCTGCGAACTTCATCGAGCGGCAGCGGCAGCCAGCCGTCCTGCTGCGCGGTGAGGTTGCGGCGCTGCGGGCGCGAAAACTGTTCGGGAAGGTCGGCCACGTCAATGAAATCGGCGGTGGCGGTGATGGCCGCGCTAGAGATGACGTTTTCGAGCTCGCGAACATTCCCGGGCCAGTCGTGCTGCAGGATGGCGATCTGGGCGCGGCGGGTGAGGCCCTGAAACGATTTGCCGTAGGCCTCGTTGTACTTCTTCAGGAAATGCTGCACGAGCACGGGAACATCTTCGGAGCGATCGGTGAGGCTGGGCACGCGGATTTCGATGGCGTTGAGGCGGAAAAACAGATCCTCGCGGAAGCGACCGGCGAGGACTTCGGCGCGAAGATCGCGGTTGGTGGCGGCGATCAGGCGGACGTTGATTTTTTTGACTTCGGGCGATCCGACGCGCTGAATTTCCCGGTTTTGGATGACTCGCAGCAGCTTGGCCTGCATTTGGGGTGACGTCTCGCCGATTTCGTCGAGGAAAACGGTGCCGCCATTGGCGTATTCGAACAGGCCGGGACGGGTGTCGGTGGCGCCGGTGAAAGAGCCGCGAATATGGCCAAAAAGCTGGCTTTCGAGCAGCGTGTCGACCAGCGCGGAGCAGTTGCAGACGGCGAACCGCTCGCGGGCCACGGGACTGAGCTCGTGCAGGGCGCGCGCGACGAGTTCCTTTCCGCAACCGGTGGGGCCGCTGATCAGCACGTTGGTAAAATGGCGGGCGACTTTGCGGGCAAGGTCGAAAACTTCGAGCATGGCCGGGCTTTTGCCGACGATGCCCTGAAACTGCGAATTGAGAAAGAGCTGCTCTTCGAGGTCGCGCACCTGGGAGCGCTGGGAAAAGATCGTAGCCAGCTCATCGAGAGATTTTTCCAGGCGCGTGTAGTCGATGGGCTTGGAAAGAAAATCGTAGGCGCCGCGCTTGATGGCATCGATGGCGGTGTCCACCGAATAGAAGCCGGTGATTAAAATGACGTAGATGCCGGGATCGTACTGCAACGTTTTTTGCAGGAAGGCCAGACCGTCCATGGAAGGCATTTTCAGATCGCAGAGGATCACGCGGCAGCCGCCGGCGCGCACTTTTTGCAAGGCCTCTTGCGGGTTGGTGGTGCCCACCACAGGAAAACCGGATTTGTCGAGGCGCTCGGTGATGAGTTCAACCTGGTCGTGATCATCGTCGAGCACACAAAGAGGAAGATGCTTGCGTGTTGCGGAGACTGCTGTGGGTGTTTCAAGAATCGTAGCCATGATGCGGGGAGCTAAGGCAATGTGGCTGCCACAGCGGGGCAGTTGCAGAAACGATGCGCCGGCCGGAGCAAGGACGGCCGCGCCGAGCGGAGCGAATGAATGCAACATTTGTGGATCGTGCAGATTAGCGACCGAAAGAATTTCGGGATGCGGTGGCGGCGGATGGTGCGGACGGAAACAGAAAACAGGAAACTACCCGTGGCACACGTTCCACTCCGGCATTTGAGTTCTAAAGCGGAACGGAGCGAGGCGAGGAGCTGAAGGGCGGCGTTGGGACTGTAAACCAAAATGCGGAGAGGGATTCTTCGCTGCGCTCAGAGCGTGCGACGTTATTCCGAGAAACGCGAATTTTGTCGCGCAACTCGATTCTTTTCAGCATCGATTTTCGCGCAAAATCAAAAAAGTCACAGCCTCTCAGAATGACTGCGCAAAAGGGCAGCGAAAGAAAACGCAGATCCTTCGACTTCGTTACGTCCTCCCGAACTGGGGCGCGCTTCAGTCCGCTTTGGATGACAACCGTAAAGATGACGTTGCAGACCGAATAAATCGCCCTGACGAAACCGAAAATGTCCGCCTGTTAAAGCGTCAGGCGACTTTGGCTCCGGAGGATTGCACCGTTTCCGAACAGTTGTTAGAAGAGCGTGGGCGCAGCTGCATCATGGAAACGCGGGTGCGGCCATTGGCATCCTTGGGCGCGACGCTGCTGACCTGATAAGCGACGGGGATGTTGTTGACCATAACCGTGGACTGCAGAAGCCGCACGAAAATCACGCAGCCTTCGCGCAGATCGGACTTCAAGGTGAGCTGCTTTTCGCCGTTCTGCGTCCAGGTAAGGGCGGTCTTCTCCACGAAAAAATTCTCGGACAAATCCCAGCCTGAAACCTCCACGCGATAGCTGCTCGATTCAAGTTGCGGTGCCATTCCGCCTCCTCTCTCCAGCGTGGATATAGCATCAGCAATGCCAGGAAGCGTGATGGCGGGCACTCAAACACAAGCGGTTACGGTGCAGGGAGAAAAACGTCTCGCGGGGATGTACGCCGAATTGCTACAGGTGCCCGCGGATGAAACAAACAACAAAGGGAGCTAGCCTCAGTACGAACCGGGATAAAGCGCGGCCAGGGCGACGCGGAAGATAAATAGAAAAATTCGATCATAAACGACCCAGGCCAGCAACATGCCGGCCATGCCGAAGCCGGAGGTGCGGGTCCAGCGGACAAAGCGGAGCGCGGCGGATTCGCTCATGAATAGAGTGACGACGGTGTTGCCGTCGAGCGGAGGCACTGGCAGGAGATTGAACGTGCCGAGCAGCAGATTCAAAACGAAGAGGATGCTGAGAAAAGTGGCGGCGAAGTCGGCGTTGCCCGAAGTGGCCGCTTCCACTACGTGCGTGAAGCCGACCGACTGCGGCATGCGAAACGCGCCGGCGAAGATTCCCACATGAATGGAGATGGCAGCGATGATGACCAGGGCAAAATTCGCGGCCGGGCCGGCGAGGGCCATCCACGCGGCGCGGCGTGGATAGCGCTGCTGCCACTCCGGATTGTAGGGGGCGCTGGCCCAGCCGATCATCCAGTGAGCGATGAAGTAGGAAAGGATGGGCACAACAACAAGGCCGACGGGTTCGCGGCGAATGTGCGGGATGGGATTGAGCGAGACCTGGCCGCCGTGGAAGGCAGTGGGATCGCCGCCGAGATGAGCGATGAGCGAATGCGCGCCTTCGTGGCAGGTGGTGGAGAAAAGAAAAACGATGTACCAGATGAGTCCGAGAGCGAGGAACTGTGGATCCATGCGGGGATAGACTACGGTGCGCGGGAAAATTGTGCAAGGTTTGCAGGCGCGAAACGCGGAGACGGAACGCCCCGGAAAAATGGGAAGGCGCGGGAGGACTCGCGTGAGTTGGTAGGCTAGAATCGGAAGACGGCAAAAACATGAATGAAACGGAAATTCGGAAGCTGCTGGATGAATTCAAGGGCGGTGCGGTCGGACTGGAGCACGCGATCGAGAGGCTGCGCGGGCTGCCGTTCGAAAATCTGGGATTCGCGAAGATCGACCATCACCGCTCGCTGCGCACTGGATTTCCGGAAGTGATCTATGCGCGGGGAAAAACGCCGCAGCAAGTGGCGAAAATTGTACAGGGCATGCTGCGAGCGAGCGCGTCGACAAACGTTTTGGTGACGCGCGCGGGAGCGGATGTGTTCGCGGCGGTGAAACGAGCCATACCTGCAGTGAATGGGACGCGAAAACAAGCTGCGGAGAAAGCGGCGCGGGCCGAATTCAATGAGCTTTCTGGAACGATTTTGATCCAGCGCAGCGATGAGATTCACGGCAAGGGATTGATCTTGGTGGTGACTGCGGGAACGAGCGATATCCCGGTGGCGGAAGAGGCGCTGATCACCGCGCGAGCCATGGGCAATCGCGTAGAGGCGGTGTACGACGTGGGCGTGGCGGGACTGCACCGGCTGCTCGAATATCGCAAGATGCTGGCCGAGGCGCGGGTGATTATTTGCGTGGCGGGGATGGAGGGCGCGCTGCCGAGCGTGGTGGCGGGAATGGTGGCGGCGCCGGTGATTGCGGTGCCAACGAGCACCGGATATGGATCAAGCTTCGGCGGGCTGACGGCGCTACTCGGGATGTTGAATAGCTGCGCGTCGAATGTGAGCGTGGTGAACATCGATAACGGGTTTGGCGCGGGGTGCGTGGCCAGCGCGATCAATCGGGCGTGAAGAGTCGGAGATTTTCCTCAGCGGCTAAAACCTCACTGATCGCAATGCCCTTACGGCGCGGCGAAGTCTTCACACGAAGAGAGGTCCCTCGACTCGCTGAAAGGCGCTCGCTTCGGGATGACAACGTAAAAATACAGGCGACCGATGGCGGACTTTAGGCCAGCGCGGCGGCAAGTGCGCGAGCGAGGTCAGTTTCTTCTTCGAGCGAAACGGTGCGCAGGTCGAGGATGAGGCGGTCGTTTTCGATGCGCGCGATGACTGGAGCGACGTGTTTCGCGGTGCGCAATTTTTCCTCGAGAGCCGCGGCAGAATGATTTTGGCTGGCGACAGCGATGAGGACGGCGGGCAATTGCTGGTCGGGAGTGGATCCGCCGCCAATGACTGAAAATCCTTCCTGAAGTTCCAGCAGAGCAGAGGGCGGAAGCAAAGCGCGGAGATTTTCGATGAATTGCGTGGCGCGGGCGCGGATTTCCGGCTGCGACATGCGAATCATGCGCAGCGCGGGAATATCGTCAAATGCGGCGCGCTGGTAGCTTTGCAAAGTGGCTTCGAGGGCGGCGATGGTGAGCTTGTCGACGCGCAGAGCGCGAAAGAGCGGATTGCGGCGGACACGCTCGACGAATTCTTTTTTGCCGGCGATGATTCCGGCCTGAGGGCCGCCCAGCAATTTGTCTCCGCTGAAGGAAACAACTGAAGCGCCGGCGGCGCAGCTAGCACGCACGAGCGGCTCGGCGATGCCGTGCGTGGAAAGGTCGGCGAGGCAGCCGGAGCCGAGATCTTCATAGACGGGCAACTGAGTGCGCTGGCCGAGCGCGACCAGATCTTCAAGCGACGGGCGCGCGGTGAATCCGGTGATGCGGAAATTGGAGGGATGCACGCGCAAGAGCAGGCGGGTGCGTTCGCTGATGGCGCGTTCGTAATCGCGAATGCGGGTGCGATTGGTGGTGCCGACCTCGCGCAGGACGGCACCGCTTTCGGACATGATCTCGGGAATGCGAAAGCCATCGCCGATTTCGATGAGCTCGCCGCGAGAGACGATGACTTCAGCGCCCTTGGCCAGCGTGTTCAGCACGAGAAAAACGGCGGCGGCGTTGTTGTTGACCACGATGGCCGATTCCGCACCGGAAAGCTTTTCCAGAAGATGCGAGATATGAGTGTCGCGCTTACCGCGCTCGCCGGTGGCGATTTCATATTCGAGGTTCGAGTAGCGGCCGGCGGATTCGGCGATGGCGGCAATGGCTGGCGCCGATAGCGGAGCGCGGCCGAGATTGGTGTGCAGGATGACGCCGGTGGCGTTGATGACGCGGCGAAGCGAAGGCGCCAGCTGAGATTCGACGGCCGCGATGACGCGCGAGTCAACTTCATCCACAGCCGCGGAGACGCGGCTGTGCTCTCGTTCCTGCGTAGCTTGCTGCGTGACTTCCTGCATAAGTTCGGCACGCAGGGCCGCCAGAACGCTGCGGACGGCATCGGTGACCAGAGCGCGGCCGGCGGAGAGTGCGAGTTTGGCGAGCGCGGGCCGGGCCAGAAGGTCGTCGACCGAGGGCAGTTCGCGCAACCGGGAGCGAAGATCGGGCGAAATCTTTGCGGAGGGAGCTGGAACGCGCGCCATGGTGCGTCAATTTGAGCACAGAGACTTGCGGAGCGGCAACAGCGACACGAGCTGGGTCTGATGACGCGAAAAACACGTGAGTTCCGGGAGCGCGGGTACTTTCCCTTTGCGACAATCCGGCGAATGGTTACATTGACGCCGGCCCGAGGCGTACTTAGGCTCGAAGGTAGGCGCCGAGAGCATTTTCAGGCTTGTTAGCGCTAATCGCGCCTAAATATGGCCACTATCGACGACGAACTGGGACAAATCGAAAAAGACATTCGCCGGCTGAAGATCGAGTACGAGCAGTTTTTCGGCGGCGGGCGGCCGCGTCCTCCGGCGGACACGCAATGGCGCCTGGAAACGATGATGAAGCGCTACAGCGACCGCAGCGCGGACATGAGCTTCGCGCAGCGCTTCCGCTTCAGCAACCTCTCGCAGACCTACGCGAAATACCAGGACATGTGGCGAAAAAAGACGCAGCAGAAGGAAGGCGCCACTTCGCCGCATCATTTTGGCGCGGCGGCCAAGGCGGTGGAAGCGGCGCGCGCGGAAGCAGCGAAGCGAGAGGGCGCGGAAAGCGCCGTAGCGGTGATGAATCCGGTGGTGCGGGCGGTGGTGGAGCGGGAAGAGGCATCGACATTCGCGCTTTCAGACCCGGAGCAGGAGAAATCGAAAATCGTGAAGCTTTACCAGCGCGTGGTGCAGGCGCACAATGAGTCGGGCGAAGCCGCGGCGGCGCCGAATTTGCAGGCGTTTGAACGCTTCGTGCGCAAGAAAACGCAGGAACTGAAGGACAAGGGCGGCAAAGAAGTGGAATACAGCGTGACTATCCAGGACGGCAAGGTAAAGCTGAAGGCACGCATCTCAGGTTGATACCTGGGGTTAATATCTGGGTTGATTTCGGTCCGCAACTTTCATCGCGATTCCCACCACAAGCCACAAAATGTAGAATAGGCGCGCGAAATCCCTCGTTCAACGGCGAGAGCTGGAGGAACCTATGAGCCATTCTGCGGGTCAATTTTCACGGCGGCGATTTTTGGTGACGGCGTCGGCGGCTAGCGCGGCCTATGCGGGCGCGAAGCTGTTGCCGTTGGCGCCGCTATCGGCGGCGCTGGCGGCAGACCCGCGCGTGGCCGAGGCGCCGGTGGCAGACAGGGGATTCGCGTCGATCCGGAAGATTGGCGACGGAGTATACGCCACGATTACAGACCGCACAAAGGGCTTGCAAACGCGCTCGAACGGCGGATTCATCATCGGGCGGGACGGGGCGCTGTTGGTGGAAGGCTTCCAAACGCCGATCGGCGCGGCGTTTCAGTTGGACACTTACAAGATGGTAAGCAAGGCGCCGGTCCGCGCGGCGATTGACACGCATTTTCACTTCGACCATTCCCTGGGAAATTCGTATTACGGCGGAATGGGCGTGCCGGTCTGGGCGCACGCGAAAGCGGCCTCGCGCATGACGGAGCGCTATCCGCAATGGCAGGCGGAAAGCCTGGAAACTTTTCTGGCGCCGTGGGAAGAGCGGGTGCGAGCGGCAAAAAATGATTTGCAGCGGGAACACGCGAAGAGCGATATCGAAGGGCTCACGGGAATGTTCGTGCCAGTGAGCCAGGCGGTGCTGGCGCTGCCGAACCATCCGCTCGATCCGGCGAAGATGCCGATGAAGGTGGATCTAGGCGGGCGGACGGTGGTGATCGAGCATTACATCGGACACACCGACACCGATCTGATTTTCCGGGTGCCGGACCAGAACATCGTGTTCACGGGCGACTTGCTGGTGGATTCGCAATTTCCGACAAATATCGACGGCGTGATGAAGCCGTGGCGCGAAACGCTGGCGAAATTCGCAGATTTCGAGAAAGACACCATTTTCGTGCCGGGACACGGGCAGGTGTGCGGCATGGACAAGGTGGCGCTGATTCGTTCGGTGTTCGATGATATCGCCGAGCAGGCACAGAAGATGTTCAAGGCGGGCGTGCCGGCGGAAGAAGCGGCGGACCGGTACGTGGTGCCGGAGAAATGGAGAAATTTCCGGATGTTTTCCTGGGGATTCTGCGTGGGACGAAACATCGAGGAGTTTTATGCGGAATGGGGCAAGCCGAACAAAATTCTGAACTATTTT
>DASZMG010000021.1:0-4196 GCA_035551975.1 Candidatus Acidiferrales bacterium | reverse complement strand
GCCATCGCTTCCGCCACGGCACAAAACTGCTGCACTGGCGTCCTGACAAGGACCCCGCCACGTGTACCCTGAACCAGGTTCGGAAGGAAAGCGAGTCCCCCTTGGGGCTTCTCCAGAATGAATAGAAAAACGGGAAGCGATTACGCCAAGCCCGAAGAACGACTGAAACAGGGCCGCACCGCGCGCCAACGCCTCGGACGGAAAAGCGTCGCCAAAATCCGTGCGAGCAAGCGGAGCTTCGATCCAATCGAGCTCCTGTTGAGCAAAACGGAAGATCGCATCCCACGCCTGCTTCCTGTCAAATACGGCCGCATGGCGGCCTCCCCTTTCGCTTTCTTCCGAGGCGCCGTCGCCATCATGGCGGCAGACCTCGCGGCACATCCGCATAGCAACCTCCGAGTGCAACTCTGCGGCGACGCCCATGTCCGTAATATGGGCTGTTTCGCCAGCCCCGACGGCCGCATTATTTTCGACCTCAACGATTTCGACGAGACCATCTCCGGCCCCTGGGAGTGGGATGTGAAGCGCATGGCCACCAGCCTCGTACTGGCCGGCCGCGAGAGCGGTCACAACAAATCGCAATGCACGGCCGCTGTCGAGTGTTTCGTCGGCGCATACTGCAATCTCATGGAGAAGTTGGCGGACCTGCCCGTCCTCGAGGCCGCACGCTACCAGATTCATCGGGTGAAGAAGGCTGGACCCGTTTATGACGCCTTAAAACAGGCCGAACGCGCTAACCCGGCCGACTTGCTCCTCAAATACGCGGAGGAGCAGCCGAAAGGGGGAGCGAAATTCAAGAAAGTGAAAGATCTCGTCTGGCCCATCGCCGGAGAACGCAGATCCGCCGTCTTGCATTCGCTCAAGTTGTATCAGGAATCGCTCGGGCCCGAACGCCGCCACGTGTTTTCCTTCTTCCGCCCCCGCGATGTTGCGTTCAAAATCGTCGGCACGGGGAGCATCGGCCTGCGCGACTACATCATCCTCATGGAAGGGAACGGCCTCAAAGACCCGCTCTTCCTGCAGTTCAAGCAGGAAACCGCGTCGGCCTATGAACTCTGCCTCAAAAGCCCGCCGGTGGACAGCCAGGGTCGCCGCGTCGTCGAAGGCCAGCGCAGAATTCAGCCTCTTTCCGACCCGCTGCTTGGCTGGACTCGCATCGACGGATTTGACTACCTGGTTCGCCAGCTCAACGATCACAAAAGCAGCGTCAATCTCGAAAAGCTGGAAGCGGAAGGTCTGTCCAGCCTGGCGGAAATAGCAGGGGAACTTCTCGCGCGCGGCCACGCCCGATCTGGCGATCCGCTGGCGCTCAAAGGCTACATCGGTCGTCCCAATCGAGTGGTCAACGCCATCGTGGAATTCGCTCTCAAATACGCGGAGCAGACCGAAGCCGATTTCGAGGAGTTCGCGAACGCGATCAAGAAAGGGCGCGTGAAAGTCCGCTAAAGAACCGCTTCGCAAATCACGTCTGTTTTGACGGAATTCGCGATAAAACACTCTTCGTGCGCCGCGTGGTGAATGGCGTTCAGGATTTCGAAGCTCGGAACGCTCGCACCGGCAAACTCCGCTCGCGGATGCAGCACCACGCGCGCCATCCATTCACGGCCACGCTCATCCAGGGCCATTTCGCCGACTGCCTCGTCCACATAGCGCTCCACAATAAACTTGCGCTTAGCGGCCAGGTGCAGAAAGCACAACATGTGGCAGCTCGCCAGAGACGCGACGAAGGCCTCCTCCGGGTCCACCGCTTCCGCGCTCGAAAACGGCAGCCGCACGACCTGCGGGGAAGACGACGCAGGCACTTCGATTCCTCCATCGAAACGCCATACGTGAGCCCGGCTATAGCGATTCAGCAGAAAGTCTCCCGACGTTTGCGTCCAGACGATTTCGGCGCGATAGATCGACATAGCTCTATCATGCGACGTCAAGTCCCTCTTGACTGGACGGCATATTTCTGCAATTATCGAAATATGCGCAAACCGGATGTGGCTCGCTTCGCCGATATGTTCGGCGCAATGGGGGCCGAGCCGCGGCTGCACATCATGCGGCTACTCCTCGCCGCGCACCCGGAGGGTATGACCGCCGGCGACCTCGGCGCAGAATTGGATATCCCCTCGTCCACCTTGTCCCACCACCTCGAAAAACTCCGGAACGAGGATCTTGCGAAGGTGCGTCGCGAAAGGACCTTTCTCTGGTATTCGGCCAACACTGAAGCGCTCCAGCAGTTGCTCGGGTTCCTCTACGCCGAATGCTGCACCCGCAACAAGGCCATCGAACCGCGGACCATAGTCCAGCTCTGTAAGTGACAACACCCGTAAACCGAAAAGGAAGACCACCATGGAAATGAAAGAGATCGTCAAAGAGAAATACGGCGAGGCCGCGCGCCGTGTCAGCACCGGCGGCAGTAACGGATGTTGCGGAGCGAGTTCCGCGCTCGACGGTTGCTGTGATCCCATCACGTCGAACCTGTACAACCTGGACCAAACGGAGCAGATTCCGGAAGAGGCTTTGCGAGCGTCGCTTGGCTGCGGCAATCCCACCGCACTCGCCACGCTAAATCCCGGCGAGACCGTTCTCGACCTCGGCTCGGGCGGCGGAATCGACGTGCTGCTTTCGGCTCGCCGCGTCGGGCCGACGGGCAAGGCGTACGGCCTCGACATGACGGATGACATGCTGGCGCTCGCACGCGAGAATCAGCGCCTGGCAGGGGTGACAAACGTCGAATTCCTCAAAGGAGAAATCGAGCACATTCCGCTTCCGGATCACAGTGTGGACGTCATCATCTCCAACTGCGTGATCAATCTCTCCATTGATAAAGACCAGGTCTTGCGCGAAGCCTTTCGCGTCTTGAAGCCGGGCGGCCGCTTGGCGGTTTCCGATGTCGTCACCCGCGGCAGCGTCCCGGACGAAGTGCGCAACAGCATGCTTCTCTGGGTCGGCTGCATCGCCGGAGCGATACAAGAAGAAGAGTACCGAGCCAAACTGACCGCCGCCGGCTTCGCCGCTATCGACATTGAGCCCACGCGTGTCTACGACATCGAAGACGCGCGAACATTTCTCTCGGGCGAAGGAATCGACGTGGACGCCATCGCGCCGCAGGTGGAGGGCAATTTCATGAGCGCCTTCGTGCGCGCCGCCAAGCCCGACTCGTGCTGCGCTCCCGGGTGTTGCTCGTAACAGGGTAGGAGGGTGAAGCGCCGGGTTCTGATTCTCTGCACCGCCAACTCGGCCCGCAGCCAGATGGCGGAGGGCCTCCTACGCCACGACCACGGAAACGTCTTTGACGTCGAGAGCGCCGGCAGCCGAGCCACTGCGGTCCGGCCTGAGGCCATACAGGTCATGAACGAGATCGGAATCGACATCTCCTGGCATCGCTCCAAAGCCGTCGACGAGTTTGCAAGCCAAAGCTTTGACTACGTTCTGACAGTTTGCGACAACGCGAACGAAACCTGCCCGTTCTTTCCGACCCACGGCAAACGCCTCCATCAAAACTTCGAAGACCCGGCCGCCGTTCAGGGCTCGCAACAAGAGCGTCTCAGGGCCTTTCGCGGCGTTCGCGATCAGATCCGCACTTTCTTGGACGCCTTCGCGGACTGCACCAAACAAACTTAGACCTCAGCCGATTCTGATAATCTCAACACCAACATTGAGTGCCCGCTGTTTTGCCGGCAGCGTCCCTCGCTTCCGCAGGTCGAGCCGCACTGACGTTTCTAATTCCCTCCGGGCTGCGGCCCGGTGCCGCAAAGAAATGTAAATTAGATACTGATTCTATGTCGGACGAATCACATCCACGAAAAATTCTCACTTTAATTAATCGCTAGCGATTACCTCGACAAAAAATTCTCTAGAATCGAATGAGAACCCGGATACCATTCGGAGAATGGACGCGATTTCGAATTTGAATTTTGCCTTGATTCTGAATTGACAGGCTTAGATGTTGCATTTTTCTAAACGGTCGTTCGATCAATTTCATCTCGTCGGGCTCGCTATGGCCCTTGTTCTGCTGATCACGGTTGCGTGCCTATCGTATGCCGGGTGGCAGGAATATGACCAGGCAATGCAGGGCACGCGAGAGATCAACAGCTTGATCCGCACCGCTCAGTCCGTGGCCTTGGACCTGGAGCGCGCGGAAGTGGCGGATCAGCGCTTTCTGCTCACCGGAGATCAGGCTTTTCGCTCGGCGTATCTCAGTAGCC
>DASZMG010000020.1:0-5868 GCA_035551975.1 Candidatus Acidiferrales bacterium | reverse complement strand
TGGTGAAGATATCGAAGGCGCTTTCGCTCTTTACGAAGCGCACCGCAAACCGCGCACCTCGCGCATTCAAGCCATTTCCAGCGCCAACACCTGGATGAAAGGCGGCAACGATGACACGAGTTGGCTCTACGGCTACGACGCCTGGAACGTTCCGCTCGCGCCCACCGAGTCCACCGTCAGCACGGTTTCCTAGCGCAGCGTCGAGCAACGGCAAGGTTCCATCGCGCGACTCTATTGCTCTGCCATGGACGCTGCTGCTACACTAACGCCGCAAGAGTTCAGCTTTACTCCTGCCACAATTCCGGAAGAGGATCGAAGGTTTCGTCATGTCTGGACACTCGAAATGGGCCACCATCAAGCACAAAAAAGCGGCCACAGACGCGCGCCGCGGCAAGATTTTTACCAAGCTCATTCGAGAGTTGACCATTGCCACCCGCGTGGGCGGCTCTGATCCCGACACCAATCCGCGCCTGCGCACCGCCATCCTCGCGGCCAAGGGCGAAAACATGCCCAATGACAATATCGAGCGCGCCATTCAGCGCGGCGCCGGGACACTCGAGGGCGAAACTCTCGATGAAGTAATGTTCGAAGGCTACGGCCCGGGCGGGGTAGGCGTGCTGGTGCAAGTGGTAACCAGCAACCGCAATCGCATCGTTAGCGAAATCCGCCACATGTTCTCGAAAAATGGGGGAAACATGGCCGAAAACGGCGCGGTGGGCTGGATGTTCCATCGCAAGGGCGACATCAGTGTGCCCAAGGATCTGGCCGACGAAGATAAGATGATGAGCATCGTGCTCGACGCGGGCGCGGACGATTTGAAGGACGACGGCTCGTCCTGGGAAGTGGTCACGCCGCCTGAAGCTATGGAAAAAGTGCGCGAGGCGCTGGTAAGCAACGGAATCACGCCCGTTTCCGCGGAAGTTGCCTGGCTGCCCCAGAACTACGTGAAGCTAGCTGGCTCCCAAGCTCAGCAGATGCTTCGCATGGTCGAGACGCTCGAAGATCACGACGACGTGCAGCACGTCTACGCCAACTTCGACATCGACGAAAAGGAAATTCAGGCCGCCGTCGCCAGTTAACCGCTTCGGGTAGCGACCGCTTTTACACGCCGTTTCGCGCAGGTTGAGCTTCCATCTCCCGCGTGAAGCGGCGTTTCTTTTCGCGCCGCATTCCCTACAAATAACACTACCTGTTCGCTGCGGCCCGCACGTACACTTGTGCGACTAAGATGCCTGCTCACCCACAAGATGCCCCCCCGCCGCAGCGCAACTTGCGCGTGCTGGGCGTTGACCCGGCGGTGGCCGGGGCCACTGGATACGGCATTATTGACTTGGAAGGCTCGCGCCCGAAACTGGTGCGCTTTGGCGCTTTGAAATTGCCGGTGCGGGCCACGTTCGCATCGCGCCTGCGCGAAATTCATCAACTTATTTCGCAACTCGTGGAGGAATTTGCGCCCGATGCGGTGGCAGTCGAGTCGGTTTTCACGGCCCTGAATATGAAAACGGCGTTGCGCCTCGCGGAAATGCGCGGAGTGGTATTGCTGGCCGCCGCGCAGGCGCAGATTCCCGCCCACAGTTATTCGCCGCGCGAGATCAAGGCCAGTGTTTCGGGTTTCGGCGCAGCCTCGAAACAGCAGATGCAGCAGATGGTCGGCTCGGTGCTCGGTCTCACGGAAAATCCGGAACCGTCTGATGCGGCGGATGCGCTGGCGGTAGCTTTGTGCCACGCGCACGTTTCCCGCGCGCGCGAACGCTTCCTCACGGCTACCGTGGGCCCACGAAGAATTTCGATGCGCATCTCGACAGCGGTCACTCCATCTGCGCGAGCCGCCCGGGCCGGCACGCCTTCCATCTAGCCGCAGCAGCCAAAAACGTGTAATTTGAATCTTAATTCCACGCTCATGGACTCACTTTGAAACCACGCCGCCACCGAAAATTCCCCGCCCTTGCAGCGCTCTTCCTGCTGGCTGCGGCCGTCTGCCTCCCATCAAAATTCCTCGCGCAAACGCCCAAAGCTTCCGGTGCTTCCAGTGCATTCAGCTCAGCTAGCGGCGATGCAGTCATCACTTATCGCAAAGTATTCAAAACCAGCTTCCCCGAATTTGTCGAAATCAAAGTGAAGCAGAACGGCTCGGGCGTTTACGACATACGCCAGCTTGACGACGACCCCAGCCCGCAAACGTTTGAAATTGGCCCGTCTCTGGCGCAGAAAATTTTCGATCTCGCCGGAAAAATGCACGATTTCCAGGGCGTCGACCTGGAAGTCCACAAGCGCCTGGCCAATCTCGGCGAGAAAACGTTCCGCTACGACAAGGGCGCGGAAAATCACGAGACCACATTCAACTACACGCTCGATGCCACAGCCACACAGCTTTTGACCATGTTCGAAGGCCTTGCCCGCCAGGAATCCGATCTTTCCGATCTTCAGCGCACCATGAAGTACGACCGTCTCGGCGTGAACGACACCGTGCTGCAGATCCAAACCGATTATGACAACAAACAGCTTCCTGAGCCGGATCGTTTTCTCCCCCTACTCGATCAGCTTGCGGGTGACGCCAAATACATAGACATAGCCCGCGACCGCGCACGCACCCTGGCCGGGCGCATTCGCTCCTCCCATTAAGCTCGCTGCGATTCAGGCTTAAATCGCTGAACGTTCAAGATTTCGCAAGCTCTTCGCAGTTACTCTCTGGAATATTTCCATTCAGGTAGATTGATCTCCATCCATCCATTTGCAACTTTAGAAGCATCAGAGGGTTGAATCTTTTAAGGCATTCTTTGCCGCAGATTATTCGCATTTCTCGGAACTCTGGCGGCCACTGAGGGAAATCCCATCATGCGACCTAAATATCTCCTGTCATTCTTAGCTGTGCTTTTCTTGGCTGTTATTCCGTTGATTCCATCGAGTGTTTCAGGGCAATCAGGCGTCGCTTCGCGCATTCGCGGAGCGATCGACAACACAAAACTCACCGCACTGGGCGGCAACGTTCATCCCATGGCTCGTTCCGAATTCGACCGCGGCGCTGCTGCCGCCAGCCTGCCGATGGAGCATATGCAGTTAGTTCTAACGCGCAGCGCCGATGAGGAAACCGCTCTCGAAACCTTGCTGGCCCAGCAACAAAATCCGTCGTCTCCGAACTACCACAACTGGCTCACTCCGGAACAGTCCGGGCAACAGTTCGGCGCTTCCGATCAGGACGTACAAAAAATTACAGCGTGGCTGCAATCGCAAGGTTTCCACGTGAACGAAGTAGCCAAAGGGCGCGGCACCATCGATTTTTCCGGCAATGCCGGCGAAGTGCAGCAGGCCTTCCACACTTCTATTCACCGCTATGTAATGGCCGATGGCGTAGAGCGCTGGGCAAATTCAACGGATCCGCAGATTCCGGCCGCTTTGGCCCCTGTAGTTGCGGGCGTGCACTCACTGAACAGTTTCCCGCGAAAGCCCATGAGCCATCGCGCCCATCCGAACGTAACCTTGGGCGGCAATTGCAATGGCAACAACACGAATTGCTACGCCGTCGGTCCCACCGATTTCGCCACCATCTACAACTCGCAGGCGTTGCTTACTGCTGGCGTCAACGGCTCGGGCCAGACCATTGCCATCGTAGCCGACAGCGACATCAATTCAGCGGATGTGAATAATTTCCGCAGCCTCTTCGGGCTGTCCGCGGTCAACCTGCAAAGGATAATTCCCACCAGTTCTACCAATCCGGGAATTCAGAACAACAGCAACAATTCGGATGAGGTGGAATCGGTTCTGGACGTCGAATGGGCGGGCGCCGTCGCACCTGGCGCGACCATTGATCTCGTCTTGGCCCCTACTACCAATACCGCGTTTGGCGGCGACACAGCGGCCATCTACATCGTGGATAACAATCTGGCGCCGATTCTCAGCTACAGCTACGGAGCCTGCGAACTAGCGCTCGGAACTAGTGGAAATTTGTTCTATCAAAACCTTTGGAGCCAGGCAGCATCTGAAGGAATTACAGTGCTGGTCTCCACTGGAGATAGCGGCGCAGCCGGCTGCGATGATCCCAATCAAAATTTACCCGCGGACTTCGGTTTGCAGGTGAACGGCGTCGGCTCGACCCCATTTAACATCGCCGTCGGCGGTACCGACTTCAACGATTTTTCGAACCCGACCACCTACTGGAACAACAGCAACAGTTCGAGCGGTTTGGTTTCCGCCAAAAGTTACATTCCTGAGATCGCCTACAACGATTCGTGCGCCAACTCGGTGATCTATACGAACGTGCTTAACTTCAGCAGTGCTGAAGCTGGCTGCAACAGCTCGGCGGCGAACACCGATAAATTTCTCGCGCCTGCTGGCGGTTCGGGCGGCGTGAGCAACTGCACCACTAATTCAACCACCGGGACTACCGTGAATCTAAATGCATCCAGTTGCAGCGGAGGCTACGCAAAGCCCTCCTGGCAAACGGGAGTTGGCGTTCCGGCCGACGGCAAGCGTGACGTTCCCGACCTTTCTCTCTTCGCCGGTGACGGTACCATTCAGAATTTCTACCTGATGTGCCAGTCCGATCAGAACACCAACAACGCTGCCTGCACCAGCACCCCCCTCCTCCAGGGAGTTGGGGGCACTTCGGTTTCAGTGCAGGCCTTCGCGGGAATCACCGCGCTGATCAACCAGCAGACTGGTGGCCGCCAGGGAAATTTCAATCCAACTCTTTATTCGCTTGCGGCCGCGCAATCGGCTTCGAGCTGCAATTCCACCAGCAACCCGTCGACCGCCTGCGTTTTCTATGACACCACCGTGGGAACGGTCGCCATGGACTGCGACGCGGGCACTCCGAATTGCGTCGTTAACACCACGGGCGACTCAATCGGCATCCTCTCCGGTTTCAATGCTGGAGTCGGATTCGATCTGGCCACTGGCTTGGGTTCGGTGAACATCGGCAACTTGATTAACAAATTCCCGAATTTTTCGCTTTCTTCCTCGGTGACCACCTTTACCGTCTCGAGCACATCTCCCGGTACGTCCACTGTGACCGTCACTTCGCAAAACGGCTTTAGCGGAACCGTGCAACTGACGTGTAGCGGATTGCCGACGGGCGCGAGTTGCAAGTTCGGCACACCTTCGGTGACACTTGCTGCCAATGGCACAGCGACTTCAACCCTGACCATCACGAAACCTTCGGGTACGTTGACTCCTTCACTCCAGCGGAATTTTCCGAACAATCCAATACTGATTACGGGCGTCGTGACTTTGCTAATGCTGGGATTTCTTACTATTTTCAGAACCCCTCAGCGTAGCGTCGCACTTGCGTTGATCGCCTTCGCGGCATTGCTGACGATGGCGGCCTGCAGCGGCAGTTCCAGCTCGAGCACGAACTCAAGCTCCAGCACGTCCGGCAGCAGCTCCAGCTCGTCCTCGAGCGGGAACGCTTCCATCGCGGGAACGAACACCATAACGAATGGAAGCACAACATATACCGCTGCGTCGCATGCGTTGGCTATCACCGTGACGGTGCAATAAAAACTGGGGAAATCGGCGGGAAATCGAATCAGCGCAGGATGATGCCGGCGTAGCCCACGACTTCGTCGCGGTCGCCGGTAACATCGCCGGAAGTGGCGTAGCGGACAAGCGTTGCTTCTTTCGCTCCGAGGCTCTTGAGTGCCACGAGCATGGCCACGGTGGCGGCATATCCGCACATGGTAATTCCCTCGGAACGCACCGTGTCATACAGCCCGCGCGGATCGAGCGCGAGGATCCGGTCGATGGCGTGCTTGTCTTTCTCGCGCGTCACATCGTCATTCTCGTAATGATTCATGTCCGAGCTGGCGATGATCAGCACCGGCTCGTTCTGCGCGGCCACCGCTTGCGCCACGGCATTGCCCAGCGTTTCCA
>DASZMG010000019.1:0-3871 GCA_035551975.1 Candidatus Acidiferrales bacterium | reverse complement strand
TAGCCGCTTCAGTCGAGTTGAAGCGTGGTGACTTCCGAAAAATCGATTCCAGGCCGGCCATCGCGAACTTCGCAGACGTTCTCAAGCTGTTGCCAGATCGCCTTCACCGCCGCTGGCGCGTGATCCGGAATATCGGAACTCTTCCACGTGAAGACTTCCACGAAATAGGCTCGGCCCTTTTCGTCCGTGCCACGCAGCACGACGTGAGGCTTATCCAAAACCAAACCCAGCCGCTTGTATAACGCCCACGCCTCGCCGCTCAGTTTGGCGTATTCAGCCTCGTGTCCGGCCTTCACGTGAGCGACGATGTGGACGGTTTCGGTGCCAGGGCCCGGAAGCTGGGCAGCGGCGAGACCGATGGTCAGGAAACAAGCAGAGATCATCAGAGCTGTAAAGGTCATGGCCCGATCGTTACAGATCAATGGAAGGCTCCGCTTCTCGAATCTTGCTAAATTTACTTGGCGGAACACCATAGTGGCGGCGGAAGAGATTACTAAACGACGCTAAGCTTTCGAAGCCCGTGGTCAGACAAATCTCCGTAACACTCAAGTCTGTCTGGCGCAGAAGTCTTACCGCCCGTTGCAGCCGGTGGCGAGTGATATATCGACGTGGAGTCTCACCGAAAGCGCTGGTGAAGGTCCGATGGAAATGGAAAGGCGAGAGACAGGCTGCAGCAGCCATATCCTTCAGGCGAATTGGCTCGGAGAGAGAGGAGAGTAGGAAGTCGCGGCCCCTCAGCAATCGCCGGTAAACTTCTACCCGCGTTGCCTTGCGGACTGCGGGAAGCCGCGCGATGGCATCAATCGTGCCGCTCCGCCCCAGGACCAACATCTCGCCTATGCATAGAAAAATTCCGTCCCACTCCATTCGGGACATCCGGCTCGCGCTGAGCTCCCTCTGGAAACGTTTCAGGTGAGTCATCAACGAACTGTCTTCGGGCTCTATGCGGGTAAAGAACTCGACGTTGCCCGTTCGGGAGGGCTGCGGCGAATCCAGCAACGCATGGGATGCCGTTACTTGCGCGCGATAGATTTCTTCCACAAAGCCGCGTTCGAAGAATAGGCAGAATGTCGTCACCGGGCGAAGCGAGTCAATCGTGATTGTGTAGCGCTGACGATCATTGAGTATGAGCCAGCGATCTTCGTTCAGTACGAGTCGACGGTTTTCTGTCTCCCACACCGCCGTCCCGCTCACCACGCTTTTGATCGAAAGGCAGCCTTCAAAATCGGGCACGTAGTAACGCGCGCCTCGACCGGAAAGAAGAGCGTTCTCCCGTCCTAACAACTCACCGGGCGGATTTACGGGCAGCACGGACTTAAACTACTCCCGTTGAAAATCTCTGTCAATCGAAGAAATCCTGAGAGCGCGCCGTCGCTGTTAGCTTATCTGCCGCAAGCCTGTCGCTATAGTGAGAGCGTAGTCGTGCGCCTCATATTTCCACGAGATTCCGATGTAATTACCAGGCGCGTTTTTGCAGCGAACCTTAGCGCATTGGCAGCATGGGCGCAAACTGCCACGCGCCCGAAAGCTACTGCAACGCAACCGAAACAGATCCAACAAAGACAGGGTGAAATTGTCCGTTTCTACGACCCGGTCACGGAGAACATCGTAGCGCGACTGACGGATCCAGGAACGAACAGTTTGTTACCGGCTGCCCAAAACCGGTTTGTGTCGTCCCGCAATCATTTTCTGCTGTTTTCATCCGACAGAACTGGGAAGATGGCACCGTTCCAGTTGGATCTGCGGAGTGGCTTCCTCCGGCAGTTGGCGCATCCCGCGCAGCTCGATCCGCGGACACTCTGCATGGACGCTCGTGAGCGCTTCCTCTACTTACTAAACGGCCAAAACTTGCAGGAAATTGCGCTATCAAACTTGAAACAGCGCACCATCGCCGAAGGGGTGGCCGCATTTGGAATGGGGGCCATGGCCGCGGATTTTGTGCTGGTTAAAGGCAATAGCGTGGAGCGTCTGGCAGCAGGCAAGGCGACGTCCATCGACGGGAACGCGACAGCGGCGATCATGCGCCCTGAAGACAAAGGCTGCGCGTTTTGGCGGACCGAAGCGGGAGGGACCGAAATCTGGTATGCTCCGTTTTCGCCACCTGCCGTTAAACCGAAGCTGTTAGCATCCGGTCCCCTGGTTAATCCAATTTGGGCGCCTTCGGGAGAATCTCTCCTTTTCTTGAAGGAGATTGTGATTCCGCCCGGAGACGAAGGAGCGGAGCCGGTCAGAACCTCCGAGATTCACGAAGTGGCGCTCGATTCCCTCGCTGATAAACGTGTCGCGCCGACCAGTCAGTTCGCCGGCTTCTCGCTGAATGCGAACGGGACAGTATTCGTCGGAGCGAGCCGCAGTAAGGCCCAGCCTACAGTCCTCTTGCTTCTGCGCTCCACGGGCCGCGAGTTTACGCTCTGCGAACACCGGTCCTCGAATGCAGCGGCAGTTTCCCCAGTATTTTCCCCAAACAGCCAGCGCGTATACTTCCAAAGCGATCGCGAAGGCAAATGGGCGCTGTACTCGGTGAACCTTGAAAAACTGGTCGAGCCCACAGAGGGCTGACACTTTACTCGCATTAAAAGCAGGTTTAAAGTAACCCGTCGCGCACATCTACCCACCGGAGGGAAACTGTGAAATCAATCATAGTTGGTTCGTTCTCATTGGCCCTGTGCTTTTTGCCGGCATTCGGGCAAGAGCACGGCAAGATGGCGAAGAGTGAAATGACCGACGAGGCTTTCGTTCACTTTGCCGCACAGACGGATATGACCGAGGCGCACGTGGGACAGCTTGCGCAGGACCAGGCATCCTCACAGGCCGTGAAGGACTATGCAACGATGCTGACCACCGATCATACGAAGGACTATACGGCGCTCACCACCGCGGCGGGCAAAGCTGGTATCGATGTGCCGAAGGGACTAGATAAGAAGCATGATGAGATGATCGCCCCGCTCGCGAAGTTGAAGGGGGCGGCGTTTGACAAACGGTTCACTCACGAGATGGTCGCGGGACACACGGCTGCGATCGCGGCGTACACCCACGAATCGCAGAATGGTCAGAACCCTGCGCTGAAAGCGTATGCCACCGACGCGCTCCCGGTGCTCGAAAAGCACGAGAACGATGCCAAGCAGCTGCAGACGGCCAAGACGACTATGTAAGGAGGCTTGTTCGGAAATCACTGTGTCGCGGCCCGGAACCCGCAGTGAACGGAGCCGCACGCGCGAATAAGCGGCTGTTCGCCGCAAGCAGCAACGAGTTCATGTTTGAGTAAACACCCGCCAGATCGGCGATCCTTTCAGGGTCGGTCGCTGGCGGTGTTTGTGCTTTCGGACCAGATGGCGTATGGCTCGGAAAACGAAGCGAGCGCCAGCTGGATCTGTCTCGGACCGCCCGCCCTCGCTCTGTCTTATCCGTTCGCAAGCGCCGGAATAGCAACGTCAGCACCGATTCCTGATCCCGTTCCTTAAACTATTGAAGTCCAGAAGGCAATTCATCACAATCGTCTCAGACAGAGAAAGACTCCCGAAAGACTTCAAGAGTGAGCCGCAGTCGCCTAGGGCGCGGGCGGCCAACTGGCCGGGCGAGCAAGGATGGTCCCGCACAGTGCTCGACGCCGGCGATCCCGGAGAGTTCCGAGGCCTCTCAGATTAAATCTCCGCCTGTCCCGTTTTTTGTCCGTTTTTTGTCGTCGTTTTTTGTCGTTTTTTGTCCCGTTTTTTCCCCGTTTTTTCCCGCCGCGCGAGATGGATCATCCCCTCGTCGGAGTCGGCAATACTCTCGGAATTCATCGCCAGGCGCCGCCGCTGTCCGGGGCTGTTGAGTGACTCGAATGGACGTAAGCCTCGGCCGCGGCTTGCGGCGTCCGCCCGGAAAGAAT
>DASZMG010000018.1:0-20222 GCA_035551975.1 Candidatus Acidiferrales bacterium | reverse complement strand
CTGAAACTCAAAGGAATTGACGGGGGCCCGCACAAGCGGTGGAACATGTGGTTCAATTCGACGCAACGCGAAGAACCTTACCTGGGCTTGAACCGCACAGGACCCTCCTTAGAAATAGGGACTTCCCGCAAGGGACCTGTGTAGAGGTGCTGCATGGCTGTCGTCAGCTCGTGCCGTGAGGTGTTGGGTTAAGTCCCGCAACGAGCGCAACCCTTACTCGTAGTTGCCACCCGCAAGGGGGAACTCTACGAGGACTGCTCCGGATAACGGAGAGGAAGGTGGGGATGAGGTCAAGTCAGCATGGCCTTTATGTCCAGGGCTACACACGTGTTACAATGCGCGCTACAAAGCGTCGCGAACCCGCGAGGGGGAGCTAATCGCAAAAAAGCGCGCTCAGTTCGGATTGCAGTCTGCAACTCGACTGCATGAAGCCGGAATCGCTAGTAATGGCGCATCAGAACGGCGCCGTGAATACGTTCCCGGGCCTTGTACACACCGCCCGTCACATCACGAAAGTGGGCTGTACTAGAAATCGCCGTGCCAACCGCAAGGAGGCAGGCGCTCACGGTATGACTCATGATTGGGGTGAAGTCGTAACAAGGTAGCCGTAGGAGAACCTGCGGCTGGATCACCTCCTTTCTAAAAGAAAAGGGAGTACGACCTGTTTTACTTCGCAGGTACGGCTCTCCATCCCGATTCTCACGACTCGGGTTCGTTCGGTGCTTCTCACCCGAACGGGTTCTAGCAAGTCTCATCCGATATCGCCAAAGAGCCAATCCGACGAAAGTAAGCCCGCTGCGATTTTTGATCGCAGCGGGCTTTTTTTTTAGCCGAATGAATTTTCGAAAAGTGAAAATAGATTCGGCGAACCGACCTTCGACTCGCCGAATACATGAAGAGGATATGAAGCTGTTGAGCGAGTATCTACTCTACTTCATGGTGCCGCTGGCACCAAAACCTGCCTAGGGTAACGCAGGTCGACGTCGCGCTGCTCAAGCTTTAACTCCAGTGGCTTCAGCTCCCCTTTCTTTTTGTCCGTGCCCGGCATTCCTACCGTGAGCAAATATTGGTTATGCAGAACCATGTTTAGCTGGTTTAGAAACGGCGCAAACGAAACGGGCGTGGTCACGCCTTCGTAAAGGTCATATCCGCCCGACTGCTGCGTCAATTGAATCAAGTTGTCTTGCGCGAACTGCCCTCGCATCGTCTCTCCAAAGCGGACTCCATCCACATAGATGGCATGCACCACCACTCCAGCTTTCTGCGAATCCTCGATTGCCGCTGCTACGTAAGGGCTCTCGGGACCGCGGTCCAGTTGGTCCACGCCGCTGGCGATCAACAATACCTCTCGCCGGGCGCCGGTCACGGGCCATTTGTTTTTTACCAAGTCGCTCAAGGAAAGATAGACGCTGGGAGATTCGCCGGCGCGCAGCCCCAGCGGCATGCGTAGCGTTTTTGCCGCGGCTTCGTGGTCGGTGGTGAAGTTTGACGCCACCTGCACCGTACCATTCTGCGCATAGAAGACGCCGACCGCCGTGCTTCGCGACTGCTGTCTTACAAACTCGGCTATTTGTCCTAGTTGGGTGGCCACATTCATTTGGCTCGCGGAATTGTCGATGACGATTGCCAGTTGCAGCGGCGCTTTGCCGCCTTGAGCCGCTACCCAATTGAGCACGTCCAACTTCGTCTTCCCTGAAAACGCGTTGATATCCTGCCGCGTCAGTGGTGGCGGGGCTGTAAACTTCGGCCCCAAGACGGTTACGGTGGTTGTGACGGGAACTTTTGGCGCTTGATCTGCTCCTTTTGCTGAAAGTGCGCTCGCGGACACAAATAACAGCAACAAAGTGGTTGACCGTATCAGCTTGAACATGTGAGTTAACTCCTCTGCTTACAAGATGCCATGAGCACCACCGAAAGATGCACCCTGTTACGCCGAGAACGGTCCAGAAAATCCTGTAGCGAGAAAACGAGCCCTGCGAAATACCACGAACCAACTTCTAGATCACTTTGTTCTCTTTAAGCTGGGCGATACGGGTACCGTCGTAGCCCAGGATTTCACGGTACACGTGGTCGTTATGTTGCCCCAGCTCTGGCGGCGGCTGGTCGAATTCCGCGCGCGCGCTCGAAAATTTTATGGGCATTCCCATGCCGTAAGCTTCGAAGCCGCCTTGATATTTCGGATGCAGCAAGGGAACCGTATCGTGCCGCGCCACTGTTCGCGGATCGTGCATGGCCGTTTTTGCGTCACGCACTTCCGCGGCGGGAATATCCGCGGCGTGCAGCTTTTCCATGATTTCGTGCGTGGCTAAGGATGAAGTCCACTCGCCGATAATTGCATCCAGAGCCCGAAAATTCGCCACGCGGCGGTCTCGCGTACCGAAACGCTCGTCGCGACTCAAATCCTCCCGGCCCATGATGCGAAACAGCGCATGCGCGAACGCATCTGTGTATGCACAAATAGCCACGTAGCCATCTTTGCTCGGAAACACCCCAAAGGGTGCCAGCCTTTGAAATGATTGTCCCGTCCGCACTGACGCGCCGCACATCTCCATCGCGTCCCACGGTTCTGCTGCCACCAGCGATGTGAGCGAGCCCAGCATGGAAACATCCACGTGCTGGCCCGCGCCTGTATTCCGCGCTTGATGCAGCGCCGCCAGCACTCCAATCACGGCGAATAGCGCCACGCTCAGATCCGCGATTGGCAACCCTATTCGAACCGGTGGCTCGCCTTCTTCGCCGGACACGTTCATGATCCCGCTGAGCGCTTGAATAGCGGTGTCAAGCGCCTTCGTCGGCCCCGCGCCCGCATCGCTTCCGAAGCCGCTAATCGAGCAGTAAACGATTCGCGGATTGATTTTACGCGCCACTTCGTAGCCGATGCCGAGCCGGTCGAGCACACCCGGGCTGAAATTTTGTACGAGCATGTCGGCCTTGCGCACCAGGTCCGCGAAAACCTCGCGCGCCATCTCGTGCTTCAGGTTCAACGTCACTCCCAATTTGTTCCGTAGTCGGTTTACCGCGGAAAGCGAAATGTCGTCGGGCCGTTTGCGCGACAGCGAAACTCCACCTGCTCCGATATAAGGAGGATTATTTCGGCACGGATCGCCATCCACCGTGTTCTCGATTTTGATCACACGCGCGCCCAGCCCTCCAAGTAACAACGTGGCCACCGGTCCGGCCAGCGCTACGGTTAAATCGAGAACGGTGATATCCTCCAGCGGCGCCATCCGCTTTTCGGTTGATTGTGAGTTGTTCATAGGATTTTCGAGACTCGCACAACTATCTTGCTGCGGTCAATCCTTGCGGACGCGTTCGTGCACCAGCATCGGAAGTTTCAAGACATAAATTTCCAGTGCCCATATATTTATTTAGAGCTTGTTGATGGGATGATATGAAACCGGTTCACATCGTTTGCCTGCACGATACGTTTCGTGCAGCGCTGGGAGGTCCTCATTGATTTCTCGAAAAATATGCCGCGGCGCCACGATTTTGCTCATGGCGGCTATCACTGCCCCGAATCTTTCGAGGGTCTCTGCGCGGCCCATCGAGCGGGATCAGGGGCGTTCCATGGTGATCTCGCAATCCGGAATTGTCGCCTCTGAGTCACCGCTGGCTTCGCAAGCCGGCGCTCAGATTCTCGCCCGTGGTGGCAACGCCTTCGACGCTGCCATAGCCACGCACGCGGTCATGACTGTCGTCGCGCCCATGTGGGACGGCATCGGTGGCGATCTTTTCGCAATTGTCTACGACGCCAAGACGAAAAAGCTCTACGGCATCAACGCCAGTGGCTGGACTCCCGCTGCTCAATCGTTTTACCGCCTCAAGCAGAAGGGTTTTCACGATACTCCGCAGCGCGGCATTGAGTCCGCCACGGTTCCCGGCGCAGTCGACGGCTGGCAGAAGCTGCTCGACCGCTTCGGCAACAAGAAAATGGACGAAGTGCTCGCTCCGGCCATTGAAATTGCCCAGAACGGCTACCCTGTGACCGAATGGATCGCGGCGCACTTTGAAGCCGACATCGATCTTTTGCGCGCTGACAAAAATTCCGCGCACACTTATCTCGTCCAGGGACGCGCCGCTCATGTCGGCGAAGTTCTCCGCAATCCTGACCTGGCCTGGTCCCTGCGCGAAATCGCCCAACACGGCAGCGTGGCCTTTTACCGTGGCAAAATTACCGAACGCCTTCTGGCGCTTTCGCAGCGGGAAGGAGGATCGTTCACCGCCAAGGATTTCTCCGACTATTCGGCCGAATGGGTCGAGCCAATTGCGACCACCTACCGCGGTTGGACCGTCTACGAATTGCCTCCCAACGTGCAGGGCATCGGCGCGCTCGAAATGCTGAACATCATGGAGCGCTTCGATCTTGGCCAATTCGGATTGAACTCGGCCCGGACATTGCACCTCGAGATTGAGGCCAAGAAGCTTGCCTACGCGGACGTTGCCCGCTACATCGCCGACCCGCGCACGGCAAAAATACCTGTCGCTGGCATGCTTTCCAAGCAATACGCCGCGGAGCGCGCCAAACTCATCGATCCCAATCATGCAAATTGCGCCGTTGCTCCCGGCAAGCCTATGCCGGACGCCGGCGACACGACCTATCTCAGCGTCGTCGACCGCGAAGGCAACATGGTCTCGTTGATCGAATCAAACTATGCCGAATTTGGCTCCGGCTTGGTAGCCGACGGCACTGGCTTCGTTCTGCACGATCGTGGCGCTCTCTTCAGCTTCGATCCCGCTTCGCCAAACGTCATCGCTGGACGCAAGCGGCCCCTTCACACCATCATTCCGGCCATGATGCAAAAAGATCAAGTACGCATCGCCTTCGGCATCATGGGTGGATGGAATCAGGCCCAGGCACACGCTCAATTTGTTTCACACGTCGTCGATTTCAAGCAAAATATCCAGGCGGCACTCGAAACGGCGCGCTTCACGAAACTCAGTTTTGCGGGATGCGACGTGAGCCTTGAAGATCGTGTCGCGCCGAATGTGATCGCCGAGCTCAAAGCCAAAGGCCACGAGATCGACTTGCATCATGGATATTCGGATACCTTCGGCGGCGGCCAGGCGGTGATGCGCGATTACGCAGCAGGCGTGAACTATGGAGCGTCCGACCCGCGCAAGGACGGTGCCGCAGTCGCGGAGCTCCCTGCGCCGGCTTGGCCGCACTAACCACGAAACCCCTGGCAAGCTACTGCCGAGGACAAACATGGCTACCACCAGCGTGAACATCGACCATCTTCGCGAATGGATCGGCAAGTCCGAAACTCGTGAGGATCGCATCACGCTTACGCCCATGGCCGCGCTTTCCGCCACTCTCGATCGCGACGATCCCTTTCCTCGTGACGCTGACCCGCTTCCGCCCCTCTGGCACTGGCTTTACTTCCTGCCGCTGCAGCGCGAATCGGAACTCGGTGCCGACGGCCATCCCAAGCGCGGCCGATTTATCCCGCCCGTGCCGCTGCCCCGGCGCATGTTCGCCGGCGGCCGTCAGCAATTTCACAAGCCGCTGCGCGCAGGTGATGCCATCTCCCGCGTTTCGCGCGTTGCCGATGTAACTCACAAAACGGGCCGCAACGGCCCGTTGGTGTTCGTGCTGGTGCGCCACGAAATCAGCACGCGCGAAGGATTAGCTCTAGTTGAGGAACATGACATCGTCTATCGTGAACATTCGCGTCCCGGCGAAGGGGGCGCGCAACCTCAGGCGACGCCCGTTGACGCAGCGTGGTCGCGCGAAATTCGCGCCGATGCGGTGATGCTTTTCCGCTACTCCGCGCTGACCTTCAATCCGCATCGCATTCACTACGATTTGCGCTATTGCACCGACGTGGAAGGCTATCCCGGTCTCGTCGTGCACGGCCCGCTCATCGCCACGACGTTGGCCGATCTCCTGCGCCGCAATCTTCCGGACGCCCGAGTCGCGCATTTTTCTTTCCGCGCCCTGCGCCCCATTTTCGACACGCATCCGTTTTCCGTGCACGGCCGCCTCGAATCCGGCAACAAAACCGTAAAACTCTGGGCCAAGGATCACGAAGGCTGGCTTTGCATGGAGGCCACCGCTACACTGGCATGACCATCGTCGAAATTATCTTGGAACCGGCGCTTTGCTGAACGCTCCCGATCAATACCAGGAAATTCGCTCCGCGGTGCGCGATCTCTGCGCGCAATTTCCGCCGGAATATTTCCGCCGCATTGACGAGCAGCGCGCCTATCCCGAGGAATTTGTGGCGGCGCTCGCCAAGGCAGGCTGGCTCGCAGCGCTCATCCCCGAAGAATTCGGCGGCTCCGGACTCAGCCTCACCGAAGCGTCTGTAATCATGGAAGAAATCAATCGGTCGGGCGGTAATGCCGGGGCGTGTCACGGCCAGATGTACAACATGGGCACGCTACTCCGCCATGGCTCGCCCGAACAGAAGCAGAAATATCTTCCTAAAATCGCCAGCGGCGACTTGCGTCTCCAAGCGATGGGCGTTACGGAACCAACCACCGGCACCGATACCACGAAAATCAAGACCACCGCCGTGAAAAAAGGTGACCATTACGTCATCAACGGCCAAAAGGTTTGGATCTCGCGCGTCCAGCACTCCGATTTGATGATTCTGCTCGCGCGCACCACGTCTGTCCCGGAAGTGAAGAAGAAAACCGAAGGCCTCTCCATTTTTATCGTCGATCTTCACCAGGCCATCGGCAAAGGTCTCGCCGTAAAGCCGATTGCCAACATGGTGAATCACGAAACCAACGAGCTTTTTTTCGACAATCTGGAAATTCCCGCGGAAAATCTCATCGGTCAGGAAGGGCACGGTTTCAAATACATTCTCGACGGCTTGAATGCCGAGCGCACGCTTATCGCTGCCGAATGTATTGGTGACGGCTATTGGTTCATCGAGAAGGTCACAAGGTATGCCAACGAGCGCACCGTTTTCGGCCGGCCCATTGGCCAGAACCAGGGTGTGCAATTTCCCATTGCGAGAGCCTACATCGATGTGGAATCTGCCAATCTCATGCGCTTCAAGGCCTGCGAGCTCTTTGATGCCCGGAAGCCGTGTGGCGCCGAAGCGAACATGGCGCTCTTCCTGGCCTCGCGCGCTTCTTGGGATGCGGCCAACGCCTGCCTGCAATTTCACGGCGGCTTCGGTTTCGCATCCGAATATGATGTCGAGCGCAAGTTTCGCGAAACGCGCCTTTACCAGGTGGCGCCCATCTCTACCAATCTGATTCTTTCCTACGTGGCCGAGCACGTGCTCGGGTTGCCGCGCTCATTCTGATCAGGAGATTTCGTGCATCCCACTTTTGATCGCCCGTTCGATCCCCCGTTCGATCCGCTGAATGGCATTACCGTGATTGCGCTGGAGCATGCGATCTCCGGTCCATTCTGCACTCGCCAACTCGCCGACTTGGGCGCGCGTGTCATCAAGATCGAGCGTCCCGGTGTGGGTGATTTTGCGCGCGGCTACGACGAACGCGTTCGCGGACTTTCCTCCCAATTCATCTGGTGCAATCGCTCCAAGGAAAGCCTCACACTCGATGTAAAACATCCCGAAGCGAAAAACATTCTCCTCAAGTTGCTGGCCAACGCCGATGTGCTGGTGCAGAATCTCGCCCCGGGCGCTGCTGCTCGCCTCGGCCTTTCCTATGACGCTCTCAGCCCTACGCACCCCGGTCTGATCGTCTGCGACATCTCTGGCTATGGTTCCAATGGCCCGTACCGCGACAAGAAGGCCTATGATCTGCTTATCCAGAGCGAATCCGGTTTTCTCTCTGTAACCGGCACACCTGAAGCTCCCGCAAAAGCCGGAATTTCCATTGCCGATATTTCCGCTGGCATGTACGCCTATTCGAATATTCTCGCCGCGCTTCTCCAACGCGGCCTTACCGGGAAGGGAACTCGCATCGATTTGTCTCTGCTGGAAACTATGGGCGAATGGATGAGCTACGCGCTTCTATACGCTTTCGATGGTGCGCCGCCACCCCCGCGCTCTGGCGCCGCGCATGCCACCATCGCCCCTTACGGTCCTTTTCGCGCTGGCGATGGCTTGACTGTGATGCTGGGACTGCAAAACGAGCGCGAATGGAAAGTTTTCTGCGAACGCGTGCTGGAAAAGCCGGAACTTGCTGCTGATCCGCGGTTTTCTTCGAACTCGAAGCGCACCGCTGCCCGCGATGCGCTCAGCGCTATCATTGAAGAAGTATTTGCTCCTCTCACTGCGCCGCAGGTACTCGAGCGTCTCGATGCCGCGCAGATCGCAAACGCCCGGGTCAACGACATTCACGAAGTGCAGACGCACCCACAACTCGCCGCGCGAAAGCGCTGGTCTGAAGTCGAAACATCCGCTGGAAAGGTTTCCGTGCTTATTCCGCCCGGTAGGGAGCCCGATTCGCATCCGCGCATGGACGCCGTTCCCGCGCTCGGTTACCACACGGATGCCATCCTACGCGAGCTCGGCTACGATGACGTAGCCATCGCGAAACTCCGCGCCGCCAGAGCCATCTAGTGAAATGTCAGCGTGGTTACTCCAAAACGAAGCATTTCATCTAGTCAGCTGCGCGACTAAGAATCGCTTCTCGTGGCGCTACTTTTCGGGATGAACGGAGCAAAAATCCAAGCGCCAGCGCCGCCATTCCTATCCCGGCGGCAATTTTCGTTTGCCGCAGATCAGCCCAGACTTGAAAACTGAAGGGCTTCGCGCGCGAGTCAAACCTGCCATGAGCGCCAAAGTCGCGGTCCGCGTCAACGGGTTGCCACAAATTGTTGGGGCGGGTCGCCTCTTCGGGTTCGGCGGTCTGCTGCGACCGGTAACCGGTGCGCCCAAGATATTGGTCGAGCAGGCGGGGAGCAATCTTGTTGCCCACAATCGCTTCTACCGTCGAGCTTCCCACATAGATTTCCCTGCGGTCGTGATGGGCGGCCCAAAAGACCGCCCGCGCACCCACTTCTGGTTCAAATATTGGAGGAACAGGCTGGGCCTTGTTGCGCAGCCTGCTCTTTACCCATTCGAATTGCGGCGTATTCAATGCCGGCATATGAACCACCGTCACGCTGACCCTGCTTCGCTCGTGGATCAGCTCGCAACGCAGCGAATCGGTGAACCCAACGATCGCGTGTTTGGCGGCGCAGTAAGCCGATTGCAGCGGTATGCTGCGATAAGCCAGCGCTGAACCCACTTGCACGATCTTGCCCTTGTTCCGGGGCAGCATCCGCCTGAGCGCTGCGAGGGTGCCGTTCACCACGCCGAGGTAGGTGACGTCCGTGACGCGCTTGTACTCCTCCGGCATCATTTCCCGAACGGGAGAAAATACGGAAGCCATGGCGTTGTTGACCCAGACGTCGATTGGGCCGAACCTGTCCTCCACCGTCGCCGCGGCTTTCTCGACTGCGTCAGCCTCCGAAACGTCAGCCTCCAGGATTAGAGGAACGCCACCCGCCTCGGTCACATCGGCGGCAGCGCCCTCAAGACCTTTTTTGCCACGTGCCAGCAGGCCCACCTGTGCGCCGTGACTTGCGAATTCACGTGCGATGGCACGGCCCAGTCCGGCAGAAGCGCCCGTAATCACTACCGTTTGTTTCGTTTTATTCATATGAATTTAGAACCTACTTTCTTCGATATAAAAAGGATCGCGAGCGCACCGATGCCAACACTACCGGCGGCGATAATCCCGGCCTTCAACATAGAACGTTTGCGTGCTTTATCTCTGCGCCTGACGATTTCTGCTTCCATGGGCTCTTGCTCGTGGATCTCGGCATTCCTCATCGCCAGCGATAACACCTCAGCCGTATGAAGTGCTTGCCGATTGGTCAGCTGAGCAATCTGCTCGCGGCAACTGAATCCATCCGCGATGACCATGGTTGACGGCGCGGCCTTGCGGACGGCGGGCAGGAGGACGCGCTCGCCGACTTGAACCGAAACGTCGTATTTGTCCTCTTCAAAGCCGAACGATCCGGCCATGCCGCAGCACCCGGAATCGAGCACGTTATAGTCGAGTCCAACTTGCTTGAAAATCGATTCCTCGGCTTTCATGCGCATCACAGCCTTGTGATGGCAGTGGCCGTGAACCACGGCTCTTCGCGCGAGTTTGGGTGTGGTGAAACCTTCCTGTCGCTCAAGAAATTCCGCAAGCGTGAAAGTCTGCTGCTTGAGCCGCTGGGCCCGTGACAGCCCCGGAAACATATTGGTCAGCTCATCCCGAAACACCGAACAGCAGCTCGGCTCAAGGACCACAAGCGATGTTCCGCGATCAATTTCCGGGCCCAGCCCGGCCAAAATCCGCTGCAGATAATTCTTGGCCATATCCAGGAACCCATAGTCGTAAAGGGGCCGGCCGCAGCAAAAATGTGCTGACGGGACGCTAACATCCGCGCCGGCAGCTCGCAGCACCTCCGCAGCCGCAATGGCTGTATCGGGGAAAAAGTAATTATTGAAAGTGTCAGGCCACAGAATCACCCGCCGGCCGCCACTGTGCCTGAACGATTCGTGGTTCTTCCTGAACCAGCCCTGAAAAGTTTCCGGCGCGAACGCTGGTATTGCGCGCTGAACCGGAATGCCGGCGGCCAGCTTGGCTGCGTGGCGCACCACTGGAAGCTGCGTGATCAGATTGACGAATCCGGGTGCGAGCGAAGCTGCCTGCGCCCATTTGTCGATCCAGCCGAAGGCATAAGCGAAACGCGGGCGCAGCCTGCCTTCCCAGTAATGCGAGAGGAACTCGGCCTTGTAAGTGGCCATGTCCACGTTGACGGGACAATCGCCCTTGCAGCCCTTGCAGGCGAGGCAAAGATTAAGCGTCTCTTTGACCCCTTCATCTCGCCAGCCATGCTCAATCACTTTGCCCTGCAACATCTCAAATAGCGCATGGGCCCGGCCCCGCGTCGCGTCCTGTTCCTCGCGCGTCACCATGAAGCTCGGGCACATCGTGGCTTGTTCACCCGTTGCGGAAAGGCGACGGCATTTCCCCACGACTACGCAGCGCAGGACGGCGCGCGCGAAACTGCCACGGTCCTCTGGAAACTGGAAATGCGTTTCAGGCTGGTGCGGCGCATAGCTCGGCCCCAGCCGCAAGTTATCGTCGATTCGATAGGGATCGACAATCTTTCCAGGATTCATTTTCCAGTCTGGGTCCCAGATGGATTTGAACTCGCGGAAAGCCTGCACCAGTTCAGGGCCGAACATCTTGTCCAGGAATTCCGCGCGTGCTTGCCCGTCACCGTGCTCGCCGGAAAAAGATCCGCGATAACGGACGATGAGATCGGTCGCTTCTTCCATGAACGCGCGGTAGGTCTTCACGCCCGATTCGGTGTAAAGATTGAAATCGACGCGGCAATGAACGCAACCCTGGCCGAAATGGCCGTAAAGCGCTGGATTGTATTCGTATTTGTTATAGAGCTTCCGCAGGTCGCGCAAATATCCGCCGACCTGCCCCGGCGCTACAGCGGAATCTTCCCAGCCAGGCCACGTATCCTTTTCGCCTGGCACAAAAGCGGTCGCTCCCAGGGCAGCCTCGCGCACATCCCATAGATTCGCCTGCTGCTCCTTGTCGGTGAGCAGCTTCATGCTCGGCGGATCAGGATATTTGCGCAATTCGCTGCACAGCCGCTCGGCTGTCTCCTTCGCTTCTTCCTGCCTGCCAGCGCCGAACTGCACGATCAGCCAGCCCTTGCCTGCGGGAAGCAGCCGCAGGTGCTCGCTATGCAGTCCGCCTTTCTTCTTCACGTTCTCGTAAAGCCGGTAATCGAATCCCTCAAGCGCAATTGGTTTATAGGGCAGGATCTCCATCAGATGATCAGCCGCTTGATAAACGTCCGGATAGCCAAGCACAAGGAACACGCGCTCCGGCTGGTTGTAAATCAATGTGACCTTGGCTTCGAGAATCGTGACGCAGGTGCCCTCGCTCCCGACCAAAGCGCGAGCCGTATTGACCATACCGTTCTCGTTCGGAATAAGCTGGTCGAGGTTGTAGCCGGAGATGCGGCGAACAATTTTCGGATAGCGTTCCTCGATGAGCTTCTGGTAGCGCTGACGCAATGACATCAATTTCGCGTAAATTTCCGCTTCGCGCCCGTCGCCCTTCATCCGCCGCTGCCAGTCCACTTCGCTCATCCAGCCGACGGTCATGCGCGTGCCGTCATAGAGCAGGACCTCAAGGGATTCCACATTATTGACGGCCGGACCGTTCATCTGCGCGTGTGCGCCGCAGGAGTTGTTCCCTAGCATTCCACCGAAGCAGCAGTGGTCGTGCGTCGCTGGATTCGGTGCGTAGGTTAGATCGTAGGGCTTTGCTGCTTTGACCACATCGTCGCAAATCGTCCCCGGCTCCACACGGGCAAAACGTTCCGCCGCGTTTAGCTCGACGATGCGATTGAGGTATTTCGACCAGTCGACGACTACCGCCGCGTTACAACACTGACCTGCAAGGCTTGTGCCCCCGCCTCGTGATAGAACTGGTGCGGAAAACTCCCGGCAGACGGCGATGGTCTCAATGACGTCGTTTTGGGTTTTCGGCACGACAACGCCAATCGGAACCTGCCGGTAATTAGACGCATCGGTTGCGTAGATTGCTCGGCTGGCATCGTCGAACCGAACCTCGCCAGCGACTCTCGCCGATAGCGCTGCCCGCAGCTCTGGAGCCTCGCCGAAGAGTTTTTCGTCGGAGCGTCCTCTTGGAAGGATCTGGTGCCCGGCCGCCGGAAGTTCTTGGATGGACATAATATCGCTGCGGCCTGGAAGGGCAGCCAGTCAGTCCACTGCCGAAGTTCGAAGCGCCGTCGTTACCTACTCTAAACGAGCGGCCTGCAGCGAAGCATCGAAGGAAAGGTGTAATCTGCTTCGGAAGTTGTCTGTAGCGATGGCCATCGGGTGCTGTTTGGCGGCCCTGGTTCGGCCGCACAGCACAAGCAGCGCATGTTTTTGCGTTGGATGATATCGAGTAGAAATGGTCGCCCATCCTACCGATCCTTTGAAACGACCACTGCCTTGAGGAACTTTCTCGGCTGTTTCGGAAATACCTCCCGAAGCGCCGCTCGAGCGAAAGGGAGTCTCAGGGGGCCCTGAATGTTTGTTCAAGATTAGGGTCATGCTTTCGATCCCCATCGCCCGCTCCAGTCATCTCGGTTCCCTATAACAACTTAGCGATTTCTCGCGGCGGCAAAAAGCGCCAATAAGAGCCTCACGGGTGGCACCGATGGCTCCGTCAATACCGGCTCCAACGAGAGATTGGCTAACTTCGCTTACGCGGCGCCCGAACAGCGCATTTCTGGCAAAGCGGTTGGCCAAAGGGCCGATATCTACGCGTTGGGTCTCATTCTAAATGAAATGTACACAGGTCAAATTCCGCAGGGGACCGGATTTCGACAAATTAAGGACATCGCTCCTGAATTTGGGTACTTGGACGAATTGGTTGCAATAATGGTCCGGCAGCAGCCCGAACAACGACCCGAATCGGTGACCAAGGTCAAGGAGGACCTAATCGGGCGCGGCAATCAATTTATCCAATTTCAGCGCCTTGAGACATTGAAGAAAGAAAATAGTGCCAGAATCAGAAGTCAACGATCCACTGATTGCCGACCCTATTCGCGTGATCGAGAAGGAAGACTAGAACAACGGGATCTTGACGCTTAGGCTGAACATATCCGTCTTGCGGAATTCATGATTGGCGCGGCCACAGGGTCAATTGTTTTGATTATCGGATCATCCGCCTTTCATGGCCAGGGAGGCAGGCTTCCTTGGTTCTACGCGTCTCCCCTCATCTTGATAGCGGCCAGTGTCGTATATGGGATCTGTTTTATGGCTTGCCAAATCCTTACCTATGAGGAAGTCTTGCATGGCAATCCACACTCGGCGGGGCAGTATGCACTGAACGAAACATTAGGCTTCAGTTCTCTGCTCTGCTTCATCGTCGGATATATTTGGCTTGTCTTTTCCACAACGAATATGTCAGCGGGTATCTGAAGCAACCCATGGAAGGGTGGGGATCGAAACTGTCCTTGTTATTGGAAACAAAGGTGCTTTGCGGCGCGCCTTGGCCTTTTAATTCACTGGAAAGAAAGGAACCGAACCTCTGGTGCCCCCTGATCGCCCCTAAGTTTCTCGTTTGAGAATCCGCCCTCATTGCGGAGAACGGTGTGGGTTAATCGCCGCGATCGAGTGCGTCTGCCTGCCGGGCCTTGGCCATTGTGGAGGGTTCGCGCCAAAGCAAATCTCAGATTTCGATCGGGGCGGGAGCAGGGAGTCGCGCTTGGCGGAAGCTGCGGTGAGTCCGACGTCGCGCTAGTAGCGATATCACGAATGTGCTCACAACTCTCACCCCCCTGATTTGGTCTCGCTGTGAATGAGT
Organism: Candidatus Acidiferrales bacterium; assembly: GCA_035551975.1. Lineage (GTDB taxonomy): Bacteria > Acidobacteriota > Terriglobia > Acidiferrales > UBA7541 > Palsa-295. The sequence continues at coordinate 5,903 of DASZMG010000018.1, read as the reverse complement.
GCTTTTTGTGGCGCGAGAACCGTTGCGCTTTGCGGCCATCTCGGCTGCAGCCAACGGTAGATTTCTGCGCCCGCAACCGCTGCAAAAACAGCCATCATCAGCACCCACATCAACATTGCCGCGGCGACTTGATCGTTCAGTGCGGAAATTTCAAACACTCTAGGTGCCTCAAGATACGTTGGGTAGACCACGCGGCCGCAGAATGCCAGGTATGCCGACAATACGGAAATAGGAAGGTCTGCTCCCAGGAGATAAAGAGGTATCGTCCAGCGGGGCCACCGGCGCGTGCCCGGCCAGGGCAGAATCACCGGCCACCAGAAAAGGATGCCGCTCGCCAGGAACGTGGCGTTCTCGGCAAACTGCCCTCCGCGCGAATGCATGGCCGTTTCAAAAACATACGGAATGTGCCAGCCAATCGTGACCGCAATCATGAACAGCGCGGCCGGAATTGGATGTGTGAGCCATCCGCCTGCCCGCATCGCCCAGCGCGCCACCGTGTGTTCCGAAGGGAGCGCGCTTCCCTTTTCTCGCGACGCGCCGCATGCCTTGCGGATCACAAGGAATGGTGACCCTAGGAGTAGAAGCGGCGAAGCCACCAACACCTCCAAGAGGTGCTGCACCATATGCGCAGTGAGCAGAACGTGGGTCAATCTTTCGAGCGGAGGTGCCCAGCCAAACCACGCGGTCGCCGCACCGGCGAGAAATGCTCCAAGCCGCCACGGCCGCGCCCAACCCGGCATCTGTCGTGAGACGATGCGCCATCCGCGCAGGTAAAGAAGAATCAGAGCCAGAAAAAAAACTGCAGGGATCAAGGAAAAGATCCAGGCACTCACTGTGCTTTGTCCCATTGCTGGCATCGCGTTGCTCTATTGCGATTGGCCTCTCTCGCTGCCGGATTCAGCCTTACTGATCACTTTCTGCGAAGCATTCTTGGCCGGCAACTGTGTCGCCTGATGCAGTGTTTCCAGGAACTTCACGACCGCTGTTACTTCCGCGGGAGCAAGGTTTTTGCCATAAGCCGGCATATTCCCGCCCCCCTGGATCACCTGTCGAATCAGCTGGTTTTCGGTCAACCTCGTCGCCACATTATCCAACGCCGGTCCGCGCATCCCTCCCACTCCTCCTAAAGAGTGGCAGTTCCGGCACTGTTTCGCCTGGAGGATCAAAGCTCCCTGGAGCTCCAGCGGGGACCTGCCCTTCAAATAAGTCATGGGAACCGGATCCGCGCTCCACGCGTTCATCACCGGCGACCATGGCGAGGTAATTCCCAGCCGTGTAATGGCGCTGAAAACCACCGCGATCACCAGTAAGGAAAGCACGGCAACCGGGCGCCGTTTCCAGCTCTTCTCGCCCTCGCCGGCAAGGAACGGCAAAAGCACTAACGCTCCGATGATGACAATCGGGGCGATTAGCAGGAATGGCGTTTCAAGCTGAGGCGGAAGCAGGGCGAGCAAGGCAAAGATCCAGAGAAAAAAGAAATCAGGTCGCGGTGCCGTTTGAATGATCGTTGGATCCGGAACGCCCCCCGGCCCAAACGGCCCGAAGACTGCCGCGCAAACTCCCACTGCTGCAATCACTCCCGCGGCAAAGAGCAGATCCTTCCAGATCGCATACGGGACGAATGGCACGCCGTCTTTGTGAACCAGTTCGTCGTATTCCTTTAAGTACGTCTCGCGCCGCACGAGTCGTCCCGGCATCGGCCATTCATTGATGCCGAGCTTCAACACGAGAAAGAGGTGCAGGCCAACAAGTCCGATCAGTAGCCCAGGGAGAATAAAAACATGCAGGTCGAAAAACCGGCTGAGCGTCGCGCCGGCGATAATCGGTCCACCCAGGAGCAGATGCACCAATGGGCCCCCGATAATCGGCACCCGCCCTGTGATCGACGCTCCAATCCCCAATCCCCAGTAAGCATCCTGATCGAAGCGCAGCACCTGTCCGGTGAACGCCAACCCCAAAGTAACCAACAGAAGAAAAACTCCGACGGTCCACGTCAGCTCTCTCGGATATTTGTACGCTCCAAAAAGAAAAACCTGGCACATGTGCACCAGCACCACCGCCACCATGAAATCGGCGCCCCACCCGTGCATCGCGCGCAGAAACCAGCCGAAGCGAATACTGTGGTCCAGCACTTGAAGGCTATTCCAGGCATTCGCGCCGGTCGGCGCGTAGACCAAAGCTAGTAGGATTCCCGTGACGACTTGCAGGCCAAAAAGGACTGCGGCAGCGCTGCCAAACACGTACCACCAGCTTGCTGTCTGCCGCGGAACTGGATGCAGAGCCACTTCGCGGATCGTTCCACCCACCTGGAGCCTTTTGTCCAGCCATTCGCCAATGCGTTTCAGCGCATTCATGGATTCCTTAAGCCTCCGCAAGGATCAAGCCGGCGTGGAAAGCGTCGGAAGCTCGCCCGCCTTGATCATCAACTCGCCTCCTTGAATCTTGCACGGGTATTCAAAGAGTCCCCGCGGTGGAGGGCCCGCGGCTCTTGACCCATCGGCGTAATAAACGCCGCCATGACAAGGACACATGAACAGCCCCGACTGCGGGAACCACCGCACAGGACAACCCAGATGCGCGCAATTCACCGCGAAGACTTGAAATTCCTTACCCGAAATGTGCCGCACCCAGCAGGCCGTCTTATCCGTCGGGCCGTCCCACGGCCTCCCCACCGGATTCTGAAATGTGGCAAAACGCGTCTGTCCTTCCGGGAATTGATCTGCTTGGCCCAGGGATATCCACTCCAGATAGCTGTGCTTCTTCAACAAGGGCGACACCAAATATCCGACCACCGGTATCGCGAGCGCAACTCCTATGCAGACGTTGACGACCATTGCCAATTTCGTCAGTAAAGCCCTCCGCGAAAGCGCTTGCTCTTCGCTCATTTTCTTTCTCCTGCCCCGCTAGCAGCAGTCCCGGAGGGGTAAGGCTGCCCGGGATAGGGAACGCGGTGCGTCGCGAGCCACGCCACGACATCCGTGATCTGCTCGTCCGACATCGGTTGTCCAGCCGCGTCGTTGCGCCAGTCCGGCGCGCCAAGTTCTGGACGTCCCACAATCACGATCGTTCGCAAAGCCTCATCGCTGACCAGTGCCAAAAAGGAAGGATTCACGATGGATCCCGCGAACTTGGTGCCAGTGCCGTCCGCGCCGTGGCAGGCAGCGCAAAAAATTTGAAAATCCTTCCCTCCGTGCGCGGTATCACCGGTTCTTTCTGCTGCGTAACGAGGCGACTGCACGCCGTTCAATTCTTCTGGCCGTGCCCACGCTCGAATTCCTTTCACGAGCGTGGCAATCTGCTCATCTTTGAGCAGCCCGCCAGCGGTCTGCCCGAAAGCTGGTGATGCCGTTCCTGGCCCGCCGTTGATGATCGCGTTGCGGATCACCGCGTCGTCGGCGATCGCCAGGTAAACAGCGTCGTCCAGTGCATTGGCCGCTCCGCCCTTTCCGTGTTCCCCATGGCATGCCGCGCAGTTTTCTGCAAATAGCGTTCTGAATTCCTCGTTTTGGTATGCGCCCGGCGCTGCGGATTCAGCACTCGTTTTGCTCGCCGCTTGCCCGCAACCCACCGCCAAGGCTGCGAATATCGCTGCCAGCACGAGCCCTGCGCGCCGCTTCATTTCGCGTGGTCCCCCTCATGCTTCTCGTCGCGCAGTCCAGTCGCTTCGATTCCTGCCCGCATCGCCAGCGGCATGAACTGCCGGACATGAACCGGCGCGTGTCGAATCACCACCAAACCAGCCACGCAACCGAACGCCACCTGCGAGGCCAAAAACCACATCCAATCAATCCGTTGATTCAACAGTGGGTTGATGATCCCGAGCGACGCGTGCACCACGCCCGACCACACGAGCGGCGCAATCACCCCGCCGAGCAGGATCGGGTGCCGTGGCAACATGGGTAGCAGCGTGCCATACAGCAGCCCCACAAGCAGTGAGACCGTCAAGTGAATCGCAAGAGCTACGAGGAGCAGGATGATGCTGAACTGCGAGAGCCTGGCAACACTCATCTGCAACTCGCGCGCGTAGACCACTGCTCCCACGAGGTTCACTGGGTACCAGATGCTGTGATAATCGATCAATCCGTAGAGCATGGCCACCGCGGCCATAGCCACGCTGCCCACCAGGCCTCCTCGAACTCCCGACTTAATCGGGTAAATCTCCATCGGAAACCGCAGCCGCTTCAGCTCCGGCGCGACATCGATTCGTTCCAGTTCGCGCCGGCTCGTGGCAATCACGATCTCTGCCGGAATCACTCTAACTGTCTCTTCTTGCTCATGCGGCAATACATCGCGGAACCAGCCGACACTCCCGGCCAAGACCAGCACGCCGCCGAGCACACTGATCTCCGGCGTGGTCACAAGCCCCGCGATCGCCAGCGCGAAGCCCACGGCAAGCACGAACGGCCAAGCCGTCGGCGAGGGTATATCCACATGATCATGGTTTCCCGCCGTGTGCTCTCTGTTTTCAGGTGTCGCAGACATCTCGCTTTCCCTGGATTTTTTACCGCCCGATTAAATACACCACCGTGAACACCACCACCCACACCGAGTCTACAAAATGCCAGTACAGCGAAAACACTTCGCACCGTTCTGCGTGCTCTTGCTTCACCTTTCCCGCCAGCGCCAGCAAAAACACCAGGGAAAGCCCCAGCAGGCCCACGATCACGTGGGAAGCATGGAGCCCCACCAGCGAGTAGTAAGTCGTTCCAAAAAGACTGGTCTTGATCGTGAAGCCATCGTGGTAAATCAGCTTGTACCACTCCGCGGTGGTTCCCTCGATAAATTTCAGTCCCAGGGCGAGAGTGAAGGCCCACCACAGCAGAAATGCTTTCGATTTTCCTTGCCGCAAAGCACTCACAGCGGCGTGAATCGTCAAGCTGCTGGAAAGCAGGCATATCGTGTTGATGATAGGCACGCTCAAAATCTCTGCCGGTGTCGGTCCGCTCAGACTTTTTCCAAGGTAAAAGATGTAGGCAACTACAAAAATCGTGAAGATGGCCGACTCCGCCGCAATCAGGCACAGCATTCCGGTCCTTCCCTTCGACGGCAGCGCCCAAGGCTCTTCTTGTCCCGGCAACGTCACAGGAATCGTGCTCATCGTCTGCTCACTCGTAATTCCAATCCGGATCTTCGGGATGCTTCAAATCCCACAGCGGCCGCCGGCTCTTCACCTCCGGCAGCGTGGCGAAATTATAGACAGGCGGCGGCGAACTCGTGGCCCATTCCAGCGTCCAGGCATCCCATGGATCGTTTCCCGCCGGCTTTCCCTTAAAGTACGACCGGATCAGGTTCACCACGAAAATCCCCATGGCCAGAATTTGTACAAACACGCCAATCGTCACTATCAAGTTCCAGATTCCCCATCCCCGTCCCGTCTCGTATGTATAAATTCGCCGCGGCATTCCGAGAATTCCGGGAATGTGCATGAAATCGAAGGTCAGGTGGAAGCCGATCACGAAGAGCCAGAAATGCCATTTGCCCAGCGTCTCATCCATCAAGCGGCCCGTCACTTTGGGATACCAGTAGTAAAAGGCCGCGAAGACGGCAAACAGGATTGCGCCAACGAGGATGTAGTGGAAATGCGCCACCACGAAATACGAATCGTTGAGCTGCCAGTCGAACGGCGCCGTCCCCAGCATGATTCCCGTCAGTCCGCCGATCAAGAACTGGAAAAGAAATCCGATGCAGAAAAGCATCGGCGTCGCAAAAATGATCTTTCCGCCCCATATCGTTCCCAGCCAATTGAAAATCTTGATACCCGTCGGTACGCCGATCAGCATCGATGTGGCCACGAAGAACGCATTGCCGTAGGACGGCATTCCGATTGCGAACAGATGGTGCGCCCAGACGCTGAAGCTCAAGAACGCGATTCCCACCGTGGCCGCCACCATGATGGGGTAGCC
>DASZMG010000017.1:0-7182 GCA_035551975.1 Candidatus Acidiferrales bacterium | reverse complement strand
GATTTTCGCGGCGGCTTTCGCGACGCATCGCACCCGCGATGCTTTTCTCGTAGGGCTAGCGGCCTCGCTCGGTGCGGGTATCTCCATGGCTTTCGCGGAAGCGCTTTCGGACGATGGATCGTTAACGGGGCGGGGCCGGCCTGTGGTGCGAGGGTTGGTAACGGGTTTGATGACCGCCGCGGGAGGGCTCGGGCATACGCTGCCGTTTCTGATTTCCAGTTTTCATGTAGCCTTCGCGGCCGCGGTCATGGTCGTGGCTGTGGAACTGGCCATCATCAGTTGGGTACGGCATCGGTACATGGACACTCCGCTACTTTCCTCTGCGTTTCAAGTAGTGGTAGGCGGTGTGCTGGTGTTCGTGGTCGGTATCCTGATCGGAAGTTCATGAGGTGCGGCCGACGCCCGCATCTATTCGGCGTGATTCTGCGATTCCCGATGGACTTGTTCCTCCACTTTACGTATAAGGTACTCCTGCCCCCGGGCAAATCCTGATAGGGAGAAAGCGAATGGCCAAGAAAGCGAAGAAACCAGCAAAGAAATCGGCCAAACCCGCAGCAGGTAAATCTGCTGCTGGCTCGAAGTAATCGGGCCGATTCTTTTAAAATTGTTGATGAGGAATGAGGGCTGCCGAGCGCAACGGCAGCTCTTCATTTTTCGGGGTATTTTCGGGGTAAAGGTTCGGCGGCCGTTTGACCCTCCTGTTCGCGTCGCCTAGAATTAATGACTGCGCGGGTGGAAAAATTCCTCGCTGCACGGGACCTCCATGTTTGAAACGCTTACAGAAAAGCTTCAGCGCGCATTTAAGAACCTTCGTGGACAGGGCAAGCTCACCGAAGAGCACCTGGACGCAGCGCTCGCCGAGATTCGCGAATCGTTGCTCGATGCGGATGTGAATCTTGGCGTCGCCGACGAATTTATCGCGCACGTTCGCGAGAAGGCGCTCGGCTCCGAGGTGCTGCTGCAGCTTTCTCCCGATCAGCAGGTCGTGAAAATCGTTCGGGACGAATTGGGGGATTTGCTCGGCCGGGAGGCACGACCGCAGTTCGGGTCGCGTCCTCCTTCGGTGTGGCTGATCTGCGGCCTGCAGGGTTCAGGCAAGACGACTTCGACCGGGAAACTTGGAAAATGGCTCGCCGAGCATGGGCATCGTCCGATTGTGGTCTCGACGGACGTTTATAGGCCAGCGGCGCGCGAGCAGTTGGCGCAAGTGGCCAAGGCCACCGGAACGCCCATCTGGCCCGGTGCGGGCACAGACAAGCCCCTCGAAATTGTGAAGGGCGCGACGCGCGAAGCAAAACTGGCCGCTTGCGATGTAATCCTGGTGGACACCGCGGGCCGGCTGCACATTGATGATCAGCTGATGGAAGAGCTCTCAAAGCTCAAGCGCGAGCTCAATCCCACGGAAATCTTGTTCGTTGCGGACGCGATGATTGGGCAAGACGCGGTGAAATCCGCCGGCGAATTCCACAAGCGGCTTGGCCTCACCGGCGTGATTCTTACCAAGCTCGATGGCGACGCGCGCGGCGGCGCGGCGCTTTCGATCCGCAAAGTGACTGGCGCGCCGGTGAAATTCGTGGGCGTAGGCGAAAAATATGACGCCTTGGAGCCTTTTCTGCCCGACCGCATCGTTTCGCGCATTCTGGGAATGGGCGACGTGCTCGGCCTGATCGAAAAGGCCGAAAAGACGATTGATGTAAAAAAAGCGCGCGAACTCGAGCGCAAGATGCGCGAGGACGACTTCACCTTGCATGATTTCCGCGATCAGCTGCAGCAGATCCGGAAAATGGGTTCGATCGAACAATTGATGGGAATGCTGCCGAAGATCGGGCCCTTCGCTAAAATCCCCAAGGATGTGCAGGTTGATGAGAAGCAGCTCAAGTCCATCGAGGCCATCATCAACTCGATGACTAACGCCGAGCGCGGCAACGCGAACATGATCGACGGCAAGCGCCGTAAGCGGATTGCGAATGGCAGCGGCACTTCGGTGCAGGAGGTGAATCAGGTGCTGAAGCAGTATGCTGACATGCGGCGCATGATGAAGCAGTATGGCAGCATGGCCAAAATGAAGATGCGCGGCATCGGCAAGCTTGCCGGCCTGAAATAGGGGAATTATGCCGATCATCATGGACAATACGCTGAATCAGGTGCGCACCATCGCCATGGGCGGCGATGACCGCATCGAAAAGGCGCGGCGACTCGCGGAACTTGTGCGGCGCCTCGGGGACTATCGCTGGGTGGGCGTTTATGACGTGACGCCGGAAACCGTCTCGGTTATCGCCTGGGTGGGCCCAAATGCCCCGGAAAGCCCCTCTTTTTCTGTTTCTAAGGGACTGACAGGCGCGGCTGTGCAGGAAAAAAGAACGGTGATCTGTGGAGATGTCCGGCATGATCGGCGGTATCTAACGTCTTTCGGTAGCACGCTTTCGGAAATCATCGTGCCGGTGCTCGCTCCTGGTGGTGAAACCGTAGTTGGCACAATCGGCGTCGAGAGCGAGAAGCTCAACGCGTTTTCCGCCCGAGATCAGCAGATGATTGAGCAATGCGCGCAAGCAGCACTTCCTCTGTGGCTTTTGCGGTAACCGCCGCGCGGTCAGATACCGATTGGTGAATCCCGAAAGCTCCGCTATAATGGTCGAATTCGACTCAGGAGGAATTTGCAAGTGTTAATGATTCGGCTGTCGCGGATTGGCAAGACCAAGCACCCGTTCTATCGCGTAGTAGTGACCGAGAAGACTCGTCCGCGCAACGGCCGCTTTGTCGAGATTGTCGGTACGTATGATCCTCAAAAAAAACCGGCTGCGGTGCAACTGAACAACGAGCGCGTGCAGTATTGGCTGAGCAAAGGCGCTCAACCCAGCGATACGGTCCGCAGTTTACTTCCGAAACCAAAAGCCGCCGCTACGCAACCCTAAGCGTTTCCCGGGCGTCCTACCACAGTAGGCATGTTCATAGTCAAAGCCCTTGTACAAGCTCGAGCGAAACTCTCCGCTGGGCCCGTCAAGCTGTGAGGGAAACGCCATGAAGGAACTCGTTGAGGAAATTGCCAAGGCACTTGTAGACCATCCGGAGCAGGTGCAAGTCAGGTCCGTGGAAGGTGAACAGGTAACCGTACTTGAATTGAAAGTAGCACCCGACGATCTGGGAAAAGTGATTGGACGGCAAGGCCGCACTGCAAAGTCGATCCGCACACTACTCGGCGCCGCAGGGATGAAGTTAAGAAAGCGCTTCACGCTGGAAATCCTCGAATAATTTTAAAGAGTGACGACGCCAGAACCCGCTTACGTGACTGTGGCCCGAATCTTGCGGCCACATGGCAGACGCGGAGAAGTCGCCGCTGAGATCCTTACCGATTTTCCGGAGCGGCTGAAATCGCTCCGGTCGGCGTATCTCTCCGGTGGCTTGAGTGAGCCGCGTCGAACGGCTGTGCGCGGCTGCTGGTTGAGCTTCAGCCGCGGTGGTCAGGCGATCTTTCATTTTGAAGGTTCGGATTCGATTTCAGACGCTGAGAAGCTGGTCGGCCTGCAAGTGCAGATTCCTCTTTCAGACCGTCAGGTGTTGCCCGCCGGCAGTTACTACATTACGGATCTAATTGGGTGCGAAGTTCTCGATTCAGGCGGAGTGGCGCTGGGTACCGTCAGCGATGTGCAGTTCACCGGTGAAGGTGTTGCCGGGACGCCGATTTTAGCGGTGGACGCATCCGGCACGGAATTGCTTATTCCACTGGCCCAAGATATCTGCGTGAATGTAGACATTCCTGCTCGCCGCATTCAGGTAGCTCTTCCCGATGGCCTGCGAGACTTGAACGAGCGCTGACCCTCCTGCGTTAATATCGCTGCCATGCGTTTTGACCTGATCACAATTTTCCCTGAGTTTTTTACTGGACCGCTGGATTACGGCATCGTGCGGCGCGCCCGAGAGGCAGGGCTCATTGAGACATATATACACGATTTACGCAATTTCACGCGTGATCGCCATCGAACCGTCGATGACCGGCCCTTTGGCGGAGGCGAAGGGATGGTGCTCAAGCCGGAGCCGCTGTTCGAAGCGGTGGAATCCTTGCTGCCGCAAGACGAGCCTGAAGAAAATAAGGATACGGCCATCGTATTGCTGTCGGCTGCGGGAAAGCCTTTCCATCAGCAGCAAGCACGGCGTTTCGCGGGGCTAAAGCGGCTTGTGCTGCTGTGTGGGCGTTATGAGGGCGTGGACGAACGAGTGGCTGATCACCTGGCCACCGATGAAATATCCATTGGCGACTTCGTCCTTTCCGGGGGCGAGCTTGCCGCGGCGATGATCATCGACGCGGTCACACGATTGATTCCCGGCGCTCTCGGAAACGAGGACTCCGCGGTAAACGAGTCTTTTAGCTTGCAAAGCGGCGATTCAGGCGAGACCGCGGTTCATCTCGATCCGCACTTGCAAGCGGCGCGTCCAGCAACACTTCTTCTCGATTTTCCGCACTACACCCGCCCGGCTTCGTTTCGCGGGTGGGATGTGCCGGAAATTCTGCTGAGCGGGAACCACGAACATATTCGTGTGTGGCGCCGGCAGAAAGCGATTGAGAAGACCATGCGCAATCGTCCGGAGCTGCTCGGTTCGAGTCGCGGCGCTATGGAATAGGCGTTGCAGGGCATACACACAACGGTTTTCGCCTAGGCATATTTCAAGGATTTCGCTATAATCTGCGTTTGTCCGTTGTGTGCTGGCCCCACCTGAGCGGGTCTGCCTGGAATACTAAAATGAAACCCGTAGTTGCAAAAGCGCAGGAGTCACAACTCCGAAAAGATCATCCTACGTTTCGGCCCGGCGATACCGTTCGCGTGAACGTCCGCCTCAAAGAGGGTGAAGCCGACAAGGAACGCATCCAAGCGTTCGAAGGCGTGGTTATGAGTCGCCGCGGCGAGTTGCTGGGCGAGAGTTTTACCGTACGGCGCGTGAGTTTCGGCATTGGCGTGGAGCGGATTTTTCCAACCCATTCGCCGATGATCAGTTCCATTGAACTGGTGCGAAAAGGCAGCGTGCGCCGAGCCAAGCTCAATTATTTGCGCGGGCGGAAGGGCAAGGCGGCGCGCATCAAGCGGGTAGAGAGAGTCGAAGCCGTGCCGGTCGCCTCAGCAGAATAGTTCGTTTCAACCACTTACAACGATTTCTCCTGCCAGCGTGCGGACAAGTGACTTAACTAGTTCGGCGCTGGCAAATCTCACTTCATCCCACCGGCTTTCACGTTTTTGTAAACTTCTTATGCGAGAGTTCATCGCGCGGTTTGCCCTTTAGCCCTCTTAGCACGGGAATTCCGGCGGCTTCCAACAGGAGCCTACGATTCACCATTTATGAGCGACCAGGACTTCGATCTCATCGTAATCGGCAGCGGACCTGCCGGGCAGAAAGGCGCCATCGCCGCGGCCAAGTTGCGGAAACGCGTGGCCGTAGTCGATCGCACGGTGATGATGGGCGGCGTTTGCGTCCACACCGGAACGATTCCCAGCAAAAGCGTCCGCGAAGCCATTTTTCAGTTGACCGGCCTGGCGGTGAAGGCTTTCTACGGCAACAACTATCGCGGGAATCGAGACGTGTCTCTTCAGGATCTGACGTTCCGGGTGAATTCGGTGATTGCCCGCGAGACGGATGTGATTCGCTCCCAGCTGAAGCGAAACGGCGTCAGCATATTCCAGGGAACCGCGCAATTTGCCGATCCGCACACCGTGGAAGTGCAGGGCGAAGGGGCCAAGGTCACTCTGCGCGGCGAGCATGTTCTGATTGCCTGCGGGACGCGCACAGCCCACAATCCGGAAATTCCTTTTGACGGCAAGCGAATCATCGACACCGATCAGCTCTTGCAGTTAGCCGGGCTGCCGCGCGAACTCATCGTTGTGGGCGCGGGCGTTGTGGGGCTCGAGTACGCTTCGTTCCTGGCGGCGCTCGGAGTGGAAATTACGCTCATCGATCAGCGCCCGGCGCTTCTGGATTTTGTGGATCGTGAGATTGTAGATGCTCTTTCCTACCATCTGCGGCAATTGGGCACGGTCTTCCGGCTTGGCGAAAAAGTAACCCGCGTCGGCGTGGACGCGCAGCGTGATCGCGTTTTTGCGGAACTCGAGAGCGGAAAAAAATCCTCGCCGATGGACTCGTTTATGCCGTCGGCAGGCAGGCGAATGGCGACCAGCTTTGCTTGGAGGCGGCGGGACTGAAAGCAGACCCTCGCGGCAAGGTCGAGGTGAATCTTCACTTTCAGACAAGCGTGCCGCACATTTACGCCGCAGGCGACGTGATCGGATTTCCCGCGTTGGCAAGCACGTCGATGGAGCAAGGGCGATTGGCGAGCAGCCATATGTTCGGCATCACTTGCGAAGCTATGCCAGAGCTATTTCCGTATGGAATTTACACCATCCCGGAAATTTCCATGGTCGGCCAGACCGAGGAGAAATTGACCGCGGCGAAAGTGCCCTATGAAGTTGGCGTGGCGAAGTACGCGGAGCTTGCCAAGAGCATGATGCTCGGCGACGAAACCGGCATGTTGAAGCTGCTGTTCGACCGCAACACGCGAAAGCTGCTGGGCGCGCACGCAATGGGACAGCGTGCCACCGAGATTATTCACATCGGACAGGCAGTGATTTCGTATGGGGGGAGTATCGAATATTTTCGCGACACAGTTTTTAACTATCCCACTCTCGCCGAAGCCTACAAAGTTGCTGCCCTGGACGGATTGAACAAGCTCTGACGCGCAGTCGCAGTCCGTCTTGGAGCATCCATTGCGGAAATAGATTGGTGGGCCCTGGTTGACGATCTTAGAACTTTTCCCTCGGCTTTCCGTGCCGCGGATTTTGGACTGCCGCTCCAGATTTGAACCCCCGCTCGGTGATGGACTCACTTTGGGTCCTGCAGAGTCGTCTTCTGCAATTGATCACACCAATAGGCAAGCACAGTCGTGCTTCCGTTCCAATGTCCCACCGCGAACGAACCCAGATCATGACAGGACCTTTGCTCCACAATTTTCAGTACCGTGAGGGGATTTACTCGCACCACCGCAATCTCTGTAGGTCCGTTTGTCGGCTCATCGAAGGCCCAATTTGTAATTGAACGACCGACTGCAAAGACCGCACCATCCGCAGATACAGAGACGTTCCGATTGAGCCGATAATCCCTCCACGCTGTGAATAGCGAGAAACCGGGCTTGGGCAATTCGAT
>DASZMG010000016.1:0-9296 GCA_035551975.1 Candidatus Acidiferrales bacterium | reverse complement strand
GGAATGGCGAAGTCGACTGTATAGACATACGACTTGATGAGATTGCGGGGGCCAGGAGTGTTGCCATCCTTCAGTTGCCCTGGCGAACTGCCGCTGGCTGTGAACTGCAGAGACTTCATGTTCTCGCCGCCCATGGCGTCGAGGGTGCTGGACACAACGGTTTTTGCCTCCTGAGCAAATGAGACAGAAGTAACGATGAGCACTGCCAGAAGCAGCGCAAATTTCCTGGCCATATCCCCTCCTCAGCCGGTTTCAATTCCGAGACTGCGGCGGAATGTACACCGGGAAGGTCACGTTGCGCAATATTGTTGCGTTACTAATGAGGGCGCAAAGGGCTGCGCGAATCAAGGGTTCGCGGGAACTTCACCGCGAACGGTCGCCAATCGCTTCGCGCCCGTTCTTAAGTCGGAGCTGAAGCTCCGACTTACAAACATTCTTCTTGGTTACGTCACCCTAACGCTGTTCTCAAGCGACCGTGAAGCTCCGAAGTCCTAAAGTGCTTATAGCAGATGACTTCTAGTGGTCTCCGAGCCTTCGACCGGAGCCACACCGGGTTTTTCGCCGTTCGCGGAGCCGCGTGCTGCGGCAGTTGCCGAACTCGGCGCCAAATTCGCTTTTGCGCCCACTTGAAGAAGCTGCGCGTCCGTGGGCGCCTGGAAGAAGGTGAATCCTGGACGATCTTTCCACGCTTGAGGCCCTCCCAAACGGATCCCGTGTCGCACGGTTATGTCATGAATGGACGTAACCAATGACTCGTATTCTTTTTCGCCTTGCTTATAACCGGAGAAATTGCCGAGGTCGGTGCTGGCGGCGAAGATGACATCGATGCCGGGAACGGAAGCAATTTTCTCGGCGTTTTCAACGCCGGTGGGAGTTTCGATCATGATGACCACGACCATATTGTCGTTGGCGGTCTGGCGGTAGTCGCTTCCATACAACGGGATATATTGACCGTTGCCCTGGCTGCGTCGCCCTTCGGGAGGATATTTTGCCCACTTGACGGCGGCTTGGGCTTTTTCGACGGTGTCCACTGTGGGGACGATGATTCCGAGAGCGCCAATGTCGGTTGCTTTCTGGATGTCGCTCTCGGTGGCGTCCGGCACGCGGACGAAAGGCATGGCCGCAGCGCCGCGGCAGGACCAGATCATATGAGCGACGTCCTCAAAGGTGAGCGGGCTGTGCTGCATTTCGATCCACAGAAAATCGTAGCCGGAGTTCGCTAGGGTGCAATAGATATTGGGATCGGGAGAAATTACAGTTGCGCCAAAGAGCTGCTTGCCTTCTTTTAATTTAAGTTTCGCGGTGTTGTAAATGCGCGCGGGTGGCTTCGCCTGAGGCTGAGCGGGCTTGGACAAAACGCCGATTGAGAGCAGAACGAGGAAGGCGAGAAGGATTCTAGGGGAAGATTTGAGTCGCATGGGTTTCTCCATGTGCCGATGAGCGCGGAGTATACTACGCGCGCTGCGAAGCGCAATCGAGCTTGTTATTTCGGCGCAACGCACGGAATTTGCCGTCATTTCTCTTGACCCAGCTTGCCCGCCGGGGGTATGAGTCTTGCTATATCCAATGACATAGCGCGTGGGCTGAACGGACGCGCGACTTCTTGTGGAGGAATCATGGGCGTTGCGTTTCGCCTGCGGAAATTGCTGTGTGCCGTGGCGTTTGCTGTGTTCATTTTCATAGTTGGCGGGTTGAGCGGGTGCGCGCGTAAACAGGATATCGTGGATGACGAGGTGTTGCGGGCTGCCGATACGAACTCCTCCGATTGGATCACTTATGGCCGCACCTATTCCGAGCAACGCTACAGTCCGCTGAAGGAAATTGACGAATCGACTGTGGGCCAATTGGGACTGGTGTGGTCCTACGACATGGGTGTGAAGCGCGCGCTCGAGTCAACGCCGCTGGTGAAGGACGGCGTGATGTATGTGACCAGCGCGTGGAGCCTGGTGTATGCCATGGATGCGAAGACAGGGAAGCTGCTGTGGAAATACGATCCGAAAGTGGCCAAGGATCACGCAAAGTTTGTGTGCTGCGATGTGGTGAACCGGGGCGTGGCGATGTACAAGGGGCATCTTTTCCTCGGAGCGCTGGATGGACGGCTGATTTCACTCGACGCGAAGACCGGCACAGTTACATGGGAAGCGCAAACCACGCCGAAGGATTCGCCATATGCAATTACGGGAGCACCGCGCATTGCGAAGGGGCTAGTGATTATCGGAAACGCGGGATCCGAGTATGCGGTGCGCGGTTATCTATCCGGATACGATGCGGAGACGGGCAAGTTGGCATGGCGATCGTACACGGTGCCGGGCGATCCGTCGAAGCCGTTTGAATCCGAAGCGATGAAGAAGGCGGCGGCGACCTGGTCGGGCGAGTGGTGGAAAGCGGGTGGGGGAGGCAGCCCGTGGGACGCGATTGTCTACGATCCGGATACGGATTTAATTTTCGCCGGTACGGGAAATGGTGCGCCCTGGTATGACGAAATACGAGGGAAGGGCGACGCTTTGTACACAGCGGCGATCATCGCGTTGCATGCGTCGAACGGCGAGATGGCGTGGTATTACCAGACGACGCCGAACGACGACTGGGATTACGACGCGACGCAGCCGCTGATGCTGGCGACGCTAACGATTGATGGACAGGCGCGGCGCGTGATCATGCAGGCGAACAAGAACGGCTTCTTCTACGTGCTGGATCGCGAAACCGGGAAATTTATTTCGGCGAAAGCCTACGCGGCGGTGAACTGGGCCAAGGGAATAGACGCGAACGGACGCCCGATCGAGAATCCGAAAATTCGTGAGCTCAAGGATGGCCAAGCAGTGGAGCCGGCGACGGACGGAGGACACAACTGGCACCCGATCTCGTTCAATCCTGCGACGGGCCTGGTGTACCTGGGCGCGGTGAATGGCAATTCGGTCCACGCGGTGAACCGCGATTTCAAGATTGATCTGAACGATCAGACGACCGGAGCGGATCGCGCGTATCACGGGCCGGCAACCGAGGAAGCGCGAAATATGAAGGTGAGCGGGCGGCTGCTGGCGTGGGATCCGGTGAAGCAGCAAGAGGCGTGGCATGTTGATCTGGAAAATCCCAAAAGCGGTGGAACGCTGACAACCGCGGGAAATCTTGTGTTCCACGGACAAGCGAACGGGAAGCTCGTGGCGTATCGCGCGACCGACGGGAAAAAGCTGTGGGAGTTTGATGCGGGAGTTGGAATTGCGGCGCCACCGATGACATATGGGATTGACGGCAAGCAGTACGTTTCGGTGCTTATGGGATGGGGCGGCCCGATGGTGCTTAACAATCGGCCGATTGGACGCGGGAATGTCGGCGCTGGAATGCTGCTCACTTTTGCACTCGGCGGGAGGGCGACAGTGCCGCCATATCACCGCGAGGTGGCTCCTGTGCCCATGCCGACATTTCACGTGGTGACGTCGCCGGCGGAAATCGAAAAAGGGCGCGTTCTATTTGCGACCTTCTGCTCGCGGTGTCACGGCGCAGATGTTGTGAGCGGAGGCGAGGTGCCGGACTTGCGGTATCTCGATCGGGAAACACATCAGATGTTCGAGCAGATCGTGCGCGGCGGAATGCGGCGCGAGTTTGGCATGCCATCGTTCGCGGACGATCTTACGTCGGGGCAGGTGCATCTGATTCAGGCGTACGTGCTCGATCGGGAACGAGAATCGGCACAGGCTGCTGGCGGCCAATAGTTCGCCGCATCTTCGTTCGCAGATCGATTCTTCTGTATGGCGCGAAAAGGCGAAGGAGCAGTGTCCATTTCATTGCGCAGGCGAAGAGGCGTATGTTAGCCTGCAGTCCCAGCAAATTTTTGACCAGCCCAGAAGACAGCGTTGTCTATCGAGACACATCTGTACCAATTAGCATTTGGCAGCGATATATCAGCGGGCTAGATTGAAGGCCCCGGTCCTAGTTTTTTTGGTGATTTTGGTGGTGGGCCCTAAGGAGGGTAAATGTGGGGAGGAGAGAAGAAGGGCAGCGAATCTCCCGCAAGGCAGCCGCTCCCGCAGCAGCCTAGCTCGGTACCAAATGTAAGCGCGTCATCCTTTTCTGGGGAGGCTAAGACAATGGCACCTTTGGATCAGACGTATCCTTCGGCGACAAGCGGCGGCACCGCGCGGCTGGGCGGAAGTTTGCACGTGAAGGGCGAAATTACAGGCAATGAGGATTTGCACATCGACGGAAGCGTCGAGGGCCTGGTGCAGTTGGAAGACCGCAAGCTGACCGTAGGAGCGAGCGCGAAAGTCACAGCCGACATCATCGCCCGCGAAGTGGTCGTTTACGGAAACGTGAAGGGCAACCTTCGCGCGCGCGACCGCATTGAGATCAAGAAAGACGGCTCAGTGGTGGGCGATTTGACCACGGCGCGCATCATGATCGAGGACGGCGCCTACTTCAAAGGGTCGATCGAAATCGACAAGACCGGGGACGCCGGCGAAAGCAGTTTCGAGAAGTCTTCTTCGTTCTCGAAGTCGTCGTCGCGCAGCGGCGTCACTGCTTCGACCACCGCTTCCTAGTTCTTCGCAGGGTCTGTTCGCGCGCGGGTCGCTGGCAAGTGGCCCGCCGCGAATAGGCAGTTGTGTCTCGCTTCCCTTCCTTCCAGTCGCAAGAAACCGTACAAAGTCGCAAGAAATGTAAAATATTTTAAAAGTGTACTTGCAGGGTGCTATTTCTCTTGACAGGGTTCTCAGCCTCTTGGTTTAATGGCGCTCTCCAGTTGATACCCGATAACAACTGAGGGTTGGGTCCTTAAACATGACGAACGGCTCATTACTTGTGACAGAGTCGCAGCTAGGACGAAAGGCTCAAGCCGGTCCTATTCACCGGCGATCACTTCTGAAAGAACTACGGGCGCGCGGTGTGCGCATCACTTCGCAGCGGAGAGCAGTGATTGAAATTATTCAGGAAGTTCCGCGTCATCTCGATGCGGCGGAATTGCTTCGCCTGGCGCGGGAGCGTGAACCGGAGATCGATCGAGCGACAATCTACCGCACCATCTCTCTGCTGAAGCACCAAGGTCTGATCGATGAGCTGGACCTGATGCACATCGAAGGCGAGAAGCACTATTACGAAGTCAAGACGAGCAAGGACCATTGCCACCTGGCGTGCCTGCGGTGCGGAGCGATTTTCGAATACACGAGCCCCGCGTTTGAGGAGTTAAGGAAGGAAATAGCGAAACAGGGTTCGTTTCAAATTGCGGTAGTGCGTTTGGAAGTGGGTGGGATTTGCAAGAAGTGTAGTGCCGCTGCGGGTGTGGCGGGAAAAAGGCCCTCGTAGGAAACTCACGAAAAAGGAACGAGTGACCGACGACGCATTCCGGTAGATGCGACCGGGTCGCATCTGGCTTAAACAATCCGAAATTGAACGGTCTCCGCAACCAAACCTTGGCAGGAAGTTGCGGAGACCGGCAAATCGACAACCGGATGGCTGCCGACCATGGTCATTATATGGAAAGCAGCCACGGGAATACAGGAGAGGCACGTGGCTGGAAAACCAAGCCGTAGAAGCGAGAAGCGTAGAAAGAACAAAACCGATGAACCGCGCTGGCCAGTCACCTTTAAATGGGTGGCCATGGGCACGCTGGTCGCATATACGGCCATCGGCAGCCAGACGATTCAGGTCACTCAGGCGCAGGAACGCCCCCAGGATTATCCAAGATCATCACGATCAGAAGCGCGCACTGCACTTCCAGAGCGGCGTTTCGAAATACCTCCCGGCCCCTTAGACGAAGTGCTTGGCTCGTTTGAAAAGACCAACGGACTGCGCGTGCTGGTTCCGAACGAAGCGCTACGCAAGATACTTTCGCCAGGCGTAAGCGGCGTTTATACCGACGAGCAGGCCATGAGCCGCATCCTGGCGGGCACGGGAGTGACCTACCGTTTTGTGTCAGCGGGGATCCTACGGCTCGACCTTGCTTCGGTCTCCGAATCGGTGACGGTTACCGGAGATTCCGAGAGCGTGAGCCTGGCGAAGCTGCCCATGGGGCCGCTGGATACGCCGCAGACAATCAATGTTGTGCCGCAAAAAATCATGCAGGAAGAAGGAACAACCACGCTGCGCGATGCGCTGCGCAATGTGGCGGGCATCAGTCTGGCGGCGGGGGAGGGTGGCGCGCAGGGCGACAACCTGACCATTCGCGGGTTTACGGCGCGCAACGATATTTTTCTTGATGGCATGCGCGACTTTGGCAGCTATTACCGCGATCCGTTCGATATGGAAAGCGTGGCGGTGCTGCAAGGGCCCTCGTCGGTGTTGTTCGGCCGCGGGTCGACGGGTGGGGTGGTGAGCCAAACGACGAAGACACCGCATCTGGAACCGACAGTCGGCGGAACGGTAACGTTCGGTACCGATGGAACGCGGCGGCTAACGATGGATATGGATGAGCCAGTCACCGCGCTGGGCGATAAGACCGCATTTCGGCTGAATTTGATGGGCAACGATTCGCAGGTAGCGGGAAGAAACATCGCTTTAAATCGGCGATACGGAATTGCTCCGGCAATCACGTTCGGTGTTGGCACGCCGACGCGGCTTACGTTCAGCTATTTAAGATTGTGGGAAGACGACAAGCCGGATTACGGAGTTCCGTGGTTTTTCAATCAGCCGGCGAAAGTTCCGCGAAACAATTATTACGGATTTGAAAATGGGAATTACCTGAAGACCGATGCGAACGTGGGTACGGCAAAACTGGAGCACGATTTCAGCGGGACGATGACGCTGCGGAGCCAATTGCGCTATGCCAATTATAATCGCGAGGCGTTGATCACTGAGCCGCAGATTCCCACGGGAGTGACTCACACGACGCCGTTAAGCAACATAGCGGTGACGCGTCACGAGATTGCAGTGAACAGCGTGGAGTCATTTCTGGACGAGCAGACCGATGTCGTAGCGTTGTTTCATACGGGAGCGGTGCGGCATACGTTCGTTGCAGGTGTGGAGGCGGGCCGCGAAACGTCCGATCCAGTGCGGCCTACATACACCAATGTTCCTTCGACTCCGCTGCTGGCGCCGAATCCGTATGAGGCGCCGTCGGGAGCAGAGACGATCACATCAATCGTGCACACCACCGCGTACACCGCGGCGGCCTACGCGCTCGATACGATTTCGCTGGGGTCGAAAGTGGAATTGACAGGCGGAGTGCGGTGGGACCGCTTCAGCACGGACTATTCCCAGTCGGTGGCGCCTGCATCGGCGTTCAACCGCGTCGACGAGATGCCGAGTTGGCGAGGAGCCATCGTTTACAAACCGAAAAGTAATGCGAGCATCTACTTCGACTACGGAACCTCGTTCAATCCGTCCGCGGAAACGCTGGCGCTCAGCGCGGCGAGTGCAAATACACCGCCGGAAAAAAATAAAACGTACGAACTCGGGAGCAAATGGGATCTACCGAACCGAAGATTGACACTGCAGGCGGCAATCTTTCGCACGGACAAAACGAACGCGCGCGAACCGGACCCCAATAATCCATTGCTTAACGTGCTTGGGGGGAACCAACGCGTCGATGGGGCGCAGATTCAGTTGAGCGGACACCTGACGAGCCGATGGGAAATTCTATCGAGCTACGCGTATTTGCATAGCGAAGTGGTGAGTTCGAAATTTTATCCCGCATCGGTGGGTTACCCACTGGCAAACGTGCCGCAGAACACCTTCAATCTTTGGACGACGTACGAATTGCCCTGGCAGGGGCTCGAATTTGGAGCCGGAGAAAATTTTGTGGACTGGAGAACGGCGAGTTCGACGCTTCCTCTCGATCCCACGACACGCCTCTTGAAGCAGGTGCCGAGCTACTGGGTATCCAATGCCATGGGGCGTTACCGCCTCGCGGAGTGGATGGACATTCAGGTGAACGTTTACAACCTGGCCGATCGCTACTATTACGACGAGCCTCACCCGGCGCATGTTATTCCTGGCGCAGGGCGATCCGCTACCGCAAGCCTGAATTTTCGGCTGCCGAACGGGAAGGGGCAATAACAATGCTGGTGCCAATTCCAGATGTACTCACGCGGGAGCAAGTGGCCGAGGCCCGGCGGTTGTTTGAAACGGCTGAATGGATCGACGGCAAGGTCACAGCGGGATATCAGTCTTCCCGGACCAAAGACAACCAGCAGGTTGCGGAAAATTCGCCAGCGTCGCGGAGCGTGGGCGAGATGATTCTGAGCGCACTTGGACAGCATGCGCTGTTCATCACCGCCGCACTTCCGCTGAAAGTTTTTCCGCCGCTGTTTAATCTTTACCAGAGCGGTCAATCGTTCGGCACGCACGTGGATAACGCCATACGGCAGGTGGCCGGCACGCCGCATCGGATACGGACGGATCTTTCGGCGACGCTTTTTTTAAGCGCGCCAGAGGAATACGACGGCGGCGAATTGATCGTGGAAGATACGTATGGAACACACAACGTGAAGCTGCCGGCGGGGGACATGATTTTGTATCCGGCAACGAGTTTGCATCATGTGCGACCGGTGACGCGCGGGGCGCGTATTGCGTCATTTTTCTGGATTCAAAGCATGGTGCGCGATGACGGCGAGCGTTCGCTGCTATTCGACCTGGACATGGCTATCCAGCGAGTGAACCGGGATCTGGCAGAACATCCGTCCGCGGTGCGACTGACCGGCGTTTACCACAACCTGCTGCGACGCTGGGCGGACGCGTAGGATTTGCCGCGGGAAAAGTTCGGCTGAGCAAGCAAGACGAGGATAATATGCAGTCTCGTGTCGAAAACTGCGCCATCCGACCTCGAAGTGAACCACGAAGTGCCAGAATCTTCGGCAACGGGGAATCTTCTACAGAACACTCTTGGCAAAAAACTGCAGTGGATATTAGTCGCGCTTACCGGATTGATCTATCTAATGAGCTTAACTCCCGGGCACGCGCTGATCCCTGATGACTACGCGGCGTACATCATGCATGCCGCGAACATCGTAGAAGGCCGGCCGTATGCGGAAATCAAGTTCGTACCGAATCCGGACGCGATGTGGATTAGCCCGCCGGAGGGATATCCACCGATTTATCCACTGATGTTGGCGCCCGTGTACAAGTTCTTCGGCGTGAACTTCCGGGCGATGAAAGTAGTCTCGGTGGCCTGCTTCGTAATCTTTCTGATTCTGTTCATGCGGCTGATTGATCCCGTCGTGCCACGCTACGGCCAAATCTGCCTGCTGCTGGTAATCGCGCTTCATCCTTTCTTCCGGGAGTATGGGGACTACGTTCTTTCCGAGATGCCGTACTTGATGTTTTCTTTCGCCGCGCTGGTGATGATCGAGTCCTGTTACCAACATCTT
>DASZMG010000015.1:0-3913 GCA_035551975.1 Candidatus Acidiferrales bacterium | reverse complement strand
CCTCGAGGGTGGGGCCTGAAGCTGATGCTGAATCAAAAGGAAAGCGTGAAGTTGATTCTGGACACGGGAGCATCCGGTATATCGGTATCGCCAAAGTTGGCCGAAAAAGCCGGACTCCAGGTGATCAGCGGCGAAGCTTCGGAAGCCAAGGGGATTGGTGACAAAAATCCATCATCCGCAATCTCGTATTTAGCTTCGGAGGTCCGAGCGGGCGATGTTGTTTTTGCGGATTATCCAGTTTCCGTATTCCGCGGCGCGCAGTCAGCGGATTTCGACGGACTGATCGGCGCCGATGTTTTCGGGCGCTTTTTGGTTAAGATTGACTTCCCGAAAATGGAATTGTTGCTGGAACCGAGGCCGCACAATGGGGAAATAGGCGCCGATTCCGGACCAGTGGACGCGGGCAATCCGGCGCCTGGTTTCTCTCGCGTGTATAGATTCGGAGACCACCTTGCGGTGCCCACGACGATCGAAGGAGGCCGTCCTGGTGTGCATTCAGCGCTGTTTTTGTTGGACTCTGGATCGTCGGCCAATCTGATCGACACGGAAACAGCAAGGGAATCCACCAGCGTGAGTGCGGACTCGCGAATAACCGTCAAGGGCATTCAGGGCAACGTGGAAAAGACGTCACTGGCCACGCAAGTCTCGCTGGTCTTCGCCGGGTTCCGGCACGAGAATCCTGGACTCATTGCCATAAGCCTCGAAAAAATGAGCGATTCGATGGGTGTTGGATTCGGAGGGATTCTAGGCATGCCGGTGCTAGCCAACCTCACCGTGACGATTGATTATCGTGAAGGCACCGTCAAGATGGAGTACAAGAAATCCTAGACAGTAATAAGCTAGCGGCCGCCCCGCAGCAACTCCATTCGTACGCGGTCGTATAGAATGGACCCTATGTCCGAAACAACCGACCGTAACTTTGGATTTAACACCCGCGCGCTGCATCACGGCTATCAGCCGGACCCCACCACCGGCGCCCGTGCTGTTCCCATCTACCAAACCACGTCGTTCGTCTTCAAGGATTCCGCGCACGCCACGAGTTTATTCGCGCTGCAGGAATTCGGCAATATCTACACGCGCATCATGAACCCGACGACCGACGTGCTGGAGCAGCGCGTGGCGTCGCTTGAAAACGGTGTGGCGGGTCTGGCGATGTCCTCCGGCCAGTCGGCGCAATTTATCACGATTAATAGCCTGCTGGAATCCGGCGACGAAATGGTGGCGGCCAGCACACTCTACGGCGGCACCTACACCCAGTTCGAAGTCAGCTTCCGCAAGATGGGCTATAACGTGACTTTCGTCGACCCCGACAATCCTGAAAACTTCCGCAAGGCGATTACGCCCAAAACCAAGTGCCTGTATGGCGAGACGATCTCTAATCCGCGCGGAGGCGTGCTGGACATCGAGGCGGTCGCCAAAATCGCCCACGAGCACAATCTACCGCTGGTGGTCGATAACACGTTCGCCACGCCTTATCTATGCCGTCCCATCGATTTCGGCGCGGACATCGTTGTGCACTCGCTCACCAAATTCATGGGCGGACACGGCAACTCCATCGGCGGCATGATCGTCGACGGCGGCAAGTTCGATTGGACGAAAGGCGCGTTTCCGCAGATCAATCAGCCCTCGCGCGCGTATCACGGTATGAACTTTAGCGAGGTGTTCGGGCCCATCGCCTTCATCATTCGCGCGCGCGTCGAAGGTTTGCGCGATATCGGATCGTGCCTCAGCCCTTTCAATTCATTTTTGTTTCTTCAGGGGATCGAGACGCTGGGCATGCGTATGGACCGGCACGTATCGAACACCATGGCGGTGGCGAAATATCTTACCGGCCACAAGAGCGTTTCCTGGGTGAACTATCCCGGCCTCCCCGGCAATCAGTATCACGACCTGGCGAAGAAATATCTGCCGAAGGGCGCGGGCGCGGTGTTCTGTTTCGGCGTAAAAGGAGGGCTGGAGGCGGGGCGCAAGCTGGTCGACAACGCCAAACTTCTATCGCATCTGGCGAACGTCGGCGATGCGCGCAGCCTGGTGATCCATCCAGCTTCGACCACGCATCAGCAGTTGAGCGCCGAGGAGCAAAAAGCGGCGGGCGTCGAACCCGACATGATCCGCCTGTCGATCGGCCTGGAAGATCTCGACGATATCCTGTGGGATCTCGATCAAGCGTTGACCGCTAGCCAGGAATAAAGCGTGGCAAGACTCGCACGCGTCAGTCTAAATTACTTAAGGCGCGTCGCCAGTTGCAGATTCGACGTAATCCGCTTGAAGCCGTAACCCACATGCATGGGAAGCGCTTTCGGGTTCGACGTTTTGTAGGCTTCCCGCAGATCGGGCTGTTCCATCCACCGGAAACTGCCGTAAGGCTGGTTGTAATCCCCGTAAAGCTGCACCTTCCATTGGTCCGTTGCGAATTTGCTGAAAGGGAGGCCGGAGTCGTCCTGCAGAACCGCATCGCTCGCGCGGAGCAAAGCGTCGCTGATCATGGAGAACCCTGGATGATGCGGCATATAAGAGGTCGCCTTCAACATCGAAACCGCGCCGGTGAGGTGGGAAAGGTACAACTGGAATGGAGTATTCTCGCGCAATCGGTCGTTCGACAGATTCACCGAGAAATAGAACAGGTGGTGAACCGACGAATCGGCATCGTTCCGGAATTCTATTTCAAAGCCCTTGTTCCCGTAGCGGGTAGATGCATGAAAGTCCGCTGTACGATCGATCACTTGGCCTGTTTCGTTCAGGCGCACGTAGCGGAAACCGACAATGCTGTGTCCCGAACGCACCAGCAATTGCAGGATCGGCACCAGCAGGCCGTCAGTAACCTGGCCGCGGAATTCGCGGTCCATTTGCCGCGTGATAAAAAAGCTACGGCCTAGCTCGGACGCCATAGTTTCGCGAATGGCGCTCAGGTACGCGGGCGTGAGTTTCGCGGCGATCTGGCGCTCGGTAGGCAAGGTGCCGGCTGGCTCCAGCGCCACCATTACGTAAAGCGGATTGTGCGGAAAATAGAGCGCAGCGGTCAGGGAGTCGGGACCGCTGAATGGGTAGAACACGGTGGCGTTCTCGAGCGCCGGAGCGCTCAGCTCATCCATCTGAAACTTGCGCAGGCCGGGAAGCTGTTCCCGCTCCGCTTGCTGCCAGGCGGCATCGACAATGCGGCTGTGCTCCTTCCAGACATCGCTTTCCTCCAGGGCCGCGTAGGGGCTGCCGGGTGTTCCCGGCATTCCGGCCAGGAATCGGGCCACGTCATTGGCCTCGCGCGAGTGGGGGATGTTGTCAGCCTGCTGTTCTTTCGGTTGTTCCTTCGGAAGGCTTTCGGCGGCCACCCGGCGGGGCGAACTGCAACCGCTGAAAAGGACTGCAAGCGAAAGAAAAGCCAGAAGCGAACGGCGGCGCAACATAAGGGACGAATCGGCAGAATAGCAGATTTTGAACGACAAGCGGCAGATAAAGAAATAATCTTAATAAAAAAGCTCAGCGTGCTCGGTGCGAAGTTGCCGGCCAGCGCCCCAATGAGTGGCGCCGACCGGTTTTCTGCGCAAGATCTTACTTCACCTCGGCGGGAGTGGAGGTGGCGGGCCCTTGTCCCATGATCATCAATACCGCTTCTTCGTCGCGTGCGCCGTCGTAGTGAATCTGCTTCCCGTAGTGGGTGACGAAGCTCCCGGCGGGAACCGGAGTGGTGTGTTCGGGATCGTATTTCGCTCCGGTGCCCACCCACCAGGTGCCCGAGATGACCGTAATGTAACGGTCATTTTGATGGTAATGCGGACGGCTCGAATGATGCGGGTGCCACTTGGTCAGGACCGCGTAGAAGCCGGGCTTGGAGGGATCGCCCACCATCACGGCGGTGGCAGAACCCTGTTCGGCTTCCTTCCAAACGATGTCTTTCTTGTATTTGATGGCGATGGCC